>MUCI01000066.1 GCA_002816575.1 SAR202 cluster bacterium Casp-Chloro-G2 | reverse complement strand
CCCGCCATTGGCGGGTCCATCTCTTATTCCAAGGTCCTAGACCTCAGTTGGCCGGTCAACGCGGCGATGCCTTTGTGGCCGGGGGACCCCAACATCGAGTTCGATACCGTCGCTGATCTCGAATCTTCCGGCTACTTCCTGCGCCGGTTCTCCATGGGGGAGCATGCAGGCACGCATCTCAGCGCACCGGCCGGTTTCTTTGCCGGCGCTCCGGGACACGAGAGCTTCTCGCCCCAGGACCTGGTGCGGCCGGCCATAGTCATCGACGTCACGGCCAAGGCACAAGACGACCGGGACTACGCCCTTTCCATGAACGATGTCCTGGACTGGGAGTCGGACCACGGCCCGGTGCCCCACGGCGGTGTGGCATTGCTCCGCACCGGATGGGAAACCAAGTGGACCAGTCCCCAGGAATATCTGGGCGGGACCGTGGCCAAAGGTCTGCATTTCCCAGGATTTGGGCTGGACGCGGCCCGGCTTCTACTGGAAGGCCGGGGCGCGGCCGGCTTCGGCGTCGACACCGCCGGCGTCGAACCAGGCAACGAAACCGGATTCCCAGTAACCCGCTTCGCGCTGAAACAACGCCGCATCGTGCTGGAGAACCTGGCCGGCCTTGGCCGTATGCCGGCCAACGGAGCGCTGCTGGTGATCGGCCTTCTCCGGCTGGACGGCGGCAGCGGCGGCCCGGCGGCGGTCACGGCGCTGGTTCCGTAAACCTCCAGCACCTGGCCACGACGATAGCCGATGGACGGCGCCTAGATACTGGCGATGCCGGCCTTGGCGCAGTCTTCGTCTTCCTGGCTGGTGCCGCCACCGACGCCCACCGCTCCGTCAACGACTCCGTTCCTGATGACCGGCGCGCCGCCCTGGCTGGGGATGCCGTGGCCGCCCTCCGCGCCAAGGATGCCTTTGATTATGGGCGATTCAGCCCGCTCCTGAAGCTCGCCGCTGGGCCGCCCGAACGCAGCCGAAGCCACCGCCTTGCCCTGGGAACCGTAGGCCCCGCCCCAGATCGCTCCGTCCATGCGGTTGAAGGCGAGCAATCGTCCGCCGGCGTCGCACACCGCGACGTTGATCTTGATGTTCAGTTCCTCGGCCTTGGCGATGGCGCCGGCCACCATCCGGTTGGCTTCCTCAAGGGTTATAGCCATGATGCCCTCCAAATAAACTCTGCGATGTCGGTGCACTTTTGCGCGGGCGGACCGCCAAGGAGCGGCCGGTTGGTCCCGACCGAGGCGGACGGCCGCGAAAAAGTAGGGCCATTCTAGCTCAGGCGGCCAGCCACGCCAATGGGGATGATCGCTTTGCCCGAAATAGTCGGCGCCCAGGCACGGTGTTATACTGCCATGACACGCTAAACCCTTACGGAACCGTTGGAGACTCACACCCCATTTGCTGACTAAACGTATAATCCCGTGCCTGGATGTGGACGCCGGCCGGGTCGTGAAAGGCGTCAGCTTCGTCGAACTGCGCGACGCCGGAGACCCAGCCGAACTGGCTGCTTTCTACGACCAGCAGGGCGGCGACGAACTGGTCTTTCTGGACATCACCGCCAGTTCCGATTCCAGAGACACCATGGTGGACGTGGTACAGCGTGTGTCGGAGCAGGTTTTCATCCCCCTGACCGTCGGCGGCGGGATCCGCTCGGTGGAAGATATTCGCCGCATGCTGAAGGCGGGGGCGGACAAGGTCGGCGTGAACACCGCCGCCGTAAACGACCCACAACTGGTTAATCTGGGTGCAGCCGCGTTCGGCAATCAGTGCATCGTGGTGGCCATCGACGCCAAACGGGTCTCCAGCCCGGACGGAGCGCCCACTCCCAAGACCGCCGATCTGGCCTTGGATGAAGGCTCCCGGTGGCAGGTCTACACCCACGGCGGCCGTACTCCCACTGGGATAGACGCCGTTAAGTGGGCGATCAGGGTGGTGGAATCAGGCGCCGGGGAGATACTGCTCACCAGCATGGACGAAGACGGCCAGTTGTCGGGCTATGACCTCGGCCTGACCCGCACCGTATCCGAGGCGGTGCCGGTGCCGGTGATCGCCAGCGGCGGGGCCGGGGAACTGCAACATCTGTACCAAGCCTTGGAGGAAGGGAAGGCCGACGCCGTTCTGGCAGCCAGCATCTTCCACTTTGGGACGTTTACCATCGACCAGGCCAAGGAATACCTCAAGAGCAAGGGCGTGCCGGTGAGACCCGCCTATTCCGGGGCCGGTTAGCCTCGCCCTAACATTGAAAACTGATAGGTAAGAACAGATGCCGCGAATCACGACTGTAATCTTCGACATGTACGAGACCCTGGTCCAAAATCCCTTTGAGATGGGCAAGATAAGCTTTGCCCAGACCATCGAGGACCAAGGGTTGGACACGACCGTCGATGAGCTTTGGGCCGGCTGGCTGCCCGCCGAGGAGGAGTTCCGCAACACCCGCGTCGAGCCGAGCCGGCCCTTCCAGAGTTATTTCAGCGCCTGGAAAGGCGGATTTGAACGATCGTTCGCCAGCCTCAATCTGGACGGCGACGCCCAGGCTGCAACGGAGCAATTCTTCCGCCATCTGTCCCGGCGCAGTCCGTATCCCGAAACCAACGAGGCGGTGGCCGATGTCCAGATGCGTTACCGGACAGCCCTGCTCTCCAATGCCGACGACGGTTTCTTGCTGCCCAATCTGGAGCTTTTGGAAGTCGGGTTCGAGACGATCTTGACCTCTGAGCAAGCCCAGATGTACAAACCCAGGCCCGAGCTGTTCCAGTTGATGCTGGAGCGGCTGGGGGTTTCACCCGATGAATCTGCCTATGTGGGAGACCGGCAGTTGGAAGATGTGGCGGGGCCCAGTGAAGCCGGGATTCACCCGGTCTGGATCAACCGTGGGAACCGGCCCTTAGACCCAAATCTGCCAACTCCCCCGAACCAGATATCCAGCCTGTCCGAACTTCCCAAGCTGTTGGACAAAGGGCTGCAGTCCTAGTCACAGCCGCCAAACGCGTCACACGACCGGACGCCCCACACAAAAAGAAAAAGGCCATTTATGAAAGTTAAACTCAACGATCAGGGCCTCTTGCCCGCCATCGCCCAAGACGCCAACACCGGCCAGGTGCTGATGCTGGGCTACATGAACCCAGGTTCCATGAAGCGCACGGTTGAGGGGGTCCAAGTCTGGTTCTACAGCCGTAGCCGCGAGGACCTTTGGCACAAAGGCGAGGTTTCGGGCAATTATCTGAACCTGAAAGAGGCCTGGTTCGACTGCGACTCGGACACCGTTCTGCTGAAGGTCGACCCCGACGGCCCCGCCTGCCACACCGGCGAGGTCTCATGCTTCTTCAACAAGCTGGAAGGTCTGCCTGAGGAATACGAACAGACCGAGTCCGGCCCCAGCGTCCTCGGCGAGTTGTTCGCCCTGATTAAAGACCGCCAGCAAGAGATGCCGGAGGGCAGCTACACCACCAGCCTGTTCAACGAGGGCGTGCCCCGCATCGCCCAGAAGGTGGTGGAAGAAGCCGGAGAGACCGCCATCGCCGCCGCTATCGGGGACACTGAAAACCTGCCTGGCGAGATCGCCGATCTGCTGTACCACACCCTGGTCCTGCTGGCCGCCTCAGGCGTCCAACCCGAAGCCGTCTACGAGAAGCTGCGGGAACGCCGCAAGTAGGTCAGAACCCGGACGGCAGCATATCCCCGGCTTCGAACACCTGCCACTTTGAGCCCTGGTAGACGGTGACACGGCCGGAGCCGACGACCCGCCAACTATCGGGGGTACCCAGACAGCCGGTGCGGGCGTCGATCCCCAGGAAGGTCAGTCCGGCGGGGCCCGTTCGTTGCAGTTCTTTGGCGGTCTCGGCATGGTCGCGGCTCTCGTGGTGGGGCAGGACGGCCACGCCGGGCACCAGACCCAACGCGTCCACCCAGCCGCCGGCGGTGGGACGGCGCATCATCGAGCCCATGACCATTGCCCCGGCGCTGGAACCTGCCAGCACCATGCCCCCAGCCACCGCCGCCAGCAGCGCCTTCAGGAACCGCGAGTCTTTGACCGTTGCCAATAGATGGTCGGGGCTGCCGCCGGTGAAATAGACCACATCAGCCGACGTGGCCGGCGCGAAGAAATCCGGCGATTCCGCCTGACTCCGCTCCAGCAGCATCAGTTGACTGGAATCTCCGCCCAGAGCGCCGAAGTGGACCGCGCCGTCATTTGCTGCTTTGGCCGGCCCGTTGACCGCGGCGGTGGGGACCACCACCACTCTTGCCGGGTCTTTCCCCGACGCGCGCATGATCGCCACGTCCATGTCCTCACAGCCGCGCCGGAATTCATCGCCGCCAACCAGGGCTATCTGTCCAGGCATACGCTTTCCTTATCTCTGCATCTCTCCATCTCTGCATCTCTGCCTTGGGCCATCAGGCCAGGTGCTGCACGAAGATGGCCGCCAGACCCAGGAACAATACGAAGCCGATGACATCGGTGAAGGTGGTGACGAACACCGCCGACGATACCGCCGGGTCCATGCGCAGTTGCCGCAATAGAAGCGGTATCCCGGCGCCGAACATACCGGCAACCAGCATGTTCCCCATCATGGCCAGGCCCAATACCAGGCCCAAGTAAAAGTTCCCCTTCCACAGGTAGGCCACCACCCCCACGCCAACGCCCAGGGCAACCCCGTGGATGAGCCCAAGGGCCAACTCGCGGGTCAATACCCGCAAGCCCAACCTTACGTGGCACCTCGCCCAGGGCCATGCTGCGCACCACCAACGTCACGGTCTGGGTGCCGCCGATACCCCCCTGGCCGGCGACCACCGGCAGGAAGACCGCCAGAGCAACCACCCGCGATATCGTATCTTCGAAGAGGCTGACCACCACCGCCGCCAAGAATGCCGTGCCCAGGTTTATGTAAAGCCAGGGCAGCCTGCGGCGAAGGGAATTGGTCAGGGGGCCGGCGATCCGCTCCCCGCCGACGCTGGCCATACGGAACATGTCTTCCGTGGCCTCTTCCGCCACCACGTCCACTAGGTCCTCGGCCAGAATCACACCGGTGAGGCGGCCTTCGGCGTCAACCACCGGCAGGAAGTTTAGATTGTAACGCTGCATCATCCGGGCGCATTCTTCCTGGTCCGTATCGGCGGTAACCGAGTTTATCTCCCGCTCCATGATGTCGCCGATCACGGAATTTGACCGGGCGAGGGCCAGACGGGTGACGCTCAATGACCCGACCAATCGGCGTTCGGCGTCCACCACCAGGACCGAGTGAATGTCCTCAGCGTCCTGACCCAGCAGCCGAAGTTGGTCCAGTGCGATGGGGGTGGTAGTCGTATCGGTCACCATCGGATAGTCTGGAATCATCAGACCACCGGCGGTGTCATCACGGTACTGGAGAAGTTCCGTTACCTCGGCGGCATCGGTCATGGCCTCCAAGGTCTCTTGCTGCTTCTCATCAGAAATCTGGCGCAGCACGTCCACTGCCACGTCGGGGTCGGTAAGGTCTAGGACCTCGGCCAGGTCGGAGGGCTCGCGGCCGCCGACCATCTCCGCCGATTCCGCCGGCTCCAGATATTCGAGTATCTCCGCAACGACCGCGGAGTCCAATTCGTCCAGCAGGGTCTCCCGGGCCTCGCGGTGGAGCCCGTCCAGTACCTCGCCCTGGTCAACCGGGTGCAATTGGCCGAAGCGCTCCAGGGCCTCCGAGCGTTGTTCGGATTCCGGTTGACGGCCAAGTTCCGTGACCAGCTCCTGGACCACCTCTTCGGGTAGCTGGGCGAGGTCTTCTGTAGGAGGTTCTGGCTGCGTTATTTGGGATTGGTCCATGAGGTTTCCGTTGGGGGTGAATTGGGCCTGGGTTCCCTGAAAATTCCCTAGATATCCGAACCGAAGATTCCCTGGCGGTCCCGTACATTCCTGGACGTCCAGGAAGCGTTCTGGGAGGGTTCAAGTAGGGTTCAGGGCATTTACGATTGTAACAGGGCGTCTTCCGCCATGAAAATCGCACGCCTGCGTTCCCGCCTATTTCGGCTGGGAGCACACCGTGGATCCGTGCTTGAAAACCCTGCGGCTGTGTTAAAATGTTGGAACGGGTTTCAAGTTTGGCGGCCGGCTAAAGGCCGCTTTTCACATTCTGGCCCATCGCCCGGTTGATATAGTTGCCAAGATCTGCCCGGCAGACACTCGCAGACACTCAAGGACCCTTCTGAAATGCCCGCTCCGCTTTTAGTCGATACCATCCAGCAGCTTGTGGCCCAGGCCTTGGAAGCCGCCCGCAAGGAAGGCACGCTGCAGTTGGAGACGATGCCCGAGATTCAGGTGGAGCGGCCGGGAAACTCGGACCATGGCGATTTCGCCACCAACCTGCCCCTGCGACTGGCGCGCGCCACCCGCATCAACCCCCTGGAGCTGGCCAAGTCGCTTGCCGGGTATATACCCACCGGCGATGTTATAGAACGGGTGGAGGCCGCCCCGCCCGGCTTCATTAACTTCTATCTGACAGATTTCTGGCTGCAGCAACAGGTCGAAGAAGTCCGCCGGGCGGGCGATTCTTTCGGCAACGTGGACCTGGGCCAGGGCAAGAAGATGATGATTGAGTTCGTCAGCGTGAACCCCACCGGTCCGGTCCATGTGGGCCACACCCGGGGCGCGGTCCTAGGCAGCTCTCTAGCCAACGTGCTGGAAGCCGCCGGATACGGCGTTACCCGAGAATATTACGTGAATGACGCCGGCAGCCAGATGCAGGCCTTTTACAAGTCGGTGCTGGCCCGCTACAAAGAGTATCTGGGACAAGACGCGGTTATGCCCGAGAACGGCTACATGGGCGACTACATCGCCGATCTGGCCAAAGAGATCGCCGATGCGGAGGGCGACCGCTTCCTCAGCCAAGAAGAAGGACAGGCCCTGAGGGAGATCGGCGACATCGGCCGGGAAAAGATGGTCGCCATCATCAAGGATGATCTGGCCGGTATCGGTGTGGAGTTCGACAACTGGTTCAGCGAGCGCACCCTGTTCGAGGACGGCGAGTACGACGCCGCCATCGGCATCCTCAAAGAGAAAGACTACCTGTCGGAGCGGGACGACGCCACCTGGTTCAATTCAACCATGCTCGGCGACGACAAAGACAACGTGGTGATTCGCTCCACCGGCGAGCCGACCTACTTCGCTTCGGACATCGCCTACCATTACAACAAGTTCGTCGGCCGGGGCTATTCCTCGGTGGTGGATATCTGGGGAGCCGACCACCAGGGTCACGTGCCACGCATGAAATCGGCGGTGGAGGCGCTGGGCATCGAGCCCGACCGCCTGACCGTGCTGATCTCCCAGATGGTGACCCTGCGGCGGGGCGACGAGGTGGTGCGGGCGTCCAAGCGCACCGGCCAATTCGTGACGCTGAAAGAGCTGGCCGAAGAGGTTGGCAAGGACGCCTGCCGCTTCTTCTTCCTGGCCCGCAGCCCATCGACCCAGATGGAGTTCGACCTGGAGTTGGCCAAGAAAGAGTCGGCCGAGAACCCCGTCTATTACGTGCAGTACGCCCACGCCCGAAACGCCAGCATCCTGAACCTGGCTAGAGAGAGGAACATCGACTGGAGCGACGGCGACGTCAGTCTTTTGACCGACCCCAACGAGCTTAACCTGGTGCGGGCCATGCTGCGGCTGCCCGAGTTGGTGGCCCAGATGGCTGAAGACCTGGAGCCCCACCATCTGCCACACTACGCCACTGAATTGGCCAACGCCTTCCATTCCTTCTATGAGAACTGCCGGGTGGTCTCCTCCAATGAAGAGGACGACGCCATGACCGCGGCCCGGCTGAAGCTGGTGGAGTCGGCCCAGATCGTGTTCCGCCGCTCTCTTGACCTGATGGGGATGAACGCCCCGGAACGCATGTAGCAGCAGGCAACCCCGGCCCGCGACCGAACCTCGACCGGAAACTTCTAAGCTCTGCGAATAAAAAAGGCCTCGCCCATTCCGGGCGGGGCCGATTTTTTCCGCTTAACCGGTCTTATGCTTAGGGGTTGTCTTTTAGGACCTGGTGCACCGGACCCGACTTCGGTGTTTGACCACCAAATAGGGTGCCGGTTGATCTCGATTCGATACGGTTTTCGCTCAGGGCCGCCGTATCTTCCGGGAAGGCGATATACCCAACCTCTCGCACCAGTGCGGCTCCCTCTGCACCCAGGAAATAACGCACAAACTCAAGGATGTGGGGTTCCTGGGCGGCGACGGAGTTCACGTACATGAACAACGGCCGGGCGAAGTGCGCATACGTGCCGTCGGCGATGGTTTCTGGAGTTGGCGTAACGCACCCTGCTCCCGCGTCCACCCCCACCAGCTTCAGCTTGTCTTGGTTCTCCACGTAGTAGGAGTAGCCGAAATACCCCACCGCATCCCGGTCTCCGGAGATCCCCTGCACCAACACGTTGTCGTTCTCGCTGGCGATGAAATCGCCACGGGACATCTGTGATTCCCCGTTCACAACTTCGGTGAAATAGTCGAAGGTGCCTGAATCGGCGCCCGGACCGTAAAGGGAGAATGCCTTGTCCGGCCATTCAGGGCGTATCTGATTCCATCTACGGACCGTTCCTTCAGCCTCCGGAGACCACATGACATGGAGTTCGTCCAGGGTAACGCAGTTCACGAATTCGTTCTCGGGATTGACCATCACGCTCAAGCCGTCGATGGCGACCGGCAATTCAATGAAATCGATCCCTTTCTCCGCACAGGCTTCAACTTCCTTAGCCTTGATCGGCCTCGAGGCGTTGGAGATCTCGGTCTCCCCGTTGCAGAATTTCTTGAACCCGCCACCGGTGCCGGAGACTCCCACCAGCACCCTCACGTCTCCCCCCGTCAACAACCCGAATTCCTCGGCAACCGCCTCGGATATCGGGAACACGGTGCTTGAGCCGTCGATCTGTATCAACCCCGAGAGCCCATCAACGCCCGTCGACGAGCCGTCAGGCGACCCGACCGGCGCTTGGGACGTGGCCGGACCAGCGGAGCCCGCCTCGGGGGAAGAACTTCCGCCGCATGCCGCAGCCACCAGCGCCAGGGCGAACATGGCGCCGATAACCAGGACTGCTTTCTTAAATCGGATAGTTGCCTGATAGGTCTTCTTCATTCTTTCTCTCAATATTCTTTCTCTCGATAATTTTGGGTATATCTTGGTTCGGAGCGAAACAGCAGATTCCCAGCGCGGCTGGAGGGCCGCGTGTCGAGACGGGTGGGGGAGAGCGGGCTGAAAGAAGGGGTGGATAATGGCTTGACAGGGTAAGAAGCGTTGCGACCCTGCCAAGCCCCGGCATCACAGGGCTTTGGCGGCCCAACGAGGGCCATTACGGCGCTCGGGTTCCGGGATTCGGAAAGGGACTGGAATCGGGGTGATCGCCGAGGGAATTCGAAGATTATCTCAGCGTTGGCATAGCGCGGATGCGGCAGGAGAGGGGATGATGATTACGGAACCTATAGCCAACGCTGGCAAAAGCTGGACCTTTATATCCCAGGAATAGGTAGTTTTAGTCAAGCCAATCTTATTCTTCGGTTAGGGCGATTACAACCCCTTTCTGGATGAATTAAGGGACCTAATTAAGGGAATCGGTCGGGCCGGCAAGCCCAACCCGGTCCAGCGGGCGCCGCCCGCATTCAGCGTCAGATGGGGAACACGGTCACTTAGAAATCTGCCGTGATTTGAGTGGTGCTTGTATGGCCCGTGTATTTGGGTTTATGATTGGGGTAACTGCCGGATGTGATTTTTCACGTTCAGCCAACCCTATCTCCCGAATCCGCATTCTGATCTACGGGATGGCGCGCCGGTCTCTGGCGGCCGTGCGGCTTCCCTTCTTTGCGGTGGGTGAACAGGCGTGATATTTAACTAGATGCAGATCCTGATCCGAATCACCAAGATTGCGTGGCAATTCCGCGCCCGCCTGATCTTGGCTTACCTGAGCTTCCTGGCCGCGGTCGGCGTCTCGTTGCTCATTCCGCAATTGTTCGGCGAAGCGATCGACATGCTGGTTGTCGTCGAGAATGGCAAGGTGGTTGCGAAAGCGGTTGATACCAGCACCCTCACCTACATCGCCCTAGCCCTGCTCGGCGCCAGTCTACTCCGCGGCTTCCTGGATTTCGCCCGCACCTATTGCACCGACTCCCTGTCACAGAAAGTCTCCTACGTGATTCGGAACCGGTTCTACAACAAGCTGCAACACCTGAGCTTCGCCTACCACGACAAAGAGCACACCGGCGACCTGATGTCCAAAGCCACCGCCGACGTGGAGGCGGTGCGGCGCTTCGTCAACATGGGCTTGGTGCGGGCGCTTGAAGTAGTGGTCCGCCTCATCGCCTTGATGGTGATCTTGAACCTGATGAACTGGGAACTCACCCTCATCAGCTTGGTCTTCGTGCCCTTCATCGTCATTCGGTCTTCCATGGTCATGGGACGCCTGCGGCGGATGTGGCTCCAGGTCCAAGAACGGATGGGCGAAGCGGTAACCATCCTTCAAGAAAACCTGGTGGGCATCCACGTGGTGAAGGCTTTCGCTTCTGAGGAATACGAAAAGGCCAAATTCGCCAGGAAAGCCCAGGAACTCCGGGAAGAATATTACCGGTCGGAGCGGCTGCAAGGCACAAACAGCGCCTGGATGACCTTGTATTTCACCGCGGGCTTGGGTCTGATCCTCTGGTACGGGGGCTGGGAAGTGGTCCGGGGCGACATGACCGCCGGTGAACTTACCAAGTTCATCCTCTATCTGAACCAGTTGACCTTCCCCATACGCATGTCGTCGTTCATCATTAACGCGTTCTCCAGGGCCATCTCGTCCGGCGGGCGCCTCTTTGAGGTCCTGGACGCCGAGTCACCGGTGCTGGAAAAGCCCAACCCCACGGTACTGGGCCGGGCCCAAGGCCAGGTGGATTTCAACGACGTCTCCTTCGCCTACGAAGGCCGGATGCCCGCGCTGCAGCATGTCAGCATCTCGGCCAAGCCAAGCCAGATAACCGCCATCTTGGGCGCTCCAGGCAGCGGCAAGAGCACCATCGTCAACCTACTACCCCGGTTCTACGACGTCACCGAAGGCAGCGTCACCATCGACGGGCACGACATCCGGGACCTTTCCCTGGAGTCGCTGCGACGCAACGTGGGGATCGTTCAGCAGGACGTTTTCCTGTTCAGCGCCTCCATTCACGACAACATCGCCTACGGCAAGAAGGATGCCAGCCGCGAGGATGTGATTCGAGCCGCCACGGTAGCCCAACTCCACGACCACATCGATTCTCTGCCCGACGGCTACGACACCTGGGTTGGGGAGCGCGGCTCCACGCTGTCCGGCGGCCAACGCCAGCGCCTCTCCATCGCCCGCAGCATCCTGACCGACCCGCCGGTGCTGATACTAGACGACTCCACATCCAGCGTGGACGTTCAGACCGAGCGGATGATTCACCAGGCCATGGTGAATGTGATGAAGAACCGGACCACGTTCGTTATCGCCCACCGGCTGAGCACGGTGCGGGAAGCCGACCTGATAATCGTCTTGAAAGACGGGGGCGTGGCGGAGCAGGGGAGCCACGAAGAGTTGCTGGCGGCGCGCGGCATCTACCGGGAGATCTACGACATGCAGCTGCAACCCCAAGAGGAATTGCTGCTCGACGCATCTCTGCCTCCCGTCACCAACAAACCGGCGCCGGGGAACATGAACCCACGGTTGGCCACCGACTCTGGAGATGACGACTGATGAGAGCACAAGGACCGGGAGGCGGCGTCGGCGGCATGATGGGCGGCATGCGGGGCATGGGTTCCCACGGCATGCGGGCGGCCAACGAAGACAACCTGAGCGACGACACCATTGTCGGCTCGGTCTACGATCACAAGGTTGTCGCCCGCCTGATGACCTACATCTGGCCCTACCGGCGCGACGCTTTCATCGCCGTGGCCGCCGTGCTGGTCTACACCCTGGGCAACGTCACGGTGCCGCTGCTGATGCTGATCGGCATCACCTGGGCCGTCGATACCGGCGAAGTCTGGCGGCTGCACGTCGTCGGGCTGATCTTCGTGGCCGTCACCATCGTCCATTTCGGGTCGAATTACGTCCAATTTGTGTTCATACCCAAGGTGGGTCAGGGCGTCCTATATTCCTTGCGAACCGGCATGTTCAACCACCTGCAGGAACTTTCGCCCGCCTTCTTCCACCGCACGTCGGTTGGCCGCATCATGTCCCGCAGCCAGAGCGACGTACTGCAACTGCAAGAGACCTTCGAGCTGATCGTCCAGAGCCTTTCCGACATCCTCAGCCTGGCGGGCATCATCATAATCATGCTGGTGGTCGACTGGCGGTTGGCGCTGGTTAGCATGAGCATCCTGCCCGTGCTCTTCTTCATCCTGGGTTATTGGCAGCGGTTCGCCCGGCACTCGTTCATGCGTATCCGCAGGGCCATCGCCATGGTCAACGGCGAGTACAACCAGAACATCACCGGCGTTCGGGTTGTGGAGAGCTTCAACCGGCAAGAAGCCAATATGCAGCACTTCGACGACCTGAACTCGGAGCACCTGAACGCCAACCTGGAAGCCAGCCGGTACTCGGGCGGTCTGCAGCCCTTGGTGGAAGTGCTGATGGGCATCGGCATGGGGTTCGGCATTGTCTTGGCCGGCGGACTAATGGTCAAAGGCGGCACTTTGGAATGGGGCGTGCTCGTAGCCTTCGCCCTCTGGATCCAACGTTTCTTCGAGCCGGTGCGCCATCTGACCATGCAGTACAGCCAACTACAGCGGGCCATGGCGGCCGGAGTCCGCATCTTCGAGGTGCTGGACCTGAATCCCGAGGTTGTCGACAAACCCGACGCCATCAAGTTGCCGGAGATACAGGGAGAGATCAGATTTGAAGACGTGGACTTTGAGTACGTCGAAGGCGTCGAGGTCCTAAAGCGGATCAACCTACACGTGAAACCGGGCCAGAACGTGGCCTTGGTCGGCTCCACCGGCGCCGGCAAGAGCACCCTCGTCACCCTGATACACCGGTTCGCCGACGTGAAAAGCGGCCGCATCACCGTCGACGGCCACGACATCCGGGACGTAACCCGGCACTCACTGGTCAGCCAGATGAGCATGGTGCTGCAGGAACCCTACCTGTTCTCGGGCACCGTCTCCGAAAACATCCGTTACAACAACGAAAATGTCACCGACGACGATGTGGTGGCCGCGGCGAAGAACGTGGGCGCTCACGAGTTCATCATGTCACTGGAGAATGGCTACAACACGGTCCTGGCCGAACGGGGCATCAACCTCAGCGTGGGCCAACGGCAACTGCTGAGCTTCGCCCGGGCGGTGGTCGGCAACCCCAGGATCATCATCCTGGATGAGGCGACGGCCAACATCGACACCCACACCGAGGTGCTGATACAACAAGCGCTCCAGCGGGTGCTTAAAGGCCGGACCTCCATCGTGATCGCCCACCGGCTCTCCACGGTCCGGAACGCCGACAATATCGTTGTGCTGGACCACGGCGAGTTGGTGGAGATGGGCAGCCACGAGGAACTTCTGGCCAAGAAGGGCGGAGTTTACGCGCGGCTCTACGCCGTTAATTATGGACTGCCCACCGACGACGGCGAAGAAGCAGAAACCGGCCGGACCGCATCGTTCCCCGCGTCGGCCGACGATTAGACCCGGCAAATAGTTACCGACGTAAACCAAAAGGCCCGTTCTTGCTCGCAAGAACGGGCCTTTTTTGCGGCACTGGTTTCGGTAAAGAGGCCGCCTAACCCTCACCGTCAGCGGTGGGTGGCACTCCCTCAGTCAGGTACCGCTCCATGGCCGATTTGAAGATGTTGTACGGATGGGCGCCGGTAAACAGCAGGTTGCCCACCAAGAAGGTGGGAATGCCGCTGATACCGTACTTCAAGGCCTCTTGGTACTGGCCCATCACCGTCTCGGCGTAGGTTTTCTCTTCCAGACTGGTCACCATCTCGTCGGCATCCAGGCCCACCTCGTGGGCGACCTTGTGGAGCACCTCAAGCTCGCCCAGGTCCTGCCGGTCCTCCCACAGCGCTTTGTAGGCGGCGTGGTGAAACTCCAGGAACTTGCCGTGCTGCTGGGCGTACTCGGTGGCTTCCAACGAGTAGAGGGTGTTCGGCGTGCGGCGCAGCGGCTTCATGATCAGGCCGGCTTCCGCGGCCTGGCCCCGCAACGGTTCAGCCAATTGGTCCTCGGTCTCACCGGGACGCGGCGGCCGCTCTGCCCCTTCTTTCGGGGTATCCGGGCGCAGCAGATAAGCCTTGCCCTCGACCTGGATGTTGTAGTCGTTGGCCAACTTGTCGACCCGCTCCAGGCCGACGTAGCACCAGGGTCAAATATAGTCGTACCAAACCGCCACGCTGACCGGTGAGTTCTGGTTATTCGTGGTCTGAGTCTGATCTGCCATCTGGCCACTCCTATCGGGCACGGCGCAACGCCGGCCGGGTGGGTAGAATCTGGGAACAGGGTATCATCAAGCGAGGGTCGCCCACCACAATGATCGAGGGTCGCGATCCGGCGAGAGCTAGTTCAGGCCGTCCAGCAGTTGGTTCAACTCCGATAGGCTGGCGATGGTGAGGCAGTCCACGTCGGAGATTATCGCCTTGCGGTTTCCGCTCCGGTCGATCAGCACTGCCTGCATGCCCACACCCTGGGCGCCCACGACGTCGGACCTGATCTGGTCGCCCACGTGGACCACTTCTTCGGGAGCGGCGCCCACTTTCTCCAGCGCAGCCAGGAATATGGGCGGATGAGGTTTTTCCACCCCAACTTCCTGGGAACCGACCATGAAATCCAGGTAGGGCAGCAGGCCGACCCGCCCGCACAATTCGCTCAGGTCACGGCGCAGGTTGGTGATCACGCCCAACTTGTAACCCGACTCCCGTAGTTGCTCCAGGGCCGGCACGGTGTCGTCGAAGGGTATGAAATCTTTGGGGACCGACATCGCCATCTTCCAGACCTGGCGGGCCAGCCCCAGCGAAACCGGGATGCCGGCGGTCTCAAGTATGATCTGCTCGTAACGGCCAAAGAAATTCAGGCGGTCTTCGTCCGACCGCAGCGATAGTGAACGCTCTTCATTCTCGCGGTTGAAAAATACGTCGGCCACGGCATAGCCACGGGTTATGTCGTCTTCATGGACGGTCAACCCAAGTTCGTGGCAAGCGGCCTGTTGTATCTCCTCCAACGGGGGCCAGAACTGGACCAGGGTGTTATAGAAATCGAAGGAGACCGCTTTGATCATCAGTCCGCCATTCTCAGGATAGTCCAGTAGATACAATGGATCGAGGCAATCTGGAGCGAGGGCATTCTAGCATACGCCAATGGTGATGGGAATCGATTTTGAACGTGGGGACCTGATATTACGGGCGGCCGTTTATAGCGATTTCCGGGGTTGGTTTCGAATCTCCAAGGGCGAACGCCTTGCGTGCGCCGTGCCTAATCGGTATGCTTGGGACACCGCCTGGGTGGGCGGTATTTCGCCGGATTGGAGTTGTGAATGATAGTCGCGGTCGGCGCAGACCACGCCGGTTTCGAGTTGAAGGGCGAGATGATTAGCTGGATGGAGTCGAACGGGCACCAGGTCAAGGACCTGGGCGCCTACGAGATGGACACCGACGACGATTATCCGGATTTCGCCGCAGCGGTTGCCGGTTCGGTATGCGCCGGCGAGGCCGAAAGAGGTGTTGTCATCTGCGGCAGCGGGGTGGGCGCCAGCATCGCCGCCAACAAGGTGAAGGGCATCCGGGCCTGCCTCTGCCACGACACCTACACGGCCCACCAGGGTGTGGAGCACGACGGCATGAACGTGGTGTGCATCGGCGGCCGGGTGATCGGGATCGAAACGGCCAAGGCCGTGTTGGAGTCATTCCTAGGCGCCAGCTTCATGCCCGAGGAGCGGTTCCAGCGGCGGTTGGACAAGATCATTCAGTTAGAGCAGAACGGACTGGGCTAAGGCCTCGCTACTGCCGGTCCAATCGGGCCAGCAGCGCCAGCACCTGGGCCACCTCGGTGGGCGATTCCAGTTGGTGCAGGGCCAGGGTCTGTTCCCGGGGCCGCCCGATAAACACGGCCAACCCACCGGCTTCCTGCACCACGGCAAATCCTTCTTCATCCGTCTGGTCGTCGCCGAAGAACATGGTGAATGGGCTATCCCCGCCGTCACCCAGATCCCGGCGTATCTTCTGGATCGCCTTGCCCTTGCCCCAGTCCAGGTTGGGCCTGACCTCAACCACCTTTTTGCCCCGGGTGATCCGCATCATACCCGACTCCACATACGGCGCGGCGATGGTCACAACCGTGCGGTCGACCTGATCTGCACTCGATTCGGCGGCGTTCCTGAAATGGACGCTAAGGGTCAGCCGCTTGTTGTCCACTTCCACACCTGGAACACCGGCCAACCCCTCCCGCAATAGACCGCTAACCTCGGCCACGGACGCCTCGAATGCCGCAGCCTCCGGATGGACAAAGTCCATCCCACAGCCCGTCATCTCCAATCCGTGATTGCCGGCGTAGACCAGGCCGGGGATGCCCACCTTTTCGGCCACGTCGGCCATTTCCCGGCCCGAGACCACGCCAACGGTGAACCGGTCCATGCCAGCCAGTTCGGCCAGCAGCCGGCGCGTGTCTTGGGGTAACAGCGCCATCTCAGGACGGGCAACAATGGGCGTGAGGGTGCCGTCATAGTCGAACAGCAGGAGAACGTGGGACGCAGCGGCCAGTTGCCGGGACACGCTGGGCCACACATTTAGCAGATGGGGCATGGAATCAGCCTACGGGGGTTGCCGGACTAGAAGCTGCGGATGGGGCGTCGGGCCCGGCGCGTGCCCTGCATCATGTCCACGAAAAGCCTGGCGGCCCACTTGAAGATGTTGTTTTCTTCAACCACGTTGCGCATGCGGACCATCCGTTCCCGGCGCTCCTTGTGGGGCATTATCACGGCGTCCCGGATGGCGTCGGCGAAGTCGTCGGTGGCGTAGGGATTCACGATCAGGGCATCGGTCAACTCGCTGGCCGCCCCGGTGAAGGGACTCAGTATCAACACGCCGTCTTCATCGAACCGGCTGGCCACGTATTCCTTGGCCACCAGGTTCATCCCGTCGTGGAGCGAACTGACCACGCAGAAGCGGGCGATACGCCTTAGTGCGGCCAGAGTGACCGCGGATAGGTTGTCGGGCAGATAGATTATAGGCAGCCAATTTCCGGTGCCGAACCGGTCGTTAACCGCCTTTAACTCCTCGTCTATCTCGGCCGAGAGATGCTGATAGGCGTCGATCTTGGTGCGGCTCATCACGCCGGCCTGGACGAACACAACCTTGCCGATGTAGTCGGGGTACACCTCGAAGAACCGCCCGATCGCCCGGATGCGGTGGGGAATGCCCTTGGTGTAGTCGATGCGGTCGATGCCGAGACCGACGACTTTCCCTCCCAGGTCCATCTCCTCCATCACCCGGCCCATCTCATCGGTCACTTCCTGGCTCTGGGACTCCTGGGACACATGCTCGAAGTCGACGCTGATGGGGAAGGGCCGCACCAGTGTGGGCTCTTCATTCTGATAGACCACGTTGTATTCGTCGTGGACCCTAGCGCCAAGCACCCTGGCCGCCGCCTCCATGAAGTTGTTGCAGTGGTCGCCGATGTGGAAACCCAACAGGTCGTTGCCCAGCAGGCCGTCCAGCAGTTGGTCGCCCCAGGGGCAGATGCGGAATATCTCGTAGGTGGGCCAGGGGATGTGCCAGAATTGGCCGGTGATGATGGTGGGGTCGGCCTGCCTCAGCATCCGGGGCAGCAGGGCCAGGTGATAGTCCTGGGTGAAAACCGCGGCGGGGCGGCCGTCCACCTCGTCTAAGACCTGCTTCGCGAAAACACTGTTCACCGATTTGTACGTGTGCCAATCGGAGGTCTGGAAGGTTGGCTCGATGAACGCGTTGTGGCACAGCGGCCACAGTCCCTCATTGGAAAACCCGTTGTAATACCCCTGCTGTTCCTGCTGTGTCAGCCAGACCAGTCTCAGGGTGTAAGAGGGATCGTCGGAAGGAACTTGGATCCGGTTCTTTTCGTCCACGGCATAGAGGTCTCCCTCTCCGCCGCCATAGGCGACCCAGGTGCCGCCGCATTCCTGCATCAGTGGGTCTATGGCAGTGGTCAGCCCGCCGGCGGGAGATGCGATATGCATCTTCCCTTCGATAAGTTCATGGATGTATGGCTGGCGGTTGGATACGACGATTAACCGGTAGTCGCCAATCTCGCGGTGGACCAACCGCCGGAGTTTTTCACTGGTCCAAGTGGGTTCACTCATTGCCCTACCCCATTTGCCCTTTATGTATGATGGATGCGCCGGGCCGGTTCTGCGGTTTCAGGGTTGCGTGGAACTCGGGGACGCCTGAGGTTTGGCACTGGACTTTTCCCGGTGCCTAGCCGGAGTAACTCAGACTTATGACAAGCCAAATTCTTCCATATCAGGCGTCAAACGTCAAACTGTCCAACCGTAAAAACCCGATCTCCGGTGGCTGTCCGGGGCAAATTGACAGAGCGCCCGCCGGTGAGTACGATAGCCCAATCCCGCGCCTGGCCGACCCGCCAGACGTGACCAATCAGATTGAGGTAAGAAGGGGCCCCATGTTCGTACGCCGAGACCTGACCGACACAGTTCCAACTCCCTCCGGAAAGATGCATTTCGTTAAGAAGGGCAGCGGCTACCCGGTGGTATTGCTGCACCCTCTGGGGACATCCATCTGGACGTGGGAGGGCGTGATCGAATCCATCAGCCAGAATTACACCTGCTACGCGTTCGACATGCTGGGGCACGGCAATTCCGACAAACCCACCAGAAAATTCAGCCTGCCGGATTACGCTCAGGCGCTTGACCACGCCTGTCAGGTGCTGAACATCCACCGGGCCCACGTGGTCGGCAACTCGGTGGGCGCGGTCCTGGCCGCCGAGACCGCCGCCAGCTTCCCGGACCGGGTCGACAAGTTGACGCTGGTTGGCATGCCGGTTTGGAGTCCATTCACGGCCAAGGAGCGGTTGAAGGAGTCGGCCGGCCAATACGACGCCAAAGGGCTGCCCAAGCCGCGGACCCTGAAAAGCCTGAAGGAAGCCACGACCTTCGCCAATCCCAAGCAGGAGTGGCTAGACGCCAACAACCAGAGCAGGGCCAAGGCCGGCATCTGGGTCAAGAACCTGATGGAAGCGCTGGCGAATTACGACGTTATGTCCCGGCTGCCCATGATCAAGGCTTCCTCCACCATGGTCATGTACGGCGAGGTCGACCGCCTGCGGGACGGCGCAGACCTGCTGCACAACAACATCATCAACGCCTCCAAAGTCATTCTGCCGGGCATCGGCCATATCCCCCAGGTGGAAGACCCGGAGGCGTTCTTGGGCGCGCTGATGCCCTTTCTTGACGCCTAGGGACGCATAAGCTCCCTGACCCGCACCACCATAGACCAACGTTTCCAGGAGACAGATTGGCTTCCACCACTAACCGGCTGCCCCTTAGGCTCATCGAAACGTTCCGCTCCGTGTTCTACACACCGATCTACGTCTCGGTGGCGGGCGGTTTCCTGGAGGCTCAAGGACTGGACGTCGATTTCAAGACCTGCCCATCCGAGTTCGCCCACCCGCTGAGCTGCCTGAACCGGGGCGGCGCGGACATCGCCCAAAGCGGCATCATGCGCTCGATAATCTCCTCGGATTGGGGGGCCGAAACGGTCCCCATGCACTTCGCCAAGATCAACTCCCGCGACGGGTTCTTCATCTTGGGCCGCACCGGCCCCGACGCCGTTCCAAACGCGGTTCCAAACGCCAAGGGGGAGGCCGCCTTCGACTGGGATCTGCTCCGGGGCGCCAAGCTGATTCCCGTGGGATTTTCCCCCATGCCCTGGGCGTCGCTCCAGTTCGCGATGCGCCGCCACGGGGTCGAGCCGTCGGAGTTGGACCTGGTTACCGGTCTGGACCTTGACGGCGCCATGGCCGCTTTCCGAGCTGGCGAGGCCGAATACATCCACGTGCCCCAGCCCGCGGCGGAGCAGCTTCTGGACGACGGGTCGGGCCATCTGGCGGTTGCCTTGGGGCTGGAAAACGGACACCTGGCCTACAGTTCCTTCGCCGCGACCCACCATTTCCTGGAATCCCAGCCAGAGATCGTCCAAAGGTTCACCGTGGGATTCGCCAACGCCCTGGACTGGCTGGCGGCCCACGACGCCCCGGAGGTTGGGGAGGCGGTCGCCGGGTTCTTCCCTCAGGTGAATCCTGAGCTGATAGTGAAGTCGGTCGCCAGGCTGAAGGCCCAAGACAATTGGCCCACCGATCCCACCCTGGCCCAGCCCGAATACGAGAACCTGCACGACATACTGGTCGCCGCCGGCCTCGCGAACGAGCGCCAGCCCTACACCAAGGTGGTCCGAACCGACATCGTTGAGACTGCCCTGGCTTCGCGCAGATAGCTCCTTAGCGCGCCTGGGACACATCTACCTGGAGTGCCGGTTGCGTACTTAATGGTGTAAGATATCCTCAGGCAAACAGGCGGCTCGATTCTCCTAATAACGTCACAAATGCCGGACACGGAGGCGCTCTTTGACCACAATAGCGATCGTCGGCACGGGCTTGATCGGAACTTCCCTAGCCCTGGCCATCAAGAACTCGAATCTCCAAGTGGATCTCGTGGGCACCGACTACGACAGCACTGCCCGTTCCGGCGCCCAAAAATCCGGGGCATTCAAGAGGGTAGAGGCCCGTCTCGCCAACGCCATCCGGGGCGCCGACGTTGTTGTGTTCGCCACCCCAGTCATGGCCATGCGCGAGATGATGGAATCGGCCGCCCCCGAGTTTGAAGACGGCTGCGTCGTGACCGACGTGGGCAGTTCCAAGCGCGTCGTGCTTGAGTGGGCCGACGAAGTGCTCCCGAAGACCGTCAGCTTCGTGGGGGGGCACCCCATGGCCGGCCGGGAAAAATCTGGTCCGCAGAACGCCGACGGCGAGATGTTCAAGAACCGGGCCTACTGCATCATCCCCAGCTCCACCGCCGACCGCGCCGCCGTTTCCTCCGTCACGACCATGGCCGAGGCCATCGGCGCCAAGCCATTCTACATCGGAGTGGAAGAACACGACAGCTTCGTCGCCGCAGCCAGCCATCTGCCTTTTATGATGTCGGTGGCGCTGATGGGGGTCACCTCCAAGAGTCCCAACTGGGATGACATCGGCCCCCTGGCATCCACCGGCTTTGGCGACCTCTCCCGCCTGGCATCGGGCGACCCCGTGATGCACCGCGACATCTGCGTGACCAACCCCGAACCCATCGTCGCCTGGATGGACGCCTACATCAAAGAACTCTACGACCTGCGCAACCTGCTGGCGGCTGAGGGCGGCCCCAGCCCCGAAGCGGTGGAGCAGGTGTTTGTCAACGCGATGGACGCCCGGGCCAGGTGGCAAGCGGGCATCTACTCCAAGGTTGACAATATCGCCGGGCCGGCCACCGAGATTCCATCATTTGCCGAGAGCATGGGCGAGATGTTCGTGGGCCGGCGCGGCATGGACGCCCAGAAGAAAATCTTTAGCGGCCTCAAGAATGACCCGGCCAACAAGGGCTAAACGCGTCCCGGCGGGCAACACCTTCAGCCGGCCCAAGCAGGCCGGCAATAAGGTCAGACCATGAGCGCATCCTCGCTATCCAGCGCCATTCCTCCGTCCAGCCCCACCCGCGCGATCAGAAGGGCCAGGTCCCTGGGCGGAGTGCTTTCCGTTCCCGGCGACAAGTCCATCTCCCACCGCTCCATGATTCTGAACGCCATCGCCCAGGGAGACGCCCTGGTGCAGGGACTTTCCAGCGGCGAAGATGTGATGTCCACCATGCACTGCCTCCAGGCCATGGGTGTCAGCATCGAACCGGCAGGAGGCCCCGGCAGCTACACCGTTAAGGGACGCGGCCCCCAACTGGCAGAACCCTCCGACATCCTGGACGCCGGAAACAGCGGAACATCCATGCGCCTTCTATCGGGCATACTGGCCGCCCAGCCCTTCATGTCGGTCATCACCGGGGACCGTTACCTGCGGGAACGGCCCATGCTGCGGATCGTCCAACCTCTGAAACAGATGGGCGCTCAGATCATGGGGCGCCGCGACGACTCGCTGGCGCCGCTGGTGGTCCGGGGCGGCAGCCTCAAGGGCATCGAATACGACCTGCCCATGGCCAGCGCCCAGGTGAAATCGGCGATCATGCTGGCCGGTCTGTGCGCGCAGGGCGAGACAATCATCCACCAACCGGCCCTTTCCCGGGACCACACCGAGCGCATGGTCTCGGCTATGGGCGGCCTGGTTGAGGAGAACGGGCTGGACCTGAGCATCCAACCGGCCATGCTGAACGCCGTGGACATCACCGTGCCCGGCGACATCAGCTCCGCCGCCTTCTGGATGGTCGCCGCACTCTGCCATTCCGATTCCCGGGTGCTCATCCGGGGGGTGGGCCTGAACCCCAGCCGCACCGGGATCGTTGACGTGCTCCAAGAGATGAGCTCCGGCGGCGGCATCGAATTGCTGGACCAGCGCGTCGAGGGCGGAGAACCGGTGGCCGACATACTCGTCACCCCAGCCGAACTGCACGGCGTGGAGATCGGGGGCGACATGATTCCGCGTCTGCTGGACGAGATACCGGTCCTGGCCGTGGCCGCATGTTTCGCCAGCGGCGACACCGTGGTCCGGGACGCCGCGGAGCTCCGGGTGAAGGAATCGGACCGCATCGCCACCACCGTGGAACAGCTCACCCGACTCGGCGCCGACATCGAGGCCCGCGACGACGGCATGGTGATCCATGGCACCGGCAGGTTGACCGGGGCCGAGTGCGAGAGCCACGGCGACCACCGCTTGGCCATGTCGATGGCCATTGCCGGTCTGCTGGCCGACGGCGAAACAACCGTTCATGGCGCGGCCGACGCCTCTGTGTCTTATCCACAGTTCTGGCAGGACCTGGACCTGCTGCTAGAAGACGTCAGGTAAGCAGGGTGCCCGAAACGCCGCCACAGCGATCATCGAACCAAGAACCATCGAAAACGCCGCCGCTGCTGGTGGTGCTTTCCGGGCCGTCGGGGGTGGGCAAGGATGCCGCCCTGGCTGAACTTCGCAAGCTGGGCCGGCCCTGGCATTTCGTGGTCACCGCCACCACCCGGAACATCCGGCCCGGCGAGACCGACGGCAAAGACTACATCTTTCTGGACGAGCCAACCTTTCTCCGCATGAAGGACAACGGCGAATTCGTGGAGTGCGCCCAGGTCTACGGCCATTGGTACGGCGTACCCAAGAGCCAGGTGACCACCGGACTGGACGCGGGCAAGAACGTGATCTTGAAGATCGACGTCCAGGGCGCCGCCACGGTGCGTAAGATGGCCCCCGATGCCCTGTTCATCTTCATGGTCCCTCACTCGTTCCATGAGTTGGAGGACCGGCTTTCTCAGAGGATGACCGAGTCCACCCCCGAGATGGAGCTGCGCCTCGAGACCGCCGCCGAAGAGATGAAGCTGGCCGGCGAGTTCGATCACCAGGTCGTGAACCGGGAGGACCACCTGGACCAAGCGGTGGCTGAAATCGACTCCATAATCGATTCCGAGCGGCGCCGCGATGGGCGAACTCCCTTGCGGCTGTTGTAGCCCTTGGTATAATTGCCTGAACTTCTCAGAAAAGGCGTTTCTTCCAAGACGTTCTTAACTAAGCCGTTTACTGGAGACCCCATGGCCCAAGGCCCCGAAAAACTAGAGATCAGGCCCCGCCTGCCCGAATGGCTCAAGGTGAAGATGCCGGGCAGCCCGCGCTATCTTGAGTTGCAGAACCTGATGAAGGGCCAGCAACTGCACACGGTCTGCGAAGAGGCCCACTGCCCCAACATCGGCGAGTGTTGGGACCGGGGCACGGCCACATTCATGATTCTGGGCGACATCTGCACCCGGGCCTGCCGCTATTGCGCGGTGACCACGGGCCGCCCCAATGGCCTGGACCTGCAGGAGCCACGACGCTTGGCCGAGGTGGTCCGGACGATGGGTCTGCGCTACTGCGTGATCACGTCGGTCAACCGCGACGACCTGCCCGACGGCGGCGCCCATATCTTTGCCTCGTGCATCACCAAGATTAAAGAGACCAGCCCCGGCTGCCGGGTCGAGGTGCTGATACCCGATTTCGCCGGGTCCTGGCCCGCCCTGAAGAGGGTCATCGAATCCGGGCCGGCCGTCTTGAACCACAACATAGAGTCCACCGTGCGCATCTTCCCCAAGGTGCGGCCCAAGGGCGACTACCAGCTTTCACTGGAGTTGCTGGCCAAGTCAAAGGACATCAACCCCGCCACGGTGACCAAGTCGGGCATCATAGTGGGCATGGGCGAGACCACGGATGAAGTCCTGGAAACCATGTCTGACTTGCGTAAGGTTGATTGCGACCTTTTGACCATCGGCCAGTACCTGCGCCCGTCCAGCAAGCACCTAGCCATCGACCGTTTCTACCGGCCCGAGGAATTTGAAGAACTACGGAAGGCCGGGGAGGCCATGGGCTTCAAGCACGTGGCATCGGGGCCTCTGGTGCGCAGTTCCTACCACGCCGATGAGCAGCACGACGCGGCGGCCGCCCGCTTGCCGGTTCAGCCGGTCTAACCGGCCTGAGCTTTGACCTTGGGCGCCTCTCGGAGCACTCGCCAGTAGAGCGACACGCTCAGCCCCAGCGGCACCAGCTGGAATATGATGCGGAACAGCAGCGCCACGACCACGGCTTCTTCCAGCGGCATGCCCAGCAGGTGGTAGGTGCCGGCCATGGTGCCCTCTTGGATGCCGATCCCTCCCGGCACCATGGACATGACTCCCAATGCGATGCCGATGGCGAACCCGGTGACCACCACGCCAACCCCTACGTCTTGGACGCCAAGAGCCTCGAGACAGAACCACAACACCGCCAACTGGGCCACGCGGTCCACCAGTATCCAAGCCACCGTCACGCCTAAGGCGACTGGCCTATTCCCCAGTGCGGCCAGTCCCCGGTCAAGGGTCTCCTCGTATAGCGTGATCGAAGGGCTGATGTCGATTCGGGCGATGCGGCGTGCTCCGATTACGAACCAAGCCAGCACCCTGGAGCGCACCGGCCGGTAGAGGAAGACCACGGCCGTGATGGCAAAGGCCACTCCCAACACCGCCGTGCCGATGCCGACGATCACGGCGATATGGGTGTCCAATGGGTGGGTCAGCAGCAGGTAGGTCAGGCCGCCGGGTATGAAAAGGAAGAATGCCAGACTCTGGAAGTAGCCGTGGAAGAGTGACGGGGCCACGCCCTGGCTGCGCCGGACGTTCCGCCGGGTGAGGAGCAGTATCCGCACCGAATGGCCGGCCAGGCCTCCAACCGAGGCGATCATGGTCGATGACACCATGCCTATCTCGATCAGGTCGCGGATGGGCAGGCGGATACCGAACCAGCGGTTGACCAACGCGTAGCCGCAGGCCTCCGCCGCATACGACAGGGCCGTTAACAACAGGGCCCCTGCGATCCACCGCCAGTCGGCATCCGCTAGCACCCGGCCTGCTTCATGCCAGTCCAGCGCCGTGACCAGGTAGATGATCAGTCCCAGGATCGCGGCGGCCGCGACCGCTGCCGGACCGCTGAGACGCCGAAACGCCTGTGGCATCAGCTAGACCCTTCTCAGGTTAAGGCTGACTCCCACGTCGCCGACGCGGTCCCATCGGAACTCAGGCTCGAGCGCCAACACCAGCTCCGGCTCCACCGACGCCCATAGCGCCGCTCCGCTCCTCGCCCCGGCCCGTTGGGCACACTCGATATCACGGTGGCTGTCCCCGACGTATAGGCATTCCTCGGGCGTCACTTCCAGCGACTCCATCACGTCTTGGAGTCCGGCCGGGTCGGGTTTGGGGCGCATGCCGTCTGTGATGAACAACGCCCGGTCGATGGACGGCGCCAGGTTGGAATATTCAAATTCTGGAACGCCGAAGTGCTGCCGCTTATCGGATAGGATGGCGGTCCGATAGCCGTTCGCCTTGAGCTGGTTGAGCAGCTCGGCGATGCCCGGATACAGGCGGCGCTCCTGCCAGACGGCGGCGTGGTAAAAGCCCAGGTAGGTTTCCATGACTCGTTCCTGGTCGCCGGGGAAGAACCAAGCAAGGTGCTCAAGGAACGGCCGCGAATACTCCCGGCCCACGTCGGCTTCAGCGGGGTGGGCATGACCCAGAACGTCGGCGGTCTGCTGCATCAGGCTGAGGTGGATATCCCAACTGTTCCACAGAGTCAGGTCCCAATCGAACACCACCGCTTTCAACTGTATGTCGCCGTTGTCCCGCACTGGCCGTCCTTTGCCCGGCAGCTTTCAGCCGGCAGTTGTTCACTAGCAAAGATTCTACAGCACCCGGTCCGCGTCGGTCTCAGATACGGGTGGGATGGGCTGGCCAGAATCATAAAATAGTTGACATTGCAACTTTTTTCCGGTATATTAATCCTAATGTTACTTGCATCCGCAACTATTTTGCACCCGCAAGTACCTGCAGGGCCGGTAGAAGGCCCGATGATATACTGAATCATCCGATGGCTGTAAAGCCCGGAGGCGCACGGGAGGGACTATGAAGACACGCGGAATCAATCACCTGGCATTAGTAACCAACGACATGGAAAAAACCGTTCGCTTCTACCGGGACGTTATGGGATTCCCCTTGGTCGCCGCCATCGGCAACAGGCCCGGCGGACTGAGGGCCAGGCACTACTTCTTCGAGACCGGCCCCAACTCGACCATCGCCTTCTTCGAGTGGGAGGGCGCCGAGGACTTCCACAAGCCGGCCGGCCTGGAAGCTTCGGGCCGGATCCAGTTCGACCACGTTTCCTTCGATGTGGAGACCGAGGACGAATTGCTGGAGCTGCAGAAGAGACTGGACGACGCCGGACAGGAAGTGACCACGGTGGTTGACCACAACTTCATCCACTCCATCTACTTCCACGACTTCAGCGGCATCGCGCTGGAGGCTTCCGTCTGGATCACCAATCCCACCGGAAAGGCGCCCGACTACTCCAACAAGGACATTTTCGGCGACCCAAACCCGGTGCCGGCCCTGCAGGAAGAGATGGACAAGGCCCGGATGGTCAAGTCCAGTTAGAGCTTTCCCAGCAGCGATCGCCCATAGAGCGTAAAGTAGGGGACGGCCAAATGGCCGTCCCCTTTTTTGCTGTCCGATATCCTCAGATACACCGACGAGAGAGAGCCACACATGACACGGAAACCCGACCTGGTCGTCGTCAATGCCAACGTCATCACCATGGACCCGTCCGGTCCCCACGCCCAGGCGGTTGCCGTGTCCGGTGAGCGGATCTTGGCCGTGGGCAGTGACGACGAAATAAAAGGGCGGGCGGGACCGGATACTCAGGTGATCGACGGCCAAGGTCTCACGCTGCTACCGGGGCTGATCGACTCCCATTGCCATCTGCTGTCGCTGGCCCGCACCACCCAGGAACTGGATTGCCGCCCGGACAAGGCGGCTTCGGTGGCGGCCATATCCTTCCGGGTGTTCGAGTGGGCCCGCATCGTGCCGCCGGGCGAGTGGGTGCGCTGCTACGGATACGACGACCTGGCCTTGGAAGAATCGCGCCACCCAACCAGGCACGACCTGGACGAAATCTCTCCGCGGCATCCGGTGCGGCTCGACCACCGCTCGGGCCACGCCACCGTGCTGAACAGCCTGGGCCTGCGGATGGCGGGAATCACCGCCGACACTCCGGACCCGGTTGAAGGGGTGATCGAGCGGGACGCCGACGGACAGCCGACCGGCGTTCTGCTTGAGATGTCCGGTTACCTGTCGCAGAGGACCGACAGCAGCCGGACCCGGAACAAGATGCGGCAGGGCGTGGTTGCGGCCAACCGCCTGCTGCTGAGCCACGGCATCACATCGGTCCAGGATGCGGGCCCGGAGAACGGCCCGGAACGATGGCAGGCCTTCCGCGACCTGATCGACGCGGAAGCCCTGCAAACCCGGATCGCCATGATGGCCGGCGCTGGCCGCCTGGCGGAGCTAACGGATTCCGGTCTTGCCTGGGGCTCGGGCGGCGATTCTCTGCATCTGGGCCACGTCAAAGTCATGTTGACCATGACCACGGGCGCGCTTCACCCCAACATCGAAGGGCTAAGGGAGGCCGCCGCCCATGCCTCCAGAGCGGGGTTCCCCATCGCCGTTCACTGTGTGGAGCAGGAGGCGGTCATGGCGGCGGCCCAGGTAATATCAAAGCTTCCACCCCTGCCGGCCGGGGTGCCGCCCCACCGTATCGAGCACTGCTCGGAATGCCCACCCCACGTCCTGGACGCCGTGCGTGGGAGCGGCGCCGCCGTGGTCACCCAACCTGGCTTCATCCACTGGAACGGTCCCAGCTACCGGAAGAATGTCGACCCGGCATCCCAGCCCCACCTGTACCCAGTGGGCGCATTGGATACCGCCGGAATACCCACCGCTTTCGGGTCCGACGCCCCGGTGGCCAACCCCGATCCGTGGCCGGGCATCCACAGCGCCGTCACCCGCCGGGACCGTGAGGGCCAGCCCTTCCCGGAGACCGCCGGCTCGGGACAGGTGAGCGCCGCATCGGCCCTGCGCATGTACACCCAGTCCGGCGCAGACCTGGAGGGCGCCGGTGGAAACAAGGGGTCCATCACGCCGGGCAAGTTGGCGGACCTGGTCTTGGTGGACGCCGACCCACTATCGTGCGATCCCCAGGCGCTGAAAGATATCAAGGCAAAGATGAGCATCGTCGGGGGAAAGGTGGTGTGGGAGGGGCGGTAGCCCGCTGCTCTCAGCCGGTTCGCGCCCTCATGCCAACGCGCCGGAGACCCATAGCAAGCGCAGGGATACCAGGCAGCAGTTCTACGGGTACCTAAAAAACGGGTACCTAAAAAACCGCATGGATACCAAGCACGACCCCGATGGAACCATACCTTTGCCGGAAGCCGGACACGACCCCCCAAAGCTACCGCGCGCGTCCGAATGAGACCCGGTTTCACCGGCGGCGGGATATCACGTAGCTGGATAGGTCGTCCAGCGAGCGCTTGGGGCCGCAGTCGGGGAGGTCCTGAATCGCTTGGCGGGCCTTGTCGCAATAGTCCTGGACCACCCGCTCGCAATCGGGCAGGATGGTCGAGTTGTTGATAACTTCCAACACCTTTTCCAGCTTGGCGGAATCGGTCGGGTCTTTGAACAGGGCCGGGACCAGGTCGTCGTTGGGGTAACGCTCCATCAGCATGATCGTCGGCAGGGTCAGCACCCCGTTCAGCAGGTCGCTGCCCACCGGCTTGCCCAGGTTGGACGCGTCACCCTGGACATCCAGCAGGTCATCGCCAACCTGGAAGGCCATGCCGATGTTGTATCCGTAATCGCGCAGCGCCTGCACCTCATTCTCCGGCGCCCCGCCCAGCAGCGCGCCCGACTCGCTGGCCGTGCAGAACAGAGAAGCAGTCTTGCGGTAGATGCGGTCGTGGTAGAGTTCGCGGGCTTGGGCCGCGTCGAAGGCGTTGAAATATTCCAGCAACTGGCCGCTGGCCAACTCCATGATCGTCTCGGAGAAGCGGCGGATCACCCGGATGTTCTGGGTGTCGCAGACGAAGGTGGCCGAGGTGGCGAAAACGTAATCCCCGAAGAGCACCGCCACGTGGGGATTCCAGGTGTTGCTGACCGTGGACCGACCGCGGCGCAGGGGCGAGTTGTCCACTGTGTCGTCGTGAATCAGGGTGGCCAGGTGCAACAGCTCCACGGCGCTGGCCATGAAGACCGGCCGCTCCGGGTCGTGGGGGTGGAACTGGGCCGCCAGCAGAGTTATCGCCGGACGCACCCGCTTGCCGCCCACATCGGTTACGTACTTGAGCAGGGGCTGGACCGGGGAGGTCTCGGTCTCCGCCAGGCTGCGGAGCTTATCTTCCACCCGGGCCAGTTGGTCCTGGACCGGGGCGTAGATGGAGGCTGTGCGTTGGTCTAGGCCGTGGAGCATGTTACTCGCCGGAGGTCCCGATGCCTAATCTCTCGACCTCTTCTTCGATGATTACCGGGTCCAGCTTAGTATACAGCGGCGAGGGCTGCCGCAGGCCGGCCCCGGCCTTGATGCCGTCCACGCACGAATCGAACTCCCACACGCCATCTTCCACCGGGCCGTCGAACCCCAGGAATTCGTGGACCTTTTGGGAGCTGAAGGGCATGAATGGGTACAAGATGGTCTTGAGGCAGTTGATGGCCTGCATGGCCACGGTCAGGCTGGAGCCCGCCAGGTCGCGGTCTTCTTTGATGCTCTTCCAGGGAGCCTTGGTGTCCAGGTAGCGGTTGGCTTCCTGGGCCAGGCCGAACGCCTGAGTGACCGCCGCCTTGAATCGGCAGTTATAGAGGCTGTCGCTGACTGAATCCATGGTCTCGCGGGCGGTCCGGAGCAGGCCCTCGTCCACTTCATCCAGGGACTGGACCCCCGGCACCTTGCCGTCGAAGTTCCGGAAGGTGAAGGACAGCACCCGGTTGACCAGGTTGCCGTAGGTTGCCACCAACTCCTCGTTGTTGCGCCGGACGAACTCCGACCAGGAGAAGTCGGAGTCTCCCGACTCGGGCATGTTGATGGAGAGCAGATAACGCAGCGGGTCGGGGTCGTACTTCGCCAGGTAATCGGGCAGCCAAACCGCCCAGTTCTGGCTGGTGGAGAACTTCTGGTTCTCCAGGCTCAGGAATTCGTTGGCGGGCACATCGTAGGGCAGGTTCAAGCCCTTGCCGTAGGCCATGATGATGGCCGGCCAGATGATGCTATGGAAAGGGATGTTGTCCTTGCCGATGAAGTAGTAACTCTTGGTTCCGGGGTCCTTCCAGAAGTCCTCCCAGTTGCCGCCGGTCTTCTCGGCCCATTCCACCGCCGCCGACAGATAGCCGATGACCGCCTCGAACCAGACGTAGATCTTCTTGGAGTCGTAGCCTTCGATGGGAATGGACACGCCCCAGGAGAGGTCGCGGGAGATGGCCCGGTCCTTGAGTCCATCCCTAAGGAATTGCCGGGTGAAGTTCTTGACGTTGTTGCGCCAGTGGTCCTGCTTCTCCACCCACTCCAAGAGCGGCTGTTCAAAGGCCGACAGCTTGAGGAAGAAGTGCTCCGACTCCCGGAACTCGGGGGTTGTGCCGCAGATGGCGCAGCGGGGTCCGACCAATTCCTGGGGGTCCAGGGTCCGGCCGCAGGCGTCGCATTGGTCGCCGCGGGCGCGGGTGTTCTGGCAGTGGGGGCACGTGCCCTCAACGTAGCGGTCGGGCAGGTAGCGGTCGCACTGGGAGCAGTAGGCCAGCAGCATGTTATCGGTGTAGATGTAGCCCTGCTCGTGCAGCGAATTGAAGACGTCGTGGACCACCCTTTCGTGGTTCTCGGTCTGGGTCGAGGTGAACAGATCGAAGGAGATGCCCAGTTGCTGCCACGACTCCAGGAACATGGCGTGGTAACGCTCGACCACTTCCTTCGGGGTGATGCCTTCCTGGTCGGCCCGTATGGTGATCGGCGTGCCGTGGGTGTCGCTGCCGGAGACCATCAGCACTTCGTTGCCCTTCATGCGGTGGTAGCGGGCGAAGATGTCGGCGCTCAGGTAGCAGCCGGCGATATGACCCAAATGAAGGGGACCGTTGGCGTAGGGCCAGGCCACGGCCACAAAGATACGTTCTGAAGTGCGTTCAGGCAAGGAGAAAAGTCCCGTGACGATTTACGGATTTTGTGGGGGTATTCTATCATTGGGGGGAGCGGGGAGTCCAAATAATGTTAGTCACTCATCAAGGTGCAAATTTACGATTCACGATGATGAAATCAATATTTACAGTACCGTAATTAGAATGGTACGGTGCATTAATCCGTAACTAAATCGGTAAATGAGGCTGAAGAATGGCACGGCGTAAGATTTCGTTTTATCAATTGCGACCGACGCGGGTGACGAACGCAGGTTGGATATTTGACACAACCAAATTCATTTCTGAGCTAAACTCTCTCGCGCCAAATAAGAGGAGGGTGTTCCCAGCCAGCGAAAATGGAATGATTGCTGAGGCAATCAAGGACGTCACCCATAATAGCATCAGGTTCGGACGTTGCAGGAGGATTGGATTACCGTTGATTGAAAAGGGCGGAGTGTTTTCGTTGGATACGGTCGACAACGATGAATCCCGGGCAGAGGCAACACACCTCGTATTTTTCAAAGAAAACGTGATTGGTGCCGAGGTCACAAGAGACGGATTACGCCCATCGTCATTGATAGAATATTTGAAGGCTATATCGCCTGACTTGATGCCAGAAAATAAGCGGTTGCGATGCTCGCCTCTTTATGAAAAAGGGACTCTGGATTATCTAGATTCCGCAAAGCAAGTGCGTTCGGTCGAGATAAAGTTCGCGGGGTTGCTTCAACCTAGTGTGTCCAACCAGGCAAATCCTGGCCCCGAAGAACAATTAGCGAATATTGCTCGTGGATTCCAGGGGGCTAGAGCTGGATTCTCCTTGAGCAACCTTGACGGGCTGGATGGCTCTGGTTTAAAAGACTTTGTGTCTAATGTGTTTGGAACCTACTCTGTCTCCGTCGCCAAAGCAACAATCCGCCTAGAAGACGATCAAATCACAATTGTCGACCTCATTAAAGGGCACATCGGCACAGAAAAGGACATAGAATTGGAGAACGGCTCATCAGGCTCAGTCAAACCTTCATCGGCCTACGAAGCAATTATCGAAGCATATGGAGAATTTGAGCACCAAATCATGACCTCTGTAGCCGCTTATCAAGAGGGCGACATCAATAATCCGGAATCCCTCGAATAATGACGGTCTTGTGGGGTTGGTATCAACGCTCCCACTCGCGGGTCGACATTGTTTGGGCAACTGCCCTCGTCGCTTTAGGTTTTACAGTGTTTCGCGGCCATTGGCAAGCCGAGTCGGTATCTCAAGACACGACTGTGTATGCAACTATTGCAACCATTTCCGGAGCGCTCTTAGGATTTGCAATCACCTCAATTTCAGTTCAGCTAGCCTTCTTAGGCGGAAACGAATTCGAAGCCGTTCGAAAAAACCCGGAGTACCTTCGATTGTTCAGCGATTTTAAGTGGGCAATATTCTTGTTCGGAATCACAACTCTAGTGGCGCTGGTCGGGTTAATGTTCAAAAATCCAGAAGAGGAGATAACGGGATTAGTCTTGTTATCAACGATGCTTTGGTTTTCGATATTGAGCGCGGCTAAATTGGCTCACGCGCTTCGAATATTATGGCTTGCAGCAGGCGCCCATGGCATGGCCAGCCGAGACCAATAATACAGAAGTATGTTCTGAAGTAGGTTGGTCCGTTATTACACGTAATTAACCACATCACCCCCGATTGACAACCCCCACGCCTGCTGATACGATTCATCAGTTACATAGTTACGATTTCCGCTGGGAACGGGAGTAGTAGGGATACCCTGCCTGAGAGAGCCGGTGGCTGGTGCGAATCCGGTGGCAGTAGGGTCCCGAACTCGCCCGGGAGCGGCCCGCCTGAACAACGAGTAGGGCGCGGCGGTTGACACCGATATAATGTCTTCGAGTGGCCAGGCGGCCGGTCTAGCAACGACGGGACCGAACGCAGGGCCAGAAGAAGGGTGGTACCACGAGCCTATTGGCCCGTCCCTTCCATGGGGGATGGGTTTTTTTATTGGGATTTTTTGGGTCCTTCGACAGGCTCAGGTTGAGCCGGGGCAGGCGAGGACAGGATGAGCGTAAGCTTTCGAGTCCTCCGACGGGCTCAGGATGAGCGGGATAGATAAACGGAATCTGCGGGATAGTGGAATCTGATGGAATTAACCGGCGCTGAAATAGTTTGCGAAAGCCTGCTCAAAGAGGGCGCTGATGTGGTGTTTGGACTGCCCGGCGGGGCGGTGCTCCCCCTATACGGGGCGCTCTCCAGCTACCCCGGCATCCGCCACATCTTGGTGCGCCACGAGCAGGCCGCCGCCATGGCCGCTGACGGCTACTCCCGCGCCACCGGCAAGGTCGGCGTTTGCGTCGCCACCTCCGGCCCCGGCGCCACCAACCTGGTCACCGGCATCGCCGCCGCCCAGATGGACTCGGTGGCCATGGTCGCCATCACCGGACAGGTGCCCAGGCCCGCCATCGGCCGCGACGCCTTCCAGGAGACGGACGTCACCGGCGTGACCTTGCCCATCACCAAACACAACATGCTGGTGATGGACGTTAAAGATGTGGCCCAAGCGATCCATGACGCCTTCCACATCGCCCGCACCGGGCGGCCAGGGCCGGTGTTGGTGGACATTCCCAGGGACGTTTTGCTGGGCGAAAAGACCGAGTTTGTCTGGCCCACCACGACCAAACTGCCCGGCTACAAGGTCCCCGGCGAGGCGCCGGAATCGCAGGTTGCCGCCGCCGCTGAACTGATCAACAAGGCCGAGCGTCCGCTGATCATGGCCGGACACGGCGTGCTCATCTCCCATGCCTACGGTCTGATGACCGAGCTGGCGGAGAAGGCCCAAGTGCCGGTGATCACCACCCTCTTGGGCATCAGCTCCATCCCGTCGGACCACGAGCTGAACCTGGGCATGTCGGGCATGCACGGCATGGCCTACGCCAACATCGCCATCGACGAGGCCGACCTGATCATTGGCTTGGGCATGCGCTTCGACGACCGGGTCACCGGCCGGATATCCGACTTCGCCCCCAACGCCAAGATCATCCACGTGGACATCGACGACTCCGAGGTGGACAAGAACGTCAAGACCACCGTGGGGTTGGTCGGCGACCTGAAAGCGGTATTGGGACAGATGCTGCCCAAGGTGGAAGCCAACGTCCACATCGACTGGCTGCGTCACATCGAGGAACTAAAGATCCAGCACCCATCGCATCTGGTGCGCGATTCCAACGAACTATTGCCCCAGTACGTGCTCCAGCGCTTGACCGAGGTTACCCAGGGCCGGGGCATCGTAGTTACCGGCGTGGGCCAGCACCAGATGTGGGCCGCGCAGCACTGCAAGTTCACCGAGCCCAATACCTTCATCACATCCGGCGGATTGGGCACCATGGGATTCGAGGTCCCAGCCGCCCTGGGCGCCCAGGTGGGCCGGCCCGACTCGGTGGTTTGGTCGGTGTGCGGCGACGGCGGCTTCCAGATGACCATGTGCGACATCGCCACCGCCGTGGAGAGCGGCGCCGACGTTAAATTCGCCATCTTGAACAACACATCCCTGGGAATGGTCCATCAATTGCAGGACATATTCTTCGAGAAGGACTACGTGGCCAGTGAGTATACCGCCAACCCCGACTTCGTGAAGATCGCCGAGGCCTACGGCATCCGGGGCATCCGGGTCACCCAGCAAGACCAGGTGGTCAACGCGGTGCAGCAGGCAATGGAGACCGCCGGACCGGTGATCGTCGACTTCATGGTCAAGGAAGACGAGATCGTCTATCCGTTCATCCCTTCGGGTCAGTCGGTCAAAGAGATGTTGGAAGAACCGGCGCCCGGGGAACCTTCTTCAAAAAGTTCTTCAAAACGTTCTTCAACAGGGCGTTCCTAACATGGCCCAGACGAATCACACCGAACAGCACACGCTGATCGCCCTGGTGGAAGACAAGCCGGGCGTGTTGACCCGCGTGGCCAGCATGTTCCGCCGCCGCGGCTTCAATATCGCCAGCTTGGCCGTGGGCAACAGCGAACAGCCGGGCCTCTCCCGTATGACCTTCGTGGTCAACGGCGACGACTACACCGTGGGCCAGGTCGCCAAGCAACTGGACAAACTCATCGACGTGATCGAAGTCTCCGACATCACCAAAGAGTCGATTGTCACCCGGGAGTTGGCCCTCCTAAAGGTCACCACCACCCCGATGACCCGCGGGGAGATCATCCAGATCGTCAACCTGTTCCGGGCCAACATCATCGACGTCGGCAGCGAGTCGATGGTCATTGAGATCACCGGCGAGCAGGACAAGACCAACGCGCTGAACGCCTTGCTGCAGCCCTTCGGCATCATCGAGATGCACCGGACCGGCGTGGTGGCGATGGTGCGAGGCCAAGCCAACGGTCTGGCCACCGGATACGCTGGGCGCTGCAACGGCAGCGTGCACAACTAGCGGCGAGACTCCATATATGAGAGAAAGTGGCTGAGAACATTTCACCCCCGTCATAACCTTCCCCCGTGAAGTGGAAGGGAGCAACTCTCCCACGAAGGTGAGAGAGTTCGAGTGGCGGCGACGGCACACGGCAAACCACCCCGCACCGGCGACAACGGCACACCGCGGCAAAAGTCTAATACTTGGGAAGGACAAAAGGAAAAATGGTAGACGTTTATTACGACAAGGACGCAGACCTGGCCCACTTGGCCGGCAAGACCATCGGCATGGTTGGCTACGGCAGCCAGGGCCACGCCCACGCCCTGAACCTGAAGGACAACGGCCAGAACGTGGTGGTTGGCCTTTATCCCGAAAGCCCCAGCCGGGCCGTGGCCGAAGCCGCCGGTCTGCGGGTTGCGGATGTGCCCGAGGTCGCCAAAGAAGCCGACGTGCTGATGATGGTCATTCCCGACCACATCCAAGGTCGCGTCTACCGCGAGCAGATCGAGCCGCACCTCCGGCCCGGCAGCGCCTTGATGGTGGCCCACGGGTTCAGCATCCACTACCGCGAGATCGTTCCGCCGGAAACCGTGGATGTCATGATGGTGGCCCCCAAGGCCCCCGGTCACCGCATGCGCGAGCTTTTCACCGAGGGCGTTGGCGTCCCCAGCCTGTTGGCGGTGCACCAAGACGCCACCGGTCACGCCAAAGACATCGGCCTGGCCTATGCCAAGGGCATCGGCAGCACCGGCTCCGGCGTGCTGATGACCACCATCAAGAACGAGACCGAGAGCGACCTGTTCGGCGAGCAAGCCATCCTCTGCGGCGGCGTGAGCGCCCTGGTCAAAGCAGCTTTCGATACCCTGGTGGAAGGCGGCTATCCCCCGGAGATTGCCTTCTTCGAGTGCCTCCACGAGCTTAAGATGATCGTCGACCTGATGTACCAGGGTGGCTTCAACTACATGCGCTACTCGGTCAGCGACACCGCCGAGTACGGCGACCTGACCCGCGGACCGCGCATCATCGACGAGCACGTCCGGGACAACATGCGGGCGGTGTTGAAAGAGATCCAGGACGGCACCTTCGCCAGGGAATGGATCGCCGAGAACGACGAAGGCCGCCCCCGGTTCAATCCCCTGCGCGAGCAGGCCCAACACAGCCAGATCGAGGACATCGGCAAGGAACTTAGGGCCATGATGCCCTGGATGGACCCGAAATAAAGGCCTCACCGCGGACCTGTCATTCTGACGAGTGAAGCGAGGAAGAATCTTCCAATCATCTAATTGGCAGACCCTTCGCTACGCTCAGGGTGACATCTTGGCAGTGCTGTTTATGCCCCCCAACAGACACTGACGGTGCTCTTGGGGCAAAGCGTTAAATAGTGATCTCGCAACCTGGATATTTCGGCAGAACGAATCATTGGGAGCAATGTCATGAGAAATCTGGAGGCGCTGAGTGTAGTCCACCATCGCCCGCTGGTCCTGGCTGGGCTGGCGGCGGTGGACTACATGCCCCTGCGACACCTTTCTGAAAGCCGCAGTTAGTGGACATAGCAGCTCAAAACCACCAACATCAGAAAGGGACTAGGTAATTAAAATGGCCAACGATAAAGTATTGCTCTTGGACACAACTCTCCGCGACGGGGAGCAATCGGCCGGCATCGGCATGACCGGCCAGGAAAAGATGGAGATCGCCCGGCAGCTGCAGAAGATGCGGGTCGACATCATCGAAGCCGGCTTCGCCGCCAGCTCGCCCGGCGACTTTGAAGCGGTGTCCAACATCGCCAAAGAGATCAAGGGCCCCATCATCGCGTCACTGGCCCGGGCCGTCGCCGACGACGTGGACCAGGCCGCGCGAGCCGTGGAGCACTCTGAACGGCCCCGCATCCACGTGTTCCTCTCCTCTTCGGAGATCCACCAGATGCACCAGCTGCGCAAGAACCGGGAAGACGTCTTGGAGATGGCCGTGAACAGCGTGGCGCGGGCCAAGAGTCACTGCGGCGACGTAGAGTTCTCGCCCATGGACGCCACCCGGACCAACCCCGAGTACCTGTTCCACATGCTGGAAGAGGTCATCAAGGCCGGGGCCACCACGATCAACATCGCCGACACCGTGGGCTACGCCATACCGTCGTCCAGAGGGTTCGGTCAACTGCTGAAAGACGTGCAGGCCAACGTCAAAGGCATCGAGAACGTGGTTCTCAGCGTGCATTGCCACAACGACCTGGGACTGGCGGTGGCCAACAGCCTGATCGCCGTGGAATTCGGCGCGCGCCAGGTGGAAGGCTGTATCAACGGCATCGGCGAACGGGCCGGCAACGCCTCCATCGAAGAGATCATCATGGGTCTGGACACCCGAAAGGACCACTTCGGGGTCGACATCAACGCCGACACCACCCAGATCTACAACGCCAGCCGCATGGTCAGCCGCATCTCGGGCATGGCCGTCCAGGCCAACAAGGCCATCGTTGGCGAGAACGCCTTCCGGCACGCCTCCGGCATCCACCAGGACGGCGTCTTGAAGGACCGCTCCACCTACGAAGTGATGCAGCCCGAACGCGTGGGCGTTCCGGGCAATTCCATGGTGCTGGGCAAGCTCAGCGGCCGTTCGGGCCTGCAGTCCCGGTTGGAAGACCTGGGCTACAGTCTTTCGCGGGAGGACATGGCCAAGGTGTTCGAGTCTTTCAAAGACCTGGCCGACAAGAAGCGCGAGGTCACCGACCGCGACCTGGAGATCCTCATGGACGAGGAGCAGCGGACGGCCAGCGAGCCGATCAGCTACACCTTGGACCATGTCCAGTTCACCGGCGGCGACCAGGGCATCCCCACCGCCACCGTCAAGCTGACCGGACCCGACGGCGAGGTCATCACCGATGCCTGCACCGGAAACGGCCCCGTGGACGCGGTCTGCAACGCCATCGACCGGGCCATCGGCAATGTTTCCAAACTGGTGGACTTCAATGTGCAGGCGGTAACCGAGGGGATCGACTCCCAGGGAACCGTGACTATCCGCATCGAGAAGGATGGCCGCACCTATACCGGCCGCGGCGCCGACACCGACATCATCGTCGCCAGCGCCAAGGCCTACCTGAGCGCCGTCAACCGCCAACTGGCCTCGGATGACGAGTCCAACATCCCCGCGTTGGGCAGCACGCCCGACTAGGCGGAGGCTGCAAAAGCGGCAAAAAACATGGGCTCCGGCGTCTCCCGGCATATCGGGAAGGCAGTCGGACCGGCTAAACCGGGGTAACTCCGGACGGCAAGGATCGGAAAAGCGGCATCGCTACTTAGCGGTGCCGCTTTCTTGTTTGGCGGAGCCGGCGCGTGAGTAGGGCGCGGAACAAGAGTCCGGAGCGCCTCTGACTTAAGCCGGCGTGATTGACGAGACCGGCAGTGGCTAAGTATTATCGATAATCGATATCGAATATGGATACCAGACGCGACATACTCAGGGGCTTCATCAAAGTTCACATCCTCTTCCATGCCACCGAAGAACCGGTGTATGGATCGGGCCTTATTGAGGAACTGGGCCGCCACGGCTATCACGTGAGTCCTGGAACATTGTACCCATTACTGCATTCGATGCAGGAGGAGGGCTATCTGGTGAGTCAGCAAGAGGTCGTGGCGGGCAAGGCACGCCGGTATTACCGGTCAACGCAACTTGGAAAAGAGACACTGGTGGATGCTCAGGACAAGATCAGGGAACTGGTGTCCGAAGTTCTCGGACCCTTGCCGGGAGATGGACCAGGAGATGGGCGGGAAGATGGGACTCTATGAGCGGGGACCCGCACGACGTTAGCCGATCGGCCGCCAGTCCCGTTGGGCCGGAAACCGAAACCTCCCCGCCGTCCGGTGGGTCGCCTTTCGAGGTGTTTTGGGTTGCTTTGCGCTTGGGCCTGACCTCTTTCGGAGGTCCTATCGCCCATCTGGGCTACTTCCGCGATGAGTATGTCGTGCGGCGGCCGTGGCTGAATGAGCAAAGCTACGCCGATATCGTGGCCCTTTGCCAGTTCCTGCCGGGTCCGGCCAGCAGCCAGGTGGGAATCATCGTTGGAATCGTCCGGGCCGGTCTTCTCGGTGGACTGTTCGCCTGGTTCGCCTTCACCCTGCCGTCAGCCATCGCCCTCGTCCTGTATGCCTATGGGGTCCGGGAATTCGACGTCAGCGGGGCGGCCTGGCTGCATGGCCTAAAAGTGGTGGCGGTGGCGGTCGTGGCCCAAGCGGTCTGGGGGATGAGCCGAAGTCTGGCTCCCGACCGTGAACGGGCGACCATAGCTATCTTGGCCATGGCCGCCGCTTTAGCCTGGCAGACCGCAGCCGTGCAGGTGCTCATCATCTTGGGGGCGGGATTGGCCGGCTGGCGGTTGCTCCCCACGTCGCCCATCCAAGGTGAGCAAAAGAACCTGTCCACCCGGATTCGCCCGTGGCTTGGCATCACGGCCCTGGCTCTGTTTGTTGTCATCTTAGGCGGGCTGCCTCTGCTGCGGCAGATAGAATCAAATCAGTGGCTGGCCGTGTTCGACAGCTTCTTCCGAGTGGGGTCGTTGGTGTTCGGCGGCGGCCACGTAGTATTGCCGTTGCTCCAATCAGAGGTCGTGGGGCCGGGCTGGTTGACCAACGAGCAGTTTGTTGCCGGGTACGGCGCGGCACAGGCTGTGCCAGGCCCGCTTTTCACATTCAGCGCGTATCTGGGTACGTTACTCCAAACCCAGCCGAACGGGGTAGCCGGGGCGGCCTTGGCGCTAGCGGCAATATTTGCGCCGTCTTTCTTGCTTGTGATAGGTGTGCTTCCATTCTGGGACGCGTTGAGGATGCAGCCGGCACTCCAATCAGCGCTGCGGGGGATCAATGCCGCGGTGGTCGGTCTGCTCCTGGCCGCGTTATACACTCCGGTGTGGACCAGCGCCATCGAAGGCCCTTCCGACTTTGGCCTGGCGGCCGTGGCCCTTGGGCTGCTCATGCTCTGGAAGTGGCCTCCTTGGCTGGTCGTCGTATTGACCGCCGGCGGCAGCTCGGTTTTGGCCGCCCTGCCTAGCCTATGAAAACCATGGAGGCGGTCTCCGTCTGACACTGGCAGCGCCGGGGAACTACGGATTATCACGATTGGGCTGAGAGCGAACCTGTCTTGACAGCGATCGCAAATAAGGTTTGGACGGCTTCCGCCGTACTCCCAGGGGCGTTAGGCCGGTGAGAGCCCCTAAACCAGCTTCATCTGGAAGCCCTTGTCCTGCTGCTGGCCTCGGGCGTTCAGGTGGACGGCCGGGTAGCCCAGCTCCCGCTGCCGCGCGGATAGTTCAGGGAAGCCGCTGACGGTGTGGACCTGCTTGGGACCGACTGCTTTCACGAATTCGACCAGCATGTCGAATCCGAGGTGGCCGCTATCAGGTACACTGGCATCGGCGGCCCAGCCCCCTGCCGGTGCTAACGGCCATCGCGAACAAGGTGGAGCCCATCGAACTTGCAGGCGATGCGGTGTGGCGTCGCAACAACTCCGTCCACACCCTGGTCCGGTTGCGAGTAATGATTCGAGGCGGTTGATGCAGGCGCTCTTCGGTAATGGAGATGACCCATAGCGACCGGAAAACTGGGCTGCTGTCGGCGGCCCAGTTTTGTCTCTGATCTTCAGATAAGCTGTCCCCTATAGGCGGCGCAAAAACGATTATCATGAATAGGATTCTTTGAGAGATGCCGACCTAGCCGATGGAAAACCCGAAAACCACGTCTGAAATGACTCAGATCGCGGCTGGAAAACAGGCCCGGCCAGTCTGGTCATCTCAGCGAATCTTTATCATCGCGTCGATCGCCGGAGTGGTCGGCCTAGGCAATATCTGGCGTTTCCCCTACATGGTGGGGCAGAACGGAGGGGGGACGTTCATCGTCGCCTACGCCATCTGCATCTTTGCCATCGGATTTCCCATCATGGTACTCGAGTCGAGCGCCGGTAATCTCACCGACCGTGGCCCAGTTGGGACCTTCCGTCACCTCAACAAGCGGTGGGGACCATGGATCGGATGGTTCCTGGTAGCTCTCACCGTTTCGATCATGAGCTACTACTTCGTTGTGACCGGATGGACCCTTGGCTACATGGTCGATGCGATCCTTGGCAGGCTGGAATCGTTCGACGATTTTACGTCCGGTTTTTCTTCGCTGGGTTATTTCTTCGCGGTGGCCATACTGGTTCTGGTGGTGATGTCCAAAGGGATCGAATACCTGGAGAAGTGAGGTGGACCCCATCATTAAGACAGGATTGGGGCAGGATTAAGTGAGGGTCCCGCTGTGTTTCCAAAGTCTACCAATTCTCTGCCTGG
>MUCI01000065.1 GCA_002816575.1 SAR202 cluster bacterium Casp-Chloro-G2 | reverse complement strand
GGAGAGGACGCCTCCCGCTGCAACTCTGCCCATAAAAAAGGGTGGCCCCCCGGCTGTTCCGGGGGGCCACTTTTGTGTTTTCCTGATTCCAATTGGGCCGGTTAGGCCTTGGCGGGGAACCAGTCCTGCTTCCAGGGGAAGTCGCCGTTGGCGTCGTCGTAGGCGGGCGTGCCAGCGTTGACCCGGTCCCGGTAGGGGCTGGTGATGGGCTCGCTGTACGGGTAGATGCCGCCTTCGTAGGCGCTAGGTCCCTTCTTGAAGTGCTTGGCCTGTTCCATGGTCTCCACGAACGGTGCGTTGATGTCGTAGAGCTTGTCCACGGTCTTGGGGCGGGGGCCGGCCTTGGAGACGTGGCCGTAGAGTTCCCGTCCCATGATACCTTCGGCCATCCAGACGCAGTCGATCAGCTTGTCGATGTCCACGCCCGTGGGGATGCCCATGTCTTCCATCATGTGGAGCAGGTCTTCGGTGGGGGCCATGCCCGTCGCGCGGCCGTTGCCGCAGTAGGGGCAGCCGCCGAAACCTCCGATGGAACCGTCCAACTCCAGGGTGTCATCGGGGCCCAGGACCCGCATGGCGGCATAGGCCGACGCGATGGCCATGTTGCGGCCGTTGTGCAGGTGCAGGCGGATGTGGTTAACCTCGGGCCACATCTCCTTGACACGGTAGACGCTCTCTTCAACCTTGGCCGGCGTGCAGTGGCTCATGGGGTCGCCCATGGAGACGCTGCGGACGTCGATGCCAACCTCGTCCCACATGCTGTGCTGCCTCTCGAGCATGGTCATGAGGTTGTCCACCGGGAATTCGCCCATGAAGTTGGATCCCCAACTAGCGTTGGTCCCGATGCCGGCCTCTTTGATGTTCAACTCTTGGGCCTGGGCGACAATCTGCGGCCAGCGTTCCATCTCAGCCATCTGTGAGCGGTTGGTGTTGCGGCGAACGAATACGTCGCACATGTGGCAGTTCAAGCGGGGGTAACCGTCGCGCTCGATGGTCAGCGGGGGAGAGTAGGCCCTGGCCCGCTCCACGCCCCGGGAGTTCAGCGCCAATGCCGTGTAGGTGATGCCGGGTTTGGGGGTGAACTTGGTCACGATCTCGTCGATGCGCTCCATCTGGGGGGTCCATTTGGGGCTAACGAACGACCCGACGACGATCTGCTGCAAGCCCGTCTCGGAAAGAGCGTCAAGCAGTTGGACCTTGTCGTCAACGGAGATATTTGCGTCTTCGATCTGCATGCCTTCGCGCATGCCTTCTTCCTTGTATTTAACCTTCGGCCAATCTGCCATCGGGGCCTCCTTAATTGGGCGGGTCTGAATCGGTTGTTGAATCGGTTATATTGTAGCGTTTTTTCCCGGCGTTTTTTGCCTGAGCCTGGGCGTGTCCAAAACACCGGGTACGGGAGCACTCGGGCGAGAGTCCGTGGTTGGCCGGATTGTATGGTGGGCACAGATTCTTTGTCAAGAAATCCCAGTCAATGATTCCCGCCTTAGATAGATTCCGGGAGAGGTCCCGATCGGCGCTAGAGCGACAGACCATGGAATAACCCTGGCGCGAAATGAGAGGCCTGTTGACACCCAATCTGGGTCACTCCTATAATCCTGGTGACAGATGTCCCGGTTAACAATCTAATCGTCTAGGCACGTAGGGGAGCTCGGTTTAGCCGGGCTGAGAGGGAGGCCGCATCTGCCACCGACCCTTGCGAACCTGATCTGGGTAATTCCAGCGGAGGGAAACGAGCTAGAACTCTAACTGCTATGTTAGGCCGCCAAAACTCATCCGTTGGCGGCTATTTTTTTGCCCGGCGAATGGGGCATCTAGGCAAACCCATTCGGCCCGCAGATCGAACAAAGACGGTTATCGCCAGCAGATCATCCAAACTCTGGGCTCGTTGCCCGTAGGTACGCCCGAAATGTCGATGGACGCCCCAATCCGGCCAAAAATACGGATCGAGTCGGTGAACAAGTCGTATGTCATCGACGGCCAACAGCAGGCTGTGTTGAACGGCATCGACCTGACCGTGAACGAGGGCGAGTTCGTCAGCATCATCGGCCCCAGCGGCTGCGGCAAGAGCACGCTCTTAAATATCATCGCCGGGTTGGACCAGCCAGACTCCGGCAGCGTTGAGCTTTCCGGGGTCACCGGCGACGCGATATCCGGCGATGGCTTCGGCGGCGGGCGTTTGGGACAGACCGGGTACATGCAGCAGAAGGACCTGCTGCTGCCCTGGCGCTCGGTCTTGGACAACACGATCCTGGGACTGGAACTGCGGGGGATGCCCAAGCGGCAGGCACGAGAGCGGGCCCTGGAGTTCACCGAGGAATTCGGCCTGAAGGGATTCGAGCACCAATATCCCTATGCGCTGTCCGGCGGCATGCGGCAGCGGGCGGCCTTTCTCCGGACGATGCTGCTGGACCAAGACGTGGTGCTGCTTGACGAGCCGTTCGGCGCACTGGACGCCCTCACCCGCGTTCAGATGCAGGAGTGGCTGCTCCAGTTATGGGAGTCGGTCAACAAGACCATCGTGTTGATAACCCACGACGTCGACGAAGCGCTGCTGCTGTCCGACCGGGTCTACCTGCTCACCGCCCGGCCGGGCAAGACCGCGTTGGCCCTGGAGGTGGGGTTGCCCCGGCCTCGCCATTACGACATGGTGACCAGTTCCGAGTTCGCCGCGCTCAAATCCAGTTTGATGGGCCCCCTGCGGTCGCAGGTGCTGGCGACGCGCTCCGGCGGACAGTCGGGCTGAGGCTTATGAATATCTTAAGGAAAGCGTCAGGGATGCTGTCTTGGCTCCTGCCCGTGGCCATCTTGGCCGGGCTGGTGGCCGCTTGGGAGCTGTGGGTGCAGTTGGCCGATGTCCCCAAGTGGCAGTTGCCCGCGCCGTCGGAGATCGCCAAGGAGCTGAGCTCCAGCAGCGATCTGCTCTGGGACCACACATTGGTCACCCTGAAGGAGATTGTGGTGGGGTTTTTGGCGGCCCTGATAGCGGGCTTGGTCCTGGCCGGTGGCATCGCCTACTCGCGGGTGCTGGAACGCTCGGTATATCCCATCGTCATCGCATCTCAGACCGTGCCCATCATCGCCATCGCGCCGCTGCTGCTGATCTGGGTGGGCTACGGACTCACGCCCAAGATTATCATCGTGGCCCTGATCTGCTTCTACCCCATCGCGGTGAACACGGTTGACGGGCTTAAAGCCGCCGACCCCGACATGATCAACATGGTCCGGGCGTTGGGCGCGTCCCGGTGGCAGGTGTTCACCAAGCTGCAGATTCCCACCGCGCTGCCCTTCATGTTCTCAGGCATCAAGATCGGTGTCTCGGTCAGCGTGATCGCCGCGGTGATCGGCGAATGGGTCGGGGCCAGCGAGGGCCTGGGCTACCTGATCACCTACTCCCAGCCCCTGTTCCTCACGGCCAGGGTGTTCGCCGCCATTCTTGTCCTGTCGGTCATGGGTATCACTCTATTCGTGCTGGCGGCGCTGGCCGAACGGATGATGATGCCCTGGCATTTCAGCGAGAAACGGTCAAATTCCATGCGCCAGCTCTAAGCGCCAACTCTCGGCTTATAGATCCGCGAACCATAAATATAAAGGAGACTCCTTACGATGCGATTCATTACCAAACGGGCGGCCATACTGGTCTCGCTGCTATTCGTCTTCTCGCTCTTGGCCGCGGCCTGCGGCAGTGACCCGACGCCGGCGCCCGCCGCGGAATCCACGGCGGTTTCCACCGAAGCGCCCGCGAAATTGACCAAGGTATCACTTGCCCTCGACTGGTTCCCCTGGTCCAACCACTCCGGCCTCTATGTGGCCCTGGAGCGGGGTTACTTCGCCGACGAGGGCCTGGACGTGGAGATCTACGTTCCCGGCGACCCCTCCACCGTGCTGCAGACGGTTGCCGCCGGCCGGGATGATTTCGGCATCAGCTACCAGCCTGAACTGCTGCTGGCCCGTGAGCAGGGCATCGAAGCCGTGTCCATCATGGCCCTGGTGCAGCACCCGCTGAACTCGGTGATGTCCCTGGCCGATTCCGGGATAGTCGAGCCCAAGGACCTGAAAGGCAAGAAGGTCGGCGCGCCGGGCCTGCCCTCTGACGAAGCCCTGATCGACACCATGCTCCGTTATCAGGGTCTGACCATCGACGACGTGGAGATGGTCAACGTGGGATTCGACCTGATTCCCGCCCTGATCAGCAAGAACGTGGACGCCATCGTCGGGGCCTACTGGGTGCACGAGTCCATCTCGGCCAATAACCTGGGCTTCGACCTGAACATCATGCGCATGGAGGAGAACGGCGTCCCCGACTTCTATGAGTTGGTGATGGTGGCCAGCGAAGACAAGATCGCCAACAACCCGGAAATCGTCCAAGCCTTCGTCCGTGGGGTCACCCGTGGATACCAAGACGCCATCGCCGACCCCCTAGACGCCGTGGCCCTGCTTAAGGAACTTAAACCGGAGACCGACCTGGCGATCGAGAATCCCGGAGTCGTGCTGTTGGCGCCCCTGTGGGCGACCGACAACGGGGTCTTCGGCTGGCAGGAGCAGCAACGCTGGCAGGATTTCGCCGACTGGATGGTGGCATCGGGCCGCCTGACTTCGGCGGATGACGCCAACGCGGCCTTCGACAACAGCTTTGTCGAGAACGCCAACTAGGCGGCCGCCTCTTGAACCAGTACCCGACGGACCGGGGGCGCCGGGGCAGGAAACCGGCGCTCCCGACTGATATACTTGCCCCAGAATGGCGAGCCTAGGTCTTGGGCTTAATTATTTGGGGGATAGCCGATGTCGCTCTATTTCTTTCTGGGGTCGCTGACCCATGACGGCCAGCGGATGCTCCATGGCAATCCAAACCTGATCGGTGACCGCACCAGAGACCTGGCCGTTCCCGGCGCGGAGATACTGGGCCAATACGCGGTCTTAGGACGGTACGACTTTGTGATGATGGTGGAAGCCGACGACAACGATGCGGTTGCCAGACTCTCTCTGGAACTGGGCATGCGCACCGGTCTCCATCTGGAAACGCTCCCGGCCATCCCCGTCGGTTTCATGAATGATGGGTCACCACCCGACCCCTCGGACCTGGCGGAGTCGGTCCGCCGCACCCCTGACTTTACCCAGGAGGGCGGACCCGGCGACGAATAACCCTTCGCCGGGCTCGCACCGCCGATATTGAGGACAAATCGGAATTGGCTTTAAGCGACGAACTCCAGGCTTGCGTCGGCCCACTATGGGAGAAGGTGGTAACCCACCCCTTCGTCGCCGCCATGGCCGACGGTTCCCTGGACCGTAAGACCTTCGACATCTACTTCGACCAGGACTATCTATTCCTGAAGGACTGGGCTATCCTGCTCAGCCTCGCCACCGCCAAAGCGCCCGATTTCGACGCGGCCCGTGAGCTGGTCGGGTTCCTGCACCTGGGCCTGGGCGGCGAAGAGGGCTTGTTCCAAGAAGCCTTCCGGGAACGGGGCCTCTCCCCGGAAGAGGTCAAAGGGCTTGATTATCTACCCACCACTCAGCATTACAGCGGCTACCTGCGGGCGTTGGCCCACGAGGGCACGTTCACCGAGGTGATAGCGACGCTGCTGGCCGTGGAGTGGCCCTACCTGGACTGGGCCCAACGCGCCGAACAGGCGGGCCTAAAACCCGGCAACCACTACTACCAGACCTGGATCGACATCCACACCAGTCCCGGCATGTCCGGGTTCGTCGCCTGGCTCCGCAGCGTGGTGGACGAGTCATCGCCAACCCCGGAGCAACGCAAGAAGCTGGAGCGCATCTTCCTGGACGTGCTCCGCTACGAATATCAGTTCTTCGACATGGCCTACCGGTACGAGACATGGCCGGAGTGAGACACACGCCCGCCGCCATGACCATCGCGGGGTCCGACTCGGGCGGCGGCGCGGGCGTGCAGGCCGATCTCAAGACCTTTGCCGCTCTGGGCGTGTACGGCACCTCGGTTTTGACTGCCATCACGGCCCAGAACACGGTGGCCGTGACCGCCGTGCACGAGATTCCCGTTGACATGATCTCAGCCCAGATCGATGCCGTGGTGACCGACATCGGGGCCGACGCCGTCAAGACCGGCATGCTGTCCAGCTCCGCCATCATCGAATGTGTCACCGCCTCCCTCAAGAGATATTCCGGAGTGCCCGGCGTGAGGCGGCTGGTGGTCGACCCGGTGATGGTCGCCAAGAGCGGCGATTCCCTGCTGCGGGAGGAAGCCGTTGGCGCCCTCCGGGAATTGCTGCTTCCCATGGCCGCGGTGGTCACCCCCAACATCCCCGAGGCCGAGACCCTGACCGGCCGGACGATCGTCACCGACGGCGACATTCGGAACGCCGCCATCGCCATCGTCGGCATGGGCGCGGCGTCGGTCGTGGTCAAAGGGGGCCACCGCGAAGGCCCCGCCACCGATCTGTACTATGATGGTAGTAGCTTTCGGGAGTTCACATCGCCCCGGTTCGAAACGGCCAACACCCACGGGACCGGCTGCACGTTCGCCTCAGCCGTGGCCGCGGGACTGGCCAAGGGACTCCAAACGGAGGAAGCAGTGGGACGGGCCAAAGGGTTTGTCACCGAGGCCATCCGCCGCTCTTTCCCCATCGGGCAGGGCCACGGACCCCTCAACCACTTCCATGAACTGTGGCCGGAAACGCCGCAGCAGTAGGGGGTACTCAGTTCACATGACCACGCCAACCCAAACATTCCACTGCCCCGTCGAGATCGGCCCACGGAACGGCGTCCGCTTCCAGAGGGTCATCGTGGTCGCCGGTTCGGACAACATCTACTCGGTGCTGCCGTCCACCCTGCTGGAGATGCTGGGCGTGGACACCGAATGGGAGTCCCGGTTCACCCTGCCCGGCGGCGGCTGGGAGATGCTGCCAATGGCCGAGGTCCGCATGCGCATCGGCGGGCAGGAGCGCACCACCATCTGCGTCTACGGCAAGGCCGGCAGCGAGCCGACCTTGGGTCGCCACACCCTGGCCGCGTTCGGCCTGGCCGCCGACCACGAAGCACAGAAGCTGATACAAGCGGATATGTTCTTAACTTAGGCCGCGCTTTCTTCTCCGGCCTCTTCACATGCCCCGGCCGCCAGCGTGTCTGGCCGCCGCCGCCTGCGCTATAATGCTCGATTAGTAAATCGACCATAGATCTTTCGATCGGCTGCTCTCGCCGGTCTTGACGAACCCCTTTGAAAAGGAAATCCCTTCGAAATGTTTAAGTCCGTATCAAGCCGCGTCAGCTTCCCCAACCTGGACGCCGATGTCCTGAAGCATTGGAAGGACAAAAACGTCTTCCGGCGCACCGAGTCGGAACGCCCCGACGCGCCGCTCTTCATGATGTACGAGGGCCCGCCCACGGCCAACGGAAGCCCCGGCATCCACCACGTGCTGGCCCGCGTCTTCAAAGACGTCATCTGCCGCTACCGCACCATGAAGGGCTACCGGGTGCAGCGCAAGGGCGGTTGGGACACCCACGGCCTGCCGGTGGAGCTTGAGGTCGAGAAAGAGCTGGGCCTGAAGAGCAAACGCGACATCGAAGAGTACGGCATCGAGGAGTTCAACCGGAAGTGCCGGGACAGCGTTTTCCGCTACGTGAAAGAGTGGGAGACCATGACCGACCGCATCGGCTATTGGGTCGACATGGAAGATCCCTACGTCACCCTGGACAATGACTATATCGAGTCTGGCTGGTGGATGCTGAAAACCCTGTGGGACAAGGACCTCCTCTACCAGACCATGCGCGGCACTCCGCACTGCCCCCGCTGCGTAACCAGCCTCAGCTCCCACGAAGTCGCCCTGGGCTACCGAGAGAACACGCCCGACCCGTCGGTCTTCGTGAAGTTCAAAGTGGACTCAACCGCGTCCCAGGATAAAGCAGAGACGCTGGAAAAACTGGGCGTTACCGGTTGTGACGTTTTTCTGCTGGCCTGGACCACCACGCCGTGGACCCTGCCCGGCAACACGGGCCTGGCCGTGGCCGAAGACGCCGACTACAGCATCGTTGAACTTGAAGGCGAGGGCGGCCGACACCGTCTGGTCCTCGCCCAAGCCCTGATCGCCGCCAACATCAAACAGGAACACACCATCGCCGGGACCATCAAGGGTTCCGAGTTGGTGGGCCTGGGCTACACTCCTCTCTACGATCCAAACGAATTCGGCGCCCAGGTGCGCCGGTTCACGCGGCGGCCCGGCCCCGGCGGCGCGACGGTGACCGAGCTTGAGGACTCCAGCGATTTCGCGCCCCGTGTGATCTCCGCCGAGTTCGTGTCTCTGGACGACGGCACCGGCATCGTCCACATCGCTCCGGCCTTCGGTGATGAGGACTTGGGCGTGGGCCGGGAGAAGGAGCTTTCATTCGTCCAGCCGGTGGACCTGCAGGGCATCATCACCGGAAATTACCCCTTCGCCGGCAAGTTCGTGAAGACCGCCGACGAAGAGATCATGGAGGAGCTTAAGTCCCGCGGCCTGCTCTTCCACCGGGACATCTACCGGCACACCTACCCCTTCTGCTGGCGCTGCGACACGCCGCTGCTCTACTACGCCAAGAGCTCGTGGTACATCCGGACATCGGCGTTGAAAGACCAGCTTGTAAGTGGTAATGACACGATCAACTGGTATCCCGAGTACATCAAATACGGGCGCTTCGGCGAATGGCTACGCAACAACGTCGACTGGGCCATCTCCCGGGAGCGCTACTGGGGCACGCCCATACCTATCTGGTATTGCCATTCGTGCAACCACCAGGTCTGCATCGGCGGAGTGGACGAGCTTAAAGGCATGGCCGGGGTCAACGGCAGCCTAAGCGGCGGCGAACTGGACCTGCACCGCCCATTCGTCGATGACATCGAGATGGATTGCGCCGCTGGGGGCTGCTCAGGCAAGATGCACCGGATCCCCGAGGTCATGGACGCCTGGTTCGACTCGGGCGCCATGCCCTTCGCCCAGTGGCATTATCCGTTTGAAAACGACAGCATCGAGCAGGACGGCCGCTTCCCAGCCGATTACATCTGCGAGGCGGTGGACCAGACCCGTGGCTGGTTCTACAGCCTGCACGCCCTCTCCACCCTGCTCAAGGGCCAGCCGGCCTACAAGAATGTCATCTGCCTGGGTCTGATCCTGGATGAGAAGGGCCGCAAGATGAGCAAGCGGGTGGGTAACGTGGTCGAGCCGCTGTCGGTGCTGGACGAACACGGCGCCGACGCCCTGCGCTGGTACCTGTTCACCGCCTCCCATCCTGGCGAGCCACGGCGTTTCTCGGCCAAGCTGGTCAGTGAGACTCTCAGAAAGGTGATGCTCACGCTGTGGAACGTCTACTCGTTCTTCATCGGCTACGCCGAGATCGACAAGTTCGACCCTTCGCAGACCCCAGTCGACTGGAAGCCTGAGAACGAGCTTGACCGCTGGATCTTGTCCGAATTGAACACGCTGGTCGCCCAGGTGGACGGCTACATGGAAGGCTACGAGCCGACCAACGCCGGCCGGCGCATCCAGGAGTTCATCGACCAGCTTTCCAACTGGTACGTGCGCCGCAGCCGCCGCCGGTTCTGGAGGAGCGAGGGCGACGCCGACAAGCAGTCGGGCTACGTCACGCTGCACACCTGCCTGGTCACGGTGGCCAAAGTTATGGCGCCCCTGGCGCCGTTCGTAGCCGAGGAGATGTACCAGAACCTGGTCTGCTCGGTGGACCCATCGGCCCCAGACAGCGTTCACCTGTCCGACTACCCGAAAGCCGACCAATCCCTGGTGGACGAACCGCTGATGCAGGCCACCCGCCTGGCCATGAAGGTGTCCAGCATGGGCCGCGCCGCCCGCTCCAAGGCGGGACTGAAGGTGCGCCAACCGCTGGCCAGAGTCTTGGTAAAGGTCCGCGAGCCCGCCGAAGAAGGCTACCTCACCCAAGTGCGCCCCCAGGTTTTGGAGGAGTTGAACATCAAGGACATCCAGATCATCTCCGACGACGCGCCCTTGGTTGGGCAGGTCTTGGAGCAGGCCGGCGGCCAAACGGAGACCATCGTCTCGGCGGACCATTACTCCGTCTCTTTAGAGGGAGGCTACATGGTGGCCGTGGACGGCGCGATCACCCCCGAACTGGCCGAAGAGGGTCTGGCGCGGGAGATCGTCCACCGCATCCAGGGGCTGCGCCGGTCAGCCGATTTCGACGTGACCGACCGTATCGTGACTTACTACCAGGCCACGGGGCAAGGGGCCGGCCCGATCGCCGATCTGATGCGAGGCTCGTTCTCGGAGTACATCCGGGACGAGACCCTTAGCACCAAACTGGTGGACGGCGCTCAGGACGCGGACACGGTGATCGAAGCTGCCTCGGAAACCGCCAAGGTGAACGGCATGGAGATCACTCTAAGCGTTCAGCGGGTATAACGCCCAACCGTTTCGAGACAGCCACCTCCGGGATCCGCCCACACTTAGCTTGCCGGAGGTGCAGCCTGATCAGTAATGACAGCCCCCTGGTTCCGATTCCATCGGAA
>MUCI01000064.1 GCA_002816575.1 SAR202 cluster bacterium Casp-Chloro-G2 | reverse complement strand
GGCTGTGGAGGAGGGAATCGTTCCAGGCGGCGGTGTTGCCCTGGTGCGGGCCCAGCGAGCTCTGGCCAACCTGAATGGCATGTCTAGGGATGAACTGGTGGGTGTCGATATCATTCGCCGGTCCCTGGAAGAGCCCCTTCGTTATATCGCCAACAACTCTGGATTTGAGGGCTCGGTGGTCCTCGATCGGGTGAAACACCAAGCCGATGACTACGGGTTCGATTCCGACTTGGGCGAATACGGCCCAATGTTGGAGCGGGGCATCGTGGACCCCGTCAAGGTAACTCGCTCGGCTCTCCAGAACGCGGCCAGCGTAGCATCGTTGGTGCTGACCACCGAATCCATGATTGCAGAGGTTGACGAGAAAGAGCCTGTCGCACCAGCCATGCCGCCCATGGATTTCTAGAGCATCAAACGGTTTCCCAGTAGTGATGTCCAGATGCACATTAGATCACGGGGTAATCGGAATCATTGATACCGTGCGGTCAGCTGTACTTAAGAGGTGATTGAAGAGATGAAGAACGCGATCATCGGGCCGGACCGGGAAAACTGTGCGAAGTCGGCTTGCGTACATCATTGGGTCATCGAACCGCCTATCGGACTGGTGAGTCCGGGAGTGTGCAGATTGTGTGGTGAGGGGCGGGAGTTTAAGAACTACATCACGGCCACGGATTGGAGCAAACCGGACTTATCCGCAGGTATAGGTTCGACCGCCTCGGGATCTTTCGACTCAAATGAGTGGCGGATACCGGAGATGGTCGAGAAGGATGTGCTGGTGTCCTAACTGCTTTCGCTCATCGACCGGTGTTTTGGCGGATCGGGTGTAGATCTTGGTCCAGTGGCTTGTTTCGCTGCCAGACGCTGGCCGCTGGTTCCTGATTCATTCTTGAATGCAGAAGGAGAAAATGCATGGCTAACCACGAATTTAAAGTCGGCGACCGGGTCACAGTGAACGGCCGCCGCGTCGAATACCAGGGAAGGCAGGGCACGATCAAATATTCCAGTGGCGGCCAACTTTGGGTCTTGCTGGACGGAGACGATGAGATCAAGTCGGGATTCCAACCTTGGTCACTGGACCGCCTCTCGGCTGAAGCAAGGACGTGATCCGGCGTCCCAGGCCGCGCTGGCTGCTGAACCCGTTCCAGAGTCAGCGGGACCAACATCCAGGCGGGAATAAAGGTTTGGGGGAGGACCAACCTCCCCGGCGTTAAACGAATCAGGCGCCTCAGGCTCGTTGGAAGCCTGGGGCGCCTCGTTTATTGGGAATGTGGTATCGACCCGGAAGCCAGTCTTAACCTTAACGATTAAAGTACCCGAGACTGCATACTTCACGCTAGGCTGCGGTAGAATCAGGACCTGCGATCTTTTTGCCTCCTACAAATGGCGCGTCGCTCCCACCGCGGAGACAAGCAACCCCAGCAGGCCAACTCAGAGTTTCCAAGTGTCCCCTGCACCTATCTTCAGGACGAAATCGGTCTACCAATTTGATTAGGTTCATGCCCATAGCATCGCGTTGCCCATGAAAAAGATAGATCTGATGTCTGAATCTACAGCACAAGAGATGAAATTAAGAATGCAATCCGGCGCCAGGTATCCGACCCGAAACGATCAAAGCCTGGTCTGTCTTGATGCGTTGGGGATTCACGTTGGAGCGGTGTGGGTATCCAGCAGAGCGAAACGAGGATCTCAGTAATCTGTGGTGGAGTCACCATGGGATACGGCCCGACTGTGGCGGTTTACGGGGTGAAGTTCCAGTGCTGACGGGCCGACGTGCTCGTCCAACTCGGTCCAAACGGCGCCGCTAGATAATCGGGCGTTCGCCGATGTGTTACTCAACCCGGTGAGAGGAGGCCGCCCAGAATTTCATTCCTGCGTCCGTCCAATCACTCCTGGTTCTGCGGAACCGGGACAGAATTTTTAAGGAATGACTTGGTGGCTCTCTTAGAAACGTGCTCAGGATCAATGTTGGCCAAGCCACACCAGTACCGGCCGTCGTCGGTCAGCGGATATTCCCAACTCTCGTCTTTCAATCCCGACCGAATCACGGCTGCGACCAATCCAAGGTACCCGATAGCCGTTTCCATCAGAGTCCCATCAGACTAGGTTGACCGTCGGTATCGTCAGCACAGTTTTGCTTGTTTCGGAGACTCATCTAGAATCCCAAACTCAATGTTCCAGAGTTAATGATTGGAGTCAAAGACTGGTTCCCCTGCAATCCCCTAATGTCGTTAGTGGCCGGCGGCCGAGGATGGGGATTCTACAGATTTAAGTGATCCAATAATGCCGCAGACACTGCGCCCAGTTAATCGGAATCCTGAGTTAATCCGTTGGCAACCTTCGGACGACGGTCCGCCAGGTAGATCGGTCCATTCAGTTCGATGTGCCCTTCAAACCGAAGAGCTTCGCGGTCTTCAGTTTCCTGGAAGTCTTGGTATTTTAGCTTGGACCCATCGCTGTTGGATATAAGAGCGGGATCGAAGATTCGGATAAACCTCACCTTTCGACCGGCGAATTTCCCATTCTTTTCAAGGGAACTGAGTTTCGCCAACGATTCGGGCCCAACCTTAAACTCGGACTCCAAGTTCGCGCGAACTGCCTGAGTTAGCTCCTGGGATTTTGATCCAGTCCAAAACAACAGATTCATGAGTTACCGTCCTTTGCGAGTCTTAGATCGATTCAGGCTTGAGGAGGTTACTTAAGGAGGTTAGTCGTTGGTGGCGAAATCTGGGGAACCGATCTTCAGAACGTCTAGCAGGTCCCCCACGGCTACGTCCTTTAGGATCGGACCAGGCAGAGGTAGGTCTTGGTTCACGGTATAGGTATTGGTCCGGCCTTCTTTTGTCCTTGCTATGTAGCCCGCGTCGTCCAAGTCGGCGACGATTCTGAGCACGGCTCTCTCGGTAATGCCGATCTGCTGGGAGATTTCTCTACCGGTGATTTTCGGATGCTGGAAAACCATGATGAGCACGGCGCCGTGGTTAGTAATGAATTCCCATGGAGGCATGTTCTCTAGTCCATTCAATCTGTTGCCTTAAGGTGGGACATATGCTATCATTATCATGTTTTATTTATCAGGGTTTGAAGTTCATGTCTAGTATAGCACAGGACTGATCGAACCTGTGAGCCAATGCAAACCTAAATTGCAGATCGTTTTTGATGGAGGCTGTATTGGCCTAGAAAACGGTTGTAGTTGGAGCGATAGGAGACTGAATTGACCGGTGCGTTCCTGTTCAAGGAGGCCCGTCGTACCCCAATGCTATGGGTGGCTGCAGCGATAGCCCCCGCTCTGCTGGGGACGTTATTGATTGGGTTATTGATTGGGGAATGGTGGCATCTGGCCGGTTATGTTTGGTATTTCCTGCCCGGTACCGTGATCCCTCAGGAGCCTGCGGTAATCTATGCCGGCACCCTCTACAACCCCGGCTTGGTGGTGGGCCTATTTAGCCTGGCTACTGTAACGGCATCCCTCATCGACTACTTCACCGTCAAAAAAGTCTTGGGGATTCGACGGTTGGAGCCATTGAAACGGACATCTTTCTATCAGGCCGCGGTCCGGTGCTTCTACTGGCAACCGTGGTGGACCATCGTGGTCTTCGCTTTCACGCCGCTTCCATTCTTTCCGGTTCGGATACTGGCCCTCAGTTCTAACTACCCGTTGCTGCCTTATGTATCCGCCAACGTCATCGGCCGGGCGCCCCGGTACTATCTTTTGGCCGTTGCGAGCTCTTGGCTAACCATCCCCCTGATGTACGTGCTCCTGATGGGTTTCATCGTTGCTTTGATTCCGACACTATTTGGGATGGTCTGGTCTCGTCGGAATTCCGAGTCGGCTTTGGCTACCGCCGCCTAAAGACAAAGCCCTACGCCGTACCCCGTACCCCGTGCCCCGTATGACCTTAGCCTGACCGCCCTTGGAACCCTGGATATTCCAATTTTATAAACTTTCATTCCAATCTGGTTCCTGCGCAGTTCATCAGACGGCAGGCCAAGCCTTTGGAGTAAGCGTAGAAGAAATGACGAAAGAAGCGATGGCGGCATATAACCAGGCGGTCCGCCTTGACCCAAAGAGTCCCAGGGCCTACAACCTTCGGGCCGACGCCTACCGGCGCTATGGCCGTTACCATCTGGCTATCAAGGACTACAACGAGGCCGTGCGGATCTCCCCTGAGGGGGCTGAGTCTTATGCCGGTCGCGCGTTTGCCTACACACTCCTGCACAAAGATGAAAAGGCGCGACTTGACGTGGTATCAGCAGTAAAGTTGGGGTTTGATTCCACACTCATAGAACGGGAGATCGAGGAACTGACAAAGAGGCGTTAACCGTGTGGGCGCGTGGAATCGCAGCCAGAATCGAGCCTCTACCGAATCTCAAGCCGCAAAAGGTGGCAATGACTGTCTGATGTAACACCCTTATGATGCCCCCAAGCCGACCTGGTTGAACCCTACTCTAAGAATATGACGCATAGGTAACACAAGGAGACATAAATTGGTAAGCGCCAAGACGAAATTTTCCCCGTTGGCTGACAGAATAGTTGTAATGCCTCTGGAAGGGGAACAGACCTCCAAAGGCGGGATCTTCCTACCCGACACCGCCAGGGAAAAACCTCAAGAAGGGGAGGTGGTTGCGGTGGGGCCGGGACGGATTTCCGAAGGCGGCGCCCGGATTCCGATGGAACTGGCTGTAGGCGACCGGGTGATCTACTCCAAATACGCTGGCTCCGAATATAAGAACGGGGACGATGACCACTTGATCCTGCGCGAAAGCGATGTTCTGGCCAAGATTTCGTAGCATTGATCGAAAAGATCCACGGGGCGATTCAGGCGATTCAATCCAAATGGAAATGAAAAAGGTAAAGGACTTAACTATGCCTGCAAGGCAATTGATCTACTCGGAAGAAGCACGTAAGTCGTTACGAACCGGTCTCGACATCCTGGCCAACACTGTAAAAGTAACCCTGGGACCTAAGGGCCGTAACGTAGTCCTGGATAAGAGCTATGGTCCCCCTCAGGTATGCAGCGACGGGGTTACCATCGCCAAAGAAATTGAGCTGCCCAACGCCTTTGAGAACATGGGCGCGCAGCTGATCAAAGAAGCGGCCACCAAGACCAATGATGCCGCCGGTGACGGCACCACTACTTCTATAGTCTTGGCCCAGGCCATCATCAACGACGGCTTCAAGAACGTCAGCGCGGGCGCCGATCCGATGGCCATAAAACGCGGCATCGAGAAAGCTGTTCAAGCCGTGGTGCTTGAGTTGGGATCCATGTCCCAGCCCGTGGAGACCCGCGAGCGCATCGCCCAGGTGGCCAGCTTATCGGCCCACGAAGATGCGATCGGCGAAACCATCGCCGAGGCTATGGACAAGGTAGGGAAAGATGGGGTGATTACTGTCGAGGAATCGAAGGGCATGAACGACGAGATTGAGTATGTCGAGGGTATGCAGATCGACCGGGGCTATATCTCCCCTTACTTCATCACCAATCCCGACCGGATGGAAGCGGTGATTGAGAATGCCGATATCATATTAACCGACAAGAAGATCTCTGCCGTTGCCGATCTTTTGCCGGCCCTGGAGAAACTTCTTGAGATAGGCAAGAAAGATATCGTGGTCCTGGCCGAGGACATAGATGGCGAGGCACTGGCCACGCTGGTGGTCAACAAGCTTAGGGGAACACTGAACGTATTGGCCATCAAAGCCCCTGGTTTCGGCGACCGGCGCAAACAGATGCTGCAGGACATCGCCATCCTGACCGGCAGCACCATGATCAGTGAGGAGACGGGCCGTAAGTTAGACTCTGCCACCTTGGAGGACTTCGGTCACGCCCGCCGGATCACGTCGACCAAAGATGAGACCATCATCATTGAGGGTCATGGTTCCGAGGCTGACATCCAAGGCCGCATCAACGAGATCAAGGCTCAGATCGAGGATACTACCTCGGACTACGACCGGGAGAAGCTTCAAGAGCGAATGGCCAAGCTCTCCGGTGGAGTAGCCGTGATCAAGGTCGGAGCGGCCACGGAGATTGAGTTGAAAGAGCGTAAAGCCCGCGTTGAGGACGCCCTTTCAGCCACCCGTTCCGCGGTGGAGGAGGGAATCGTACCCGGAGGCGGCGTAGCCTTGGTCCGGGCCCAACGGGCCTTGGACGGCCTTACCGGATTCAGCGCCGACGAGTTGGTCGGAATTGGAATCATTCGAAGATCCCTGGAAAGGCCGCTCAAGACGATCGTAGAAAATGCCGGAGGCCAAGGTGCGGTGGTGCTGAATCACGTGAAGCAGCAGGCCGACGACTATGGCTATGATGCCGGCGCCGGTGAGTATGGCCCCATGCTGGAGCGAGGCATCGTCGACCCCACCAAGGTCACTCGCTTCGCTCTGCAGAACGCCGCGAGCGTCGCCGCGATGGTGCTCACCACTCAGTGCATGATCGCTGAGATTCCGGCTAGCAGGAATGCGCCCGCCATGCCTGCGATGGAATACTAACAGCGCATCTTTAGGCTATAACCTAAGGCAAAACCGGATTCTTGGATGTGACGGAGACTTCATGCAGTGGAGATTGTGGGGCAAATCTGGATCTCAGGAATTGCCGGCGGTAGTCAAGAACACTTTGATGTCTCAGTTTGGGATGACCCCGGAGAGCGTAGAAAAGCTACGTTTTCTGGGGCAACCCGGACGCCAAGGCAATCAGCGAGTGCAATCAATCAGGGTTTTTGATCCGGCGCTCATCTCGGGTGGGGCAGGGGGCAAAGCGAAATATCTAGACTTGGGGCTCCAATTCAGTGGAGATAGGAAAGCCCTCGTCTTCGAAGGATACCTTGCGGAAGATGGTACAGTGTTCTTAACAGACCGACGCCCTTCGATGGTGGCGCATTAGTTAAATGGGATTTGACTGATCTAAGTCAGCATTTTGGGGAGGACATCGGATGGTGCTTTTAGACGGAACTTTCAAATGCGTGGAATGCAGTTCACCCTTTACCTTCAACGTCGGCGAGGAGAGGTTTTTCGCCTCCAAGCCGAGGCGCTGCCCCGAGTGCCGGGGATTGGGCGGGTCGCCCCAAGCCATGTACCCAGCAGTTTGTGCTGAGTGTGGCAAGGAGGCGATATTGCCATTTAGGCTCCGTAGTGATCGGCCAGCCTATTGTAGCGATTGCTTCTTCAAGGGAACGAAGACTGATAGCGCCGTCACTACCGGCAACTGCTAGCAGCGATTGGAATACTGTCCGGAGAAAAGCAGTATTCTAAACCGGAAAAATCTCAGAGGGGAGACGAGTTTCGTCTCCGAAATTTAATGGCTGAACAAGTCCCGAATCAAAACAACAAGGAAAATAGCATCGTACTCAATACATCCAACGCCAAGCCCCAGACCTCACAGACGGAATCGCCGCCCGATCGGCCAACACGGTGGTGGCGACGCCGTCCTTGGCGTAAGGATCAAGACACTACTCCCGTCCCGGTGCCTCAAGCCAGGCAAGCTCCACCAGAGGTTGTCGCTCCTCCACCAAAAGTTGAGCAACCTCCTCAAGTTAACCAAACCCCTCCGGTCGTCCCCCGCCCGGCAAACGCAGGCCGCGGCTCCGAGGGAGGCTCCGGGGGCGGCAACGGACGTAATCGACGAGGCCGCAATAACGTCGGCCCAAAAAAGGCAACAATTCCAAACGAGGCAGCACCCCCCAACGGCGCGGTGCTTGATGGGGCGGGCCCGTATTGGTTCGGGACTCAGAATGTCAGTCGCGAAGTTGCCCTCGCCCTAAAATCCATCGGCTACGAGGAACCCACTCCTATCCAATCTGATTGCATCGGTCCGCTGTTAGCCGGCAATGATTTGGTGGGCCAAGCTCATACGGGCACTGGCAAAACTGCCGCTTTCGGGATTCCCCTGGTGGAACGGGTAGACCCGTCCCAAGACTTCGTTCAGAGTCTGATACTGGTCCCAACTCGAGAGCTGGCGATGCAGGTCCGTGATGAACTTATCTCCCTGGCCCAGTTTCGCCGTTTGGGCGTGGTCGCTTGCTACGGAGGACAGCCCATCGCCAAGCAGATTGCGGCGCTTAACCGTAGGACACATGTAGTTGTGGGCACGCCCGGCCGCGTGCTTGATCACCTACGTAGAGGGACCCTGCGGATCGATGCCGTTCGCACCGTGGTATTGGACGAGGCCGACGAGATGTTGGACATTGGCTTCCTCCCCGATATTGAACTGATCCTGAGCCGTACTCCCAAGAACCGGCAGACCGCCCTATTCTCTGCCACGATGCCGTCCCTTATCCGGCGAATCGTCGGCCGCCACATGCGTTCACCGGTCTGGATACGGATAGGGAATGACATTGAGACATCGCCCGACCTGCACCAGGTGTACTTCGAAGTCCTGGAACAGGACCGGGTGCGTGCGTTGGTGCGGCTGCTGGAATCGCATGTGAATGGGGGCAAGGTCCTCACGTTCCGAAGAACGAAAGCCGGCGTCGACAATCTGGCCCAGGCGCTGCGGCGGCAAGGCATTTCAGCCGCCGGGATTCATAGCGGGTTGGCACAGTCCGAACGAAATTCTGCGATGCGGTCGTTTCACGCCGGAGACCTAAAGGTGCTGGTGGCGACAAACGTGGCGGCCCGGGGCCTGGATATTCCGGAGGTCTCCCACGTCGTCAACTATGACATGCCCCAAAACCTGGAAGAGTATGTCCACCGGATCGGCAGAACCGCTCGCATGGGACGCGAAGGCACCGCCATCACATTTGTAACCGAGTGGGATTTCCCAATGCTGGACCTCTTGCAGGAAAGCCTGGCCGGCGACCTGACGTACGAGACGATGCAACTCTAACGTGCAGGCAAGAAGAGGGGCAGGCGCTCCGGTAATGGTGAGATAGTGGCTGGCGCAGCCCTCACCCAATGAACAACGTGTAGGTCCCTCGATTCCCTTGATCGACCGTCTGGGCACACAACATGCGGCGGTCCTGGGCCAACGCCCGCTGGGCCACTTCGATATTTACCGGCGAGATCTGCTCCAGAGCTTGGATCTCCGCCAGGCTAAAATACTCGGCCCGGTCCACCTCTTTCATGTCAGGGTTGGGTGCGCCGGACTTAGGGTCCAGCAGCATCACTACATACAAGCTGTTGCCACCCTCTTCATCGTACCGGTTCCTGATACCCAATACGCCCTGGACCGTGGCGGTGACACCGGCTTCCTCCTCCACTTCGCGCACCACGGCTAGCTCCATCGTTTCATTTTGCTCGACGAACCCTCCGGGGATCTGCCAGTTACCGCGGCCTCGGCGCGACGCCCGGCGGACCAGCAGCGATCGGCCGTCGTCAACTACCGCTCCGCCAACGCCGACGTTGTATCCAGTGTTATAACGGTCCGGTGGTGGCATCGTTGTTCGTTCCTTCCTAAAAGACTGGGCCGATCAGGCGATTAATCGTTCACCTTCAGGCCGAGATATTATAAGCTAAGGCGGGTCCAAGATATTTCCGCGAATCGACGGTCCAGATTTAGTTAAGGGAGCACAATGCCGCCATGGGCTGGTCCACACATCATCCAACCGGTTTGATCCATTATTCCCCGCAAAGCAGCTATCGGGGCTACACCCTGATCAGCAACCTCGGCGGCCATCACACCAATCTGGTCGATATGGAAGGCCGTGTGTGCCATACGTGGCGGTCTGACGAGGGGATCCACTACAGCTACCTTTTGCCCAACGGCCACCTGCTGCTTCGGACCGGCCCGGCATCGCAGGAAGTATCTTTCTTAGACCGCCCGGAGCGGGATCTTCTGCCCAGGGGCGGGCGAACGGCAGCGGGGGCGATCCTGGAATTAGACTGGGACAGCAACGTGGTCTGGGCCTACCGTGATCCTTTGCTGCACCACGATTTTGAACGCCTGTCCAACGGGAACACTTTGGTCTTGGTGTGGGAGGCGCTCCCCGAAGAGCTAGCCTCACAGGTGCGCGGCGGATTCGATGCCGGCACGACTAGAGGCCAGATGCTGGGCGACGTGGTGCGAGAGGTTACGCCGAGTGGCGAGACCGTCAATGAGTGGCGGTCCTGGGAGCACCTGAGCCTGGAAGAGGACATGATATGCCCGCTGGAGGGGCGGTTGGAGTGGACCCATCAGAATTGCTTGAACGTGACTACGGAAGGAGACCTATTGGTTAGTTTTCGTCAGACCAGTACGGTCGGCATAGTTGATAGGACCAGCGGGGAATTCCGTTGGAAGTGGGGCCCCGGTGAGATCTCTCATCAGCACAACCCGACCCATCTGGACAACGGAAACGTCTTGTTGTTCGATAACGGTCCCCACCGCCAGGGCATGAGCCACTCGCGGGTCATTGAGGTTGATCCGAGCGATAACCAGATCGCTTGGGAGTACCGAGGCAACCCGCCGATATCGTTCTTCAGCTACCACATCAGCGGCGCCGAAAGACTGCCCAATGGCAACACACTTATCTGCGAAGGCGCCCCTGGCCGAATCTTTGAGGTCACGCCCAGCCATGACATCGTCTGGGAGTACATCAATCCCTTCGCCGGCATGAGCGGCGAACACGGCGGCGGTTCCGCCTCCATCTCTGGAAACGCGGTGTTCCGCGCCCATCGCTATGGCCCGGACCACCCGTCACTTGACGGCAAGGACTTGGACCCGGCCCGCTACGCCAACTTGAACCGGCTCTACGCACCGGCATAACGCATAATAATCCTACGTGCCGTAGCGTAACCCCTGAGGCGCGCCGAGGCTGGCGTGAACCAAATAACCGGTCCGCAACCAGCCCCGGCAGATGAAGCCCGTTCGCCCCTACCGCCTGACGGGCTCGTGCTTCTTGAGGAAGCGCCGCGCGTGGTCCACTACTTCGTCGATGTGGGCCTGCGAATCTTTCCACGGATAGATCGTCACTTCTGAGTTCGGTGCGAGGTTGGCGACTTCCATCGCGGCATCGTACGGGTGCGCCGGCACGTCGTCGGGCGCGATCAGCAACGGCGTTTGCACCGAGCGCACGAAATCGCGTGTGGCGGTGAATACAAAGTCGGCCCGGTCGGTATACATGTTGGTGAGGAAATCATGGACCATCTCCATGGTGACTTCAGGGCGCTTCTCGCAAAGCGGCGGCCCCCAGCCCTTTATGTTGTTCTGGTAGAAGAGATCGGGATAGGCAGGGTTGAATCCACTGGGCTGCATCAGCGCTGCCGCGACGACCCGGTCCGGGGCCAGCCGGAGCAGGTTGTGGATCATCGGCCCGCCGATACAGAACCCCATGACCAGGAACTCTCGGATGCCCAGGTGGTTCATCAGCCCCAGGTGGTCATCGGAATAGGCGTCCCACGGGCGGTCTATCTCCAGCGGTCCGCTGGACCGGCCGGCGGCGGCGTTGCGCAGGTCGGCGCTGATGCAGCGGAAGTCGTCTTTGTAGGTTTCCATCGGGTTGAAGGGCACCGATGTCTGCAACGAAGACAGGGTGGAATTTAGTCCGCCCCCCGGAATGATCAGCAACGGGAATCCCGAGCCTACCTCCTCGTATTGGATCCGGACGGGTCCTCTTTCATAGATCGGCATATCGACCTTCCTCCATAAGCGAGCCGCAGGACGCATCACGCACTTCTTTCCCACCGGTAAAAAAGCACGATGACGTCCGCGGATGAATCGTTTGTAGGGCACTTAATATACTCCTCACGAGGTGTGTAATGCGGGAATCTCAAGCGCCTTTCCCTGCTGTCTTTCCGCCTGAACCGTTTACTCTTTCGACGTCGGGTTAGCCCAGGTTCAAGGCTAAGGTCGAGTGATGACGATATAATCAAACAGAGCGGTCGATTCTAGATGGTCATATTTGATCAGAGTGGGGGCTGATGGCACTGCCTTCGGTTGATCGAGACAAAGAGAACGTTGCTGCAAGCTTCGTGGTTGACGCTACCGATGTTGTGTTCAGTTACGGCCAGCGCCAGGTGCTCAACGGCGTGTCCATGCACATCCCAAAGGGCGAGATCTATGGCATCTTGGGTGCGAACGGGGCCGGCAAGACCACGTTGATCCGCCTCATGGCCGGTCTGCTCAAAACCGATGGCGGCCAACTTACGGTCTTTGGAGAAAAGCCTTCGTCCCGTACCGCCCGAAATATCGGCTACATGCCCCAGCTTAACGCCCTCTATCTGGAACTGTCCGCGGAACAAAACGTGGACTTCTTCGCCCGGATGTTCGGCCTGTCCAACGCCAAAGAACGCCGGGAAGCAGAAGAAGCGGTCCTTGATCTGGTCGGGCTTTGGGAACGCCGGAAAGACGCCGTGCTCAGTCTTAGCGGGGGCATGCGGCAGAGGGTAAGCCTGGCCATCGCCATGGTCCACCAACCATTGTTGTTGATCTTGGATGAGCCTACAGTTGGGCTGGACCCGGAGTTGAGAGCCTCGTTTTGGGACCATTTCCGGAGTCTCGCGGCGTCAGGCGTCACCTTGGTGCTGTCGAGCCACACCATGGACGACGCGGCCCATTGCCATCGGTTGGCCTTTCTTCAAGAAGGTAGGGTGATCGCCGAGGGCAGCCCATCTGAGTTGAGTTCCGCGGCCGGCATCGCCGGCGCATCGCTTGAAGACGCCTTTCTACACTTCGTGCGGTTGGGACAGTAACCATGTCACCCGGAAGGACTACCGCGATCGCCAACCGCATCATCCAGCAGATGCTCCGCGACCGCCGGTCGTTGGCCTTGATCTTGGTGGCGCCAATCGTGGTCATGGCCCTGGTGGGTTTCACCTTCACTGATCAGCGGGAAGTGTTGGACCGGGTGGCGCCGGCCCTGCTCGCCGTCTTCGCCCTATTCTTCACCTTCATCTTGACCGGCGTCAGCTTCTTGAGGGAGCGCGCGCAGGGAACGCTGGAGCGCCTGATGACGACCCCGGTGGGCCGTTGGGACATACTGCTTGGGTATCTATTGGGGTTCCTGCTGTTTGCCACCATCCAGACGGTGGTGGTGCTGATGTTCACCGTGATCGCGCTGCAGATCAACTACCAGGGTGATCTTTGGCAGATATTCGTGCTGCTGTCCATGCTCACCGTTGTATCGGTCAGCCTGGGGGTCTTTGTTTCCACGTTCGCCAGCAACGAGTTCCAAGTGGTCCAGTTTATTCCCATGGTGTTCGTGCCTCAGATCTTTCTATCAGGCATCTTTCTACCCATCGAAGACATGCCGCGCTATCTCGAGATTATCGCCAGGCTGCTGCCGCTGACCTACGCCGTGGAGGCGCTTCAAGACATAATGCTTCGCGGGCAGTCCTTGGCGGACGTGGCAACGGATCTGGGAGTGTTGGCCGGATTCGCCGCGGTTCTTCTGACCCTAGCTGCCGTCACGGTGAGGCGTCCCTAGACCGGACGGGCAGGCCCCATCCGATATCTAAGCGTCGGCCCGGGCTTGGCGGCCATCGGCGTCGCCAGCCGGAGTCACCAGGTACAACAGCGAAGGCAGCACCAACAGGGCGGCCACGGCAGCCAGGAAGATCATTATGGCGGTTAGGATGCCGTAGGCGGCGAACATGGGCATGGGCGCGAACGCCATGACCACAAAGCCGATGACGCTGGTGGCCGCCGAAGCAATCAGCGCCGCACCGGTGCCGGTGATAGTCCGGCGCATGGCCTGGTCACGCTTCCCGGTGACGCGCAATTCTTGCCGGAACCGCTCGGTGAAGTGCACCGAGTAGTCGATACCCACTCCGATGGATATGGCCGCGATGGTGGCGGTGATGAAATTTAGGCCAAACCCAAAGATATTCATGACTGCGTAGAGCCAGGCGACCACCAGCGCTATGGGCAGGATGGTGACCAGCCCAAACCGGACCGATCTCATGGCCACGATCACTAAGGCCAAACAGGCTACTAGAGCGATGGGAAAGGCCCGTTGCAGACCGTTGGTGGTGGCATCCAATGAGGCTTGCCGGGTGTAAGGCGACCCGGTGAGACCGGCGAACGAGATCGCCGGGTTTTCCTCCAATGACGCGATCGCGGCGGAGAAGGTCTTACGGGATTCGATCACGTTGGTCTGTTCCCGGGTTCCCGGTACCCCGAATATGAAAACAGTTGAATCTTCCTCCGCTCCCGACGGATCGTGAGACAACGTCTCGCCCACTTCCAGGTAGTCGTAGATGTTCTGGTCCGGACCCTGCGGCACCCCGTTCACGGCGATGTAGTCATAGATGGCCGTGATCTGGTCCCTTGATCCGGGCCAGGTGTAGGTCTTCCCGGCATATGAGGCCGTGCGCGCGGTTGGGCCCGGTTCCAGGGAAACCCCCGAAGCCTCCTCGATCTTTGCCCGGGCGTAATCCGAGTCCATAACGTGGCCGATCACCGCAAAGAGCGGCCTCGCCTGCAGGGTTACCTCACCGTAGTTGTTCTTGGCCACGTTGGGGTCCGATACCAATGACACCCTGAACGCTTCAAGCGCGTCCAGGGCCCGCGGGTCTGCAAGGTCGCCCCGCACGTAAACGATGGCCGGTTCGCCCGCGGTTTCGGCAAGATGTTCATCCACCTTGTCCAGGCCGACTACGAAGTCGGAGTCGCTCTTGAAAAAGTCTTTGACGTCGAAAGTGGCCTCCAGCCTGGTGGCGTAGAACCCCGCAACGGCGGTGACCGCAGCCGCGACTGCCAGCACCAGATAACACTTGGTCGCCAAAAGAAGGAGAGGGGTCACCATGCGGGAACGCTCCCGCTCCTCGCTCTTTTCGCCGGCGTCCATCACAGGTGTAGACGAAGCCGGGTCCCGCCGGGACCGCCAGGCTTCAAACCTCATGTAGGTCACCGGGACCACCAGACCCAGGATCACGAAAGCCGCCAAGGTGGCCAGCGCCGCGCCGATGCCAAAACCGATCACGGTTTCGATGTTCGCCGATGCGTTTGATAGAAAGGCTATGGAGTCAGTCAAGAATGCCAGCGTCAGCGCGGTCAAAACGCCAGCGATGCCGACGCGAAACGCGCTCCGCGGGTCCAGGCCCAGCCGGCGCTCCTGCCGGTAGCGGTTTACGGCGTGGATCACGAAGTCGGCCCCCAGGGAAATCATGGCGATCGGCACGATGAAGTCCAGAGTGGTCGATGAGTTCAGTCCCACCAGGTTGGAAAGCCCCTTGAGCCAGACGATCATGGAAATCAGACCCACGGCGGTGAGAAGTACCAACATCCCAGAGCGCAGGGCGATTCCAACAACGATGAGCACGGCTATCACCGTGGCCATGATGAATGGGACGGCGGTGTTCACTTCGTCGGCGATCTCCAGGCTGGCGTCGATGGCCACGCCCCACAGTTGATAGTTGATCTGTTCGCCGCGCAATATCGTTTGGACTTTTCGGCTGAAATGCTCCTTGCCCGTGGTTGTTGGGTCGCTGGTGGCGCCGATGCTCATGCCACCGCCGCCCAGAAGTTCGTTGTCGGCGAAAACGCCGAAGGCGTAGGCGGGCGCCGTCCAATAATCAATCTCCTGGCCGAGGACGGTGCGGCGTTCCACCGATCTCTGTTGAGACAGCTGGTCATTCAGCCAGTCGGTGCGGGGGTCGCTTAAAACAGCGCTCACTGCAATCTTGACCTGGTCTTCGGTCGCCCGGTCCAGATCGGTGTTCAGAAGGGGGTGGGCGGCCAATGCCTCCAGCACCGCGTCGGCAAAGGTGAAGATGCCGAATACCGGTTGCTGCCGGTCGGCGTCGAAGCCGTTGTACAGGTACGGCTGATTGGGCAGGTCTGGCGGGTTGAGTTCGCCTGCAGCGTCCGCCTCCCTCAACTTCTGGGAATTCCGCAGCAGTTCCAACAGCGGCTGCCGGGTAAGTATGTCACCATCCCGGGCTTCCACCATGTAGAAGGGGGTGAATATCCGGCGCGGAAGTTCTCGGTCCACGATGTCCTGAAGGTCGAACACCGGGCCGCCCGGATTGTCAGACGCGTCTTGTTCCGGGGTCATGACAATCATGGGCACAGCCAATGCCACGGTCAGAAGGATGGTGAAGAGTATCAACCAGCCGGATTTCGCCTCCAAGAAAGAGGTGATCTTGAGGGTGACCTGGGAATCAGCGGCCATATTAGGCCGTTTCGGTCGCGGATGTCGAGATGATAACGAGAAATCCAAGAAAGCCGGATATACGCCCGGATGGGTGCCCGGGTATCTGCCCCGGAATCTGCCAAGGCGGTCGCGAGCGGTTCCAGTCTAGGATTCCAACGCCACGCCGGTCAACTCGGTCTATCCCTTGCGGCTGCTTGGGCTAATTTCGCGTTCCACCGGTGCGCATCTCGATGGGCCGAGGCCCAGTTCCTACTGTCCGTTGCGGATGAACTCCGCAGCCCGCTCGGCGATCATCATGGTCGTGACGTTGGTGTTGGCGCGGACAACATCCGGCATCACCGATGCGTCCACCACCCGCAGTCCCTCGACGCCGCGCACCTTCAAACGCCGGTCGACCACGGCCTCGTTGTCATCGTCCGGCCCCATCTTGCAGGTGCCGGAAATGTGGAAAGACGAGCTCACGTTTCGGAGCATCCAGTCGTCCAGCGTCTGATCTGAAACGAGGTCGGAATCCAGCGGTGCGGTCCGTTCCCCAATGATCTGGGCGTACGCTGGGTCTTTCAGGAGGTCGACGCACTTTCGGACCGCCTCCCGCAGCCGCTCCCGGTCCCAGGGTTCTTCCAGATAGTGGTAGTTCATGCTGGGGTGGGCGTGGGGATCGGCCGACGTAAGGCGAAGCTCGCCCTTGCCTGCCGCCAGGTACAGGCCACAGTTTATGGTGTGGCTGGGGTTTTCTCCCTCCGCGATCACCGTGTTCATCGACGCCGGAGATAGGATCATGTCATTGGGCGTATCTGAGCCCGTGGCGGTGAACCGTAGGCGAAGCGCCCTCATCCCATTGGGGTCGTCGTAGGTGCCCTCTTGCACCGTGAACTTGACGGTGACGTTGGGGTGGTCGCGCATGTTCTGACCCACACCGGGAGAGTCGGCCACCACCGGGATCCCGAGTTCCGCCAGATGGCCGGCGGGGCCGATGCCGGAAAGCATCAAGATCTGGGGCGAACCCACCGCTCCCGAGCATAGGATAATCTCATCGCCCTCGATGACGAAGCGCTCGCCGCCGCTCTCCACTTCCAGGCCCGTGGCCCGGTTGCCGGAGAAAAGGACTCTCAATGCCTGCACCCCGGCCTTGACGGTCAGGTTGAGCCGGTGCCGATTGGGGTCTAGGTATGCCAGGGCCATGCTCATCCGCACGCCTTCGACGTTGTTCTCGGCCCGGAGGCTGATTCCGGTGGAATCTGGCTCGTGGATGTCCGGAATATATCGATGCCCGGCCGCGATGCAGGCTTGATAGAACGCCTCTTGGGCCGGCGGCCAGGTCTCCCGGTGGTGACGCCGCACCGGCACGGGCCCGTCGCTGCCGTGGAAATCTCCCGAATAATCCTCGTCGCTTTCAAGCTTGCGGAAGAATGGCAGGCACTCCACATAGGACCAGCCTTCATTGCCCATGGCTGCCCAGGTGTCGAAGTCCTCGGGCGCCCCTCGGATGAATGTTTGGCCATTGATCGCACTGGTCCCACCCATCGCCTTGCCCCGCGGCACCGGCATTGGCGCCGCCTGCTGGGGCGTGGCTGTCCCCGTGAACGACCAGTTGAAGGGTCCGCCCGCTTTCCGCGCTTCCAGATTCAACATTCCCCAGCCGTATTTCAATGAGTCGGGCAACCGCTCAAAGTCCGGGTATTCCGGTCCCGCTTCCAGCAACAGGACCGACCGGGCCGGGTCTTCCGATAGCCTGGTGGCCAGGATGCAACCGGCAGTGCCGCCGCCAACCACGATGTGGTCGTATTTCATGAACGATATTCTCCCGTCACCGCCCAAGTTAGCCGGTGAACATAAAGCTTTGGCCCCAAAGTTAAAAAACGATGGCAGGGACCTGGAAAGGCATGCCTGCCATCTTGGTCTGAATATTCTGACTGAGAGCTTTCTCAGGGCCTCCCGCCAGATCAGGTCAGGCGACCGGCAGCTCCCGGCCGGCATCCGACGCTTCCTTGATGGTATCGAGGAAGCGGTGGAGTTCGACGGCGGTATCGAACGTCGGCAGTCGGTTCTTTCCAGTTCGGACCGCCTCGGCGAACAGTGCATACATCTGACCGACGTTGAACGGGTCGCCGCGGGGGAAGTCGTCCGGAACGTAGACGAAACGTTCCGGTATGGCCAGGTCTTGTAGGTCGTGTCCGCCCTGGACGCCTTGCACCCGCAGCATCTCGCCACGCTGCGAGGAGACGCTCCCGGTGGTGACCAGCGTTCCCTCCCGGCCGTAGATCTCCATGCGGAATCCGCTGCCGGCCCAGGGCACGGCGCCCACGTGCACCGATGCCGCCGCGCCGCGCTCAAGCTGCCCTGATACCCGCACGTTGTCGGGGGCGGTGACATCCACAAACTGTTTGGTGTCGGTCTCGTACAATTTCGGCACCTGGGTCGTGACCATGCACGCCACCCGCGAGAAGTTGCCCAAAACGAAACGCAGGGCGTCGATCACGTGCCCGTTGGCGATGGTTAGGGTGTTGGCGCCCAGATTGATATCCCGCTGCCAGGTGCGGCTGGAAGGGCGCTCCAACGCGCCGTCACGCATGGTGGTGACATGGCAAGACAGCACCTCGCCCACGTAGCCGCCCTCGATCAACTCCTTGATGTACAGCAGAGCCGGGCTGACCCGCGATTGCAAACCCACCACCGTTTGGACGCCTTTGGCCTTGGCCAATGCAGCTAGTTCCTCGGCTTCGGCGGTGTTCCGGCCCAACGGCCATTCGGTGTAGACGTGCTTGCCGGCCTCGATGGCCGCCTTCGTCGGCTCATAGTGCAAGGGCACCCGCACCACGACGGCCACCGCGTCGATGTCCGGCGACGCCACCATCTCCCGGAAATCGTGGAAGGCTAACTTGGCGCCGAAAGCTTGACGGGCCTCTTCCGCGCTCTCGGGCCTGGAAGTGCAAACCGCGGTGAACTCGACGTCCGGGCTGGCCAGCAGCGCCGGGTAGTGCGATTGGGATGACCAGTTCGAGTTTACGTTGGCTCCCACGAATCCCAAGCGGATCTTGTCTGGCATTGGATCTGCTCCTCAATCTGAATCGTTACACTATAGCCAAAGTCATCGCCTACTCTCAACCGCCGGACCATATAATCAGACCCCAATGGTCCAAAGCGGGTCCCGGGTTGTTGCGCCGATAGCCGATTCCTAAGAGAATGCACTATCTGAGATTGGTGAACCGAATGACAGACCAAGCGCCTTCCGCCCCGCAAAGACCGCGAGAGCTGTCGAATCACGGTGACATCAGAAACGATCCCTGGTTCTGGCTCCGTGATATCGACGACCCGGAGACCCTGGAATACCTCAACGCCGAAAATGCCCACACCGAAGCGATGCTGGAGCCGGAGAGTGGTCTTCGAGAGGCCCTATTCGAGGAGATGCGAGGCCGGATAAAAGAGGACGACTCCACCGTTCCGCAGAAAGATGGCGACTACTTCTACTACACCCGCTACGAGGAAGGGAACCAGTACCCGGTCTATTGCCGCAAGCATCTATCCCTGGACGCTCCGGAAGAGATTCTTATCGACGTTAACGAACTGGCAAAGGACCTGGATTATTGCCGCGTTGGCAATCTGGCGAACAGCCCGGACCACAGGTGGCTGGCTTATTCGGTGGATGCCGACGGGTCGGAGCAATACACCATCCACATCAAGAATCTGGAGACGGGCGACCTGTTGCCGGAGGCCATCCCTGGTTCTTATTACTCCCTGGAATGGGCGAACGATAACCAGACCATCTTCTACGATGTGCTGGACGAGAACCACCGGCCGGTCAAGATATTCAGGCATCGTCTCGGCGATGATCCTTCGGTGGATGAACTGGTCTACCAGGAGCTGGACGAGCGGTTCTTCGTTGGTGTGATTAAATCTTCCAGCAAACGCTTCCTCTATGTCGCAGCTTCAGGCAACAACATGTCGGAGTGGCGGTTCATGGATGCCGGCGATCCTGGGTCCGAGTTGACGCTGATCGAGCCGCGCCGGGAAGGGTTGGAATATGATGTTGCCGACCACGGCGACCGGTTCTTGGTCCGCAACAACGCGGATGGGGCCAAGGACTTCAAGGTTTCGGAAACACCGGTAACGGCCCCCGCATCGGAGAATTGGCAGGACCTGATTCCCCACGTGCCGGGCCGCCCCATCAGCGGCATCACGGTTACCCGCAATCACCTGGTTCTTTCTTGTCGTGAAAACGGGTTGCCCCAGATAAGAGTCGTCGAACATGCCTCTGGGAATGCCTTTGACGTGGCTTTCGATGAAGATGACTACTCGGCTGGAGTGATCGAAGGGCGGGAATGGGATACACCCGCGTTGCGGTTCGCCTACACATCGCTGACGACCCCCGCGGCGATATACGACTACGACATCGAAACCCACACCAGGGAACTGAGGAAACAAACGGAGGTTCTGGGAGACTTCTCCTCTGAGAGATACGAGGCCAGAAGGATATTCGCGCCGGCGGAAGACGGCACTCTGATCCCCATATCGCTCCTCTTTGCCAAGGAGACTCCCCTCGACGGGTCCGCGCCCCTCTATCTCTACGGGTACGGGTCCTACGGCATAGTGGTCGATTCGAATTTTGGGTCGGCCCGGCTGAGCCTGGTGGACCGGGGATTCATCTTTGCCGTGGCCCATGTGAGGGGCGGGATGGACCTGGGGTGGGACTGGTACGAAGAGGGCAAACTGCTCAAAAAACGTAATACATTCACCGATTTCATCGCCTGCGCCGAGCACCTGATCGCTCAGAACTACACCCAAAGAGGTAGAATCATCGCCTCGGGCGGCAGCGCCGGCGGCATGCTGATGGGGGCGGTGGCCAACCTGCGCCCCGACCTGTTCAAGGCGCTCGTCGCCGACGTTCCATTCGTGGACGTGCTGAACACGATGCTGGATGATACTCTGCCACTGACCACGATGGAGTATAACGAGTGGGGCAATCCCCAGGTGAAGGATTATTACGACTACATCAAAACCTACTCGCCCTACGACAACGTCAAGCGCCAAGATTACCCGCATATGCTGATCACCGGCGGCATCAGCGACCCCAGGGTGACCTATTGGGAACCGGCCAAGTGGGCCGCTCGTCTGCGGGACTCAAAGACCGACGACAATCTCCTGTTGTTGAAGATTCATATGGATTCCGGGCACGGGGGAGCGTCGGGCCGGTTCGACCGGCTGAAAGAAGTGGCACTGGAGTACGCTTTCGCTTTGAAAGTGTTTGGGATGAGCGGGCCTGCCGGCTCAACCGGCAAAGATGATTAGTAGATTCAAACTGGACGGAGGAGATCAAATTGACTTCCCTTACTGACAACATGACCTTCGGGACTTTTATGGCCCCCTTTCACCGGGTGGGCGAGAACCCCACTCTGGCCCTGGAACGCGACCTGGAATTGATCGAGTGGCTGGATAGCCTGGGGTTCGATGAAGCCTGGATCGGAGAGCACCACAGCGGCGGCTGGGAGACCATCGCGTCCCCCGAGGTATTCATCGCCGCCGCAGCCGGCCGCACGCGCCACATCCGCCTGGGCACCGGCGTGGTCAGCCTGCCCTACCACCATCCCTACATGGTGGCCAACCGCATGGTGTTGCTGGACCACCTGACCCGCGGACGGGTGATGCTGGGCGTTGGGCCCGGCGCTCTGGCGTCGGACGCCAACATGTTCTGCATCGACCCCGAGCGGCAGCGGGAGATGATGGACGAATCGCTGGGAGTGATCATGCGGCTCCTGGATGGCAGCGAACCGGTGACTTGCGAGACCGACTGGTTCAAGTTGAAAGACGCCACGCTGCAGCTGCGGCCCTACCAGAAGCCGACGCTGCCGGTGGCCGTGGCCTCCGTTCAGTCCCCGTCCGGGGTGCTGTTGGCCGGCAAGCACGGGGTCTCCGTGATCTCGCTGAGCGTGCCTCGCGACGCCGTCAGAAGCACCTCTTTGAAGGACCAGTGGGCCATCGCCGAAGAGACGGCGGCGGCCAACGGGAAGACCGTGCGGCGTGAAGACTGGCGGTTGTCCGTTGGGTGTCATCTGGCCGAAACCCGGGAGCAGGCATTCGAGGACATCCGGATTGGCGCAGGCCGTGTGGTGACGGAATACACCGGCGGCACCAACGGCAATCCCATCCCCGACGTTCCCGCCAACGAGGTCGTCGACTACATGGTGGAGCACAATCAGTGGATCGTGGGGACCCCTGACGATTGCATCGCCGGCATCGAGCGCCTTCAGGAAGCCAGCGGCGGGTTCGGCGGTCTGCTCTTGCGGGCGGAAGACTGGGCGCCCCGCGACAAGTTGCACCGCAGCTATGAGTTGATGGCCCGCTACGTCATGCCCCAATACCAAGGCAGCCTCACCGGGATCATCGACTCCCAGCAGCGGTCGGCCAGCATGAAGGAAGCGCTTCAAGCCAACCGTAGGGCCGGCCTGAAACGGGCCACCGATTCCTATCTGGCCGGGAACCGCTGACCCGAGTTTAGCCGCCTCCGGACATTTCCCTTGAGAACAATATAACGACAACATAACTAGGAGGGTCTGATGGTCCAGATCGTTACGGTTTACCCGGCCGCCGACGGCGAGTCGCGCCTAATCGACGTTTCCACCGATCAGTTCGCCGAGATCGTCAAGCACATCGGGGAAGGCGCAACCAGGCTGAATCAAAACCAGTCGCCTTCAATGGACGACTATCACAACGCATCCCGCATCCAGTACGTCGTGCACCTGGAAGGCATCTCCGAGATCGAAGTGGCCGATGGGACGGTCAAACGCCTCGGTCCCGGCGATATCCTGATCGCCCAGGACACCACCGGGCATGGGCATATCACCCGGGGAATCGGTCAAGGGTCCCGGATCTCGATGAATGTGCCCTTGGAAGACGGCCCTTGGCTCCCCAAAGGCTGATTTCTTCGTCGTTCCCAACCAGATTACTCCAATGATAGGACGGTGGCGCGATGGCAGGAACGAGAATCGAGAAGACGGTCGTCGCCTATCTTGATAACGATGACAGCCCCGATATAACCAACCCGATCCACTCGACGGAAGTCGCGAAGGCCTATGGGTTTAACGGCCCACTGGTCGGCGGCGTCACCGTCTGGGGATGGGCCACCGACACGATACTGGAGGCGCTGGGTGAGGGTTGGCTCGAAGATGGCTGGGCCGAGTATTCCTTCCGGCAACCCACCTTCCCCGGCGACACCCTCACGGTTAGAGCCACGTTGACCGGGTTGATTCCAGCTTCGCCCGCCGAATCTTGGAAAGTGGAGATGATCAATGAGTCCGGCGATGTCTGCGTGGCCGGCACGGTCGGCCTGGGGAAGGCGCCGTGGCTTCACGAACTCACCAAACCGCGCTCCATGACTCCGGCAGGTGAGTCGGATAGCAAAGGTCCCCTAACACTGGAGAATGCGGAGATCGGGAAAGACTGGTCGGCGATGGAGCTTGAACTATCACCGGAAACAGCCAAAGATTTCATCGCTCAGAAACAGCACACCGGCAACCCATTGTTTGTCGGCGCGAAGGCCATCGCCCATCCCTCTTGGACCGCCGGGTGGGCCGAGAAACTTCTCCGGCACAATTTCGCCGTCCCAAGCTCCATGCACACCCGGAGCCGGGTGCAGCACCACCGCAGGATACCGGTCGGGACCACGGTCATCGGAGGCGCGCACCTGCTTGACGCCTACGAGCGAAAGGCCCACCATTTTGCCAGCTACGATGTCCTCCTGGTGGACCAAGCAGGCGTTGCGCTGGCCCAGTTGAGGCATTGGACCATCTTCAAGATCGCGACCGTGGAAGAACGGGCCAAGATAGTCAATTAGACCGCTGCGCACCCCACGACCGTGCGCCGGAGGAAGTGCCAAAGTGAAGATCGGCATGTCATTAACTTCGAGCTATCCTATCGACCAGGACAGCTTGAAGATCATGGCCAACCTGGTCGAGGAAGTTGGACTCATGGCCCAGCTTGGGTTCGACTCATTCTCGTTGGGCGACCACCATCTGACCGACAACCACTACCTGCAAGTGCTGCCCTCCATCTCCAGTCTTGCGCCGGTCAGTGGCAACATGCGGTTGTTGCCGCTCTTCCTCCTGCCATTCTACAATCCCCTGCTGCTTGCCGAGCAACTGGCCACCCTTGATGTGATTTCCGGCGGCAGGACCACGGTGATCAATGCTCTCGGATACGACCCCGCCGCTTTCACGGCATTTCAAACAACCCAGGGAGACCGGGTCTCCCGCTTCGTCGAAACATTCGAGATCATGAAGCTGCTTTGGGCGGGCGACGGAGTCACCTACCGGGGCCGCCACTACTCCATCGACGCCCCCGTTTCCATGAATCCCAAACCCATCTCCCGGCCACTGCCCATGTGGATCGCCGGAAGCGCGAGACCGGCGATACGGAGGGCGGCTAAGATGGCGGACGGATGGGTGATCGCCCCAGGCTCCACACCGGACGTGGCGAAAAAGGGGATAGCGGTGTACAAACAAGCCGTGTCGGACTGCGGCCGCGGCATGCACGATATGAGCATCGTGCTCCGGCGTGACGCGCATCTTGGTCCGACTTCAACCGCCGGCCACCGCGAGGCCCAGACGCTTTTTAAAAATGGCTACCGTGGGTTCGGCGCGGCTGAACTGGAACGGTCGTTGGTGGTCGGCGGCCCGGATGAATGCATCGCGTACCTGGAAGACATGGAGTCGGCCGGCGTGACCGAGGTATTGTTCCGGTGCGCCTTGGACGAACGTGAGCGGGCATTGCAAACGATCACCACCATCGGCCAAGACGTGATTCCACATTTCAGGCGGTAGCAGCCCCACGGCCAACGCTGTTCGCTTACGGGACCTAAATTTCAACATTGGGGCGGGACATGGACTTCGAGTTAGGAAAGATCTGCACGGTGGTCGGTACGGGCCAGGAAGGTTACGCCGGTGACGGAGGCCCCGCAACCCAGGCGCTGATCGGCGAGGCTTACGGGTGCGCGTTCGATGTGGACGGCAATCTGTACATCTGCGACGGACGGACCCACACGGTACGGCGTATCGATAGGACCACGCAGGTGATCACCACGGTGGCGGGCACCGGCGAGGCGGGGTACTCTGGCGACGGCGGCCCCGCGACGATGGCGACCATGAACAACTTATATTCACTAACCGTGGATACCAACGGCGATATTTACATCGTAGACCGGTTCAACGCGGCTATCCGCAAGGTCGACGCCGCCACCGGCGTCATCACCACGGTGGCCGGGACCGGAGAACCCGGCTACGGAGGCGACGGCGGCCCCGGCGCCCAGGCCCAGATGCGCGAACCCAACGACTGCTTCTTGGACGGCAAGGGCGGGCTGCTGATCGCCGACATCCAGGACCAGCGCATACGCCGCCTGGACCTGAAGACCGGCATCATAACCACCTTCGCGGGCGACGGCGAGAAACGGCGGGAAGGCGATGGCCGGCCGGCCACCGAAGCGTCACTCTTCGGACCCAGGGCGGTGTGCGTGAACAGCAAGGGCGACACGTTTATCGCCGAGAGGGAAGGCAACGGCGTCCGCAGAGTGGATTCCAACGGAATCATGAGCACTTTCGCGGGGACCGGCCAGCCTGGCTACAGCGGGGACGGCGGCCCAGCCCTGACCGCCACTTGGGGTGCCCCCAAAGCCATCCGGTGCGACCATCACGACAACGTGATCGTTGTCGACACGGAGAACAATGCCGTCCGGCTTATCGACGCCGAAACCGGGATCGTGATGACCATCGCCGGAGGACACCAGGGCGGCGACGGCGATGGCGGAAGCGCCACGGAGGCCGGGCTGGAGCGCCCACACGGCTGCGGGATCGACCGGAACGGCAATCTGTACATCGCCGACGGCATCAACCACCGTGTCCGAGTGGTTGGCATGAGGTGACCGAACTGGGGCGTCACCGCATGGACCAAGGGTGTGATCTAGGCAGGGTTTGATCTTTCCCAGCCGTCAAGAGCTGAGGATATTTTTTGACCGGGAGTTCGTCTAGCTCCCTCGATCTTGATGATGCGATAGACTACCTGGGCTGCCATTTAGGGCCTTATTTCCAAGGCGCACGAAAAACTCTAGCAACACATCGGAGAAAGATATGGAATCTCTCAGCCGGCAACTTGCGCAGTGGGTCGTAGGACTGCGCTATGACGATCTTCCCCCTGCGGTGATAGACCGGGCCAAGGGCGTCACGCTTCACAGTCTTGCATCGGTGCTCCTTGGCTCGCAGACGCACAGCGGCCAGCAGGCCGTGCAGCTCATCACCGCCGAAGAATCTGGCGTGAGCCGGGGCGCCACCATCATGGTTGACGGCACAACGGCGACCAAGGGCGGCGCCGCCTTCGCCAATGCGGAGATGGCCATGTCCGGCGGTAAATTGGACTCCTTCCGCATGCTCACGCACCCCGGCACCAGCATACTTCCGGGCGCCTTTGTGGGCGCGGAAACCGCCGGCGCCTCCGGCAAGGAATTCCTGACCGGTGTTGCCGCCGGCTATGAAGTCATGGAGCGGCTGGCGTCCGACTTCATCCCCACGGTGATGGCCCGCGGATTTCATGCCGGTCCGGTGTTCGGCATCTTCGGCCCGGCCATCGCCGCCGCAAAGATGATGGACCTTAACGAAGACCAGGTGAACAGCGCCATCGCGCTCTGTGTTCATCTGGCGGCGGGCAACCTGGAAGGGCCTCGCAACGGCGGCCGCGCTCTGCGTGAGGGGGCCGCGGTCCGAAACGCCATGCTCGCGGTGACGCTGGCCCAGATGGGACATGTGGGCGGCGATACCACCCTTGAAGGCGAGGCCGGCTTCTATCACGCCTATGCCGGCAACAACACGGGCCGGCTTACCCACAGCTTTGTTGGCGACACCCAGACCAGCCTGGACAAGATCACCGAAGGGCTGGGGAAAGATTGGATGTTCCTCGAAACCCTCTACCGCATCTACTCAACGGCCGGCTACAACATCGCCCACGTGGACGTGACGGCCCAGCTCTGTGCTGAGCACGATGTCCGCTATGAGAACGTTGAGCGCGTCGAGGCTGTGGTGAACTGGCTTGAGACCCAGTATCCCAGTCCGGCCTTCCCGAGCCGGCGGGAGGACGGCGAGCCGGGGCCGGGGAGCACCAAGTACTACACCGCGTACGGCGTTTGCCAACGGGGTTTCCCGGTGCTACGGAGCCAGCAGATGGGCGCCGCGGACGGTGGAGGCGACCCGCCGGAGGTGTTGGAACTGATGCACCGGGTTACCATCATCCCGTCGCACGATATGACGCTCTTTGGGCCCCGCATCACCATCTTCACCAAAGATGGCAAGAGCTATACGAAACAGTCCACCGGGCGCGAATTCATGTGGGATTTCGATGAAGAGGCGCGGCGGATCCGCGGCGTGATTCCCGGTGTGCCGATCCCTGAGTCGCGGTTCGAAGAGATCATTGCGACCTGCCGCGATCTCGACAACCAGGACCGGGCCGACCATCTCGTCAAGCTCACAATCAAATAAAACCGGTAGGCAACACCGGTTGGTGACACGGTCGGGCGCGGCGATGGCGGCCGCTGGCCTTTGTGCTCTTGGTTGGACAACCAGGCTGGTCGCCGGTAGATTAATCCCCTGAAACATCAGGTGCTTGGAGTCGAATAGATGTCAGCTGCAGAAACTGCCCTAACCGCCCTGGAGCGTAACTGGGCCATGGTGGATAAAGCCCTGGAAGATGTGGACGACGCAATGATCGGGGTCCGATTAAACGACGAGTCAAACTCCATGGGGTGGCTCCTTTGGCACATGACCCGGGTCGTCGACCGCTTTGTGCATACGTGGTGCCAGGAAGTTCCTCAGTTGTGGGTCAAAGACGGTTGGAATGACAAGTTCGGCCTCGACGGCGGTATCGACAATACGGGGCAGGGTTGGACCAAAGAACAGGTCGCGGCCTGGCAGCTTCCGGCCAAGGAATCGCTCGTCGGCTACTACGCCGGCGTTAAGGCGGCGGCCAGTGAATATATCGGGGCTTTGTCTGTGACCGATATGGAACGCCAGCTAAACGTTCCGCCCCGGCCACCGGCATCCATAGGCACATTCTTTGGGAGTTTTGTGCTTCGATAATTGCGTTCACGGCGGGCAGATCGCCTACCTCAGGGGCTACCACAAGGGGATGGGCTGGTTCGTATAGCGCGGGCCCTATCCGAGACCGATGCCCCACCCTTTGAGGCAATTTACTCCCCCCCGGAGACTACGAAATGCTCGCCGCGCGTCTGAGCGGCGCCCCAGCATCACCCTGCCTAGATCCAGGCTAATCCTCGCCGCCATCCTTGGTGGCTTTGGACGCCGAGAGAGGGACCGCCAGCAGCACGATCGTGCCCAGCAGGTAGATGCCTGAGATGTAGAAAAAGGTGGATTCGATCCCCACTTCATCGAACAGTTTGCCGCCGATCAACGGGGATGCGGCCGCAAGCACGAACCTGGAGAAAGAGAACACGCCAAGAGTGCTGGCGGCAACCCGGTCGCCAACTATGTCCAGGGCCGCGGCGGTCAGGATCGGCTGGTCGCTGAAAAAGAAGATGCCCAGCAGCGCCAGGATAACAATCAACCCGATGCCGTCACCGAACGGGACCAGCAGCGCCGTCAGAACGCACAGGGTCAGCATGCCGGGCACCAGCACTAATTTCCGGCCGGCCCGGTCCGATAGGTAGCCGATGGCCGGCGCAGCCACGACCCCCACGCCCACAAGCAGCGCGATATGCAGCCCCAGTGCAGCATTGCCCAAGCCCAATTCCTCGTCTAGTCCCAGGTAAAGAGCGAGAAAGGGAAGAAACGCCACATTGGCCATGCCTCGAAGGCCCGCCACGGCCATGATTCCCCACAGCCGGGGATGCTCCGCGAAGGACAGGCGGGTGTTGGCCATCTGTTCGCGGAACCTGGCGGCAGGGGCGGCTTGAGAAGCCGTGCGGCCAATATCCCGGAATGACCAAAACACCACGAATATCAGCAGCATCGGCACCACGGCGTAGATGCTGAGGACCCCCCTCCAACTGAGGGACAGCAGCAGAACGCCGGTCAATGCGGGGCCAAGCACATCGCCGATATTGCCGCCGACGCCATGGATGGATAGAGCGGAGCCGCGCCGGTCAGCGAACCGCCGCGACAACGCCGCCGCCGCGGGCAGATGCCACATGGAGGCGGCCGCCGCGACTGCCGCCATGCCCAATAGCAATACCGGGTAGACCGGCGCGATCCCCATGATTAGCCAGCCCAGTCCGAACAGACCCATGCAGCCGGCCAGCACCAGACCCCAGTGGCGCCGCACCATGTCCGTTATCACGCCGCCGGGAAGGGCAATCATTCCCGAGATTACCTCGCGGGTGGCCGAGATCGCGCCCACCTGGAGTCCGCTCAGGCCAAAGGTGGCGACCACCTCCGGCAGCATCACGAAGAAGCTCTGGCTGAACCAGTGGAAGATTCCGTGGCCCGCGCTCAACCCGCTCAAGACGAACGGCGCGGACCTGCGGACGCCAAGGCGCTCTTCGTCGGTCGATGTGATTGAGTTTTCCGCCATATTATCGCTACGTCCCATCCAGAATCGTGCTTGGAATAACGAGATTGGCTTCCCTTGACGCTTACATCCCAAGGGTAGCGCGAACTATATGCCTACGGACCCGGTGCGTCAATCTGCTTCGCAATGCAAATCAGACGGATAATCGCCTTCTAAGGCCCGATGCAGCGACTTATACCGTTCCCAACCAGATCTGAAAAGTTATTGACGGGGCCGGATCGCACTCCTACACTGCCAGCATTAAGCTGAAGGGTCATGACCCCGAGGCCGGCTGGCCTTCAAATCCGGATAGGAATGCGGTGAGCGCGATGGCAACACAAACTCCCACGATCGACGTCCAAGTACACGCCTATGAGAGAAATCATCCGGGCCGTCCTTGGAGCGGCTTTTTACAGGGGCCGGACGAGGTTACGGGTGACGACATGGTGGCGGCGATGGACGCGGTCGGCGTTGACGGGGCCCTGCTGATATCACCGTTCAGTCTCTACCGCTACGATGCCAGCTATGCGCTGGAGGTATACGCGGCCCACCCGGACCGGTTTGCCCTGATCAAGCCCTTCGATCCCGCGTCGGAATCGGTGGCCGATGAGGTCGCGGATTGGGCGGCGACTCCCGGCGTGGCTGGGGCCCGCGTCATGCTCACCGCCCAGGAATACACGGCGGATGACCCAGGTCTCAACCGGATCTTCGCCGCCGGCGCCCAGGCCGGAATCCCCATCAATGTCATGTGTTCGGGCAAGTTGCAACTCATGGGCGAGTTGGCCCGGCGCAATCCAGACACGCAGATCGTGGTCGATCATGTGGGTCTGGTCCAGCCTTTCGAGCCGCCGCCGCCGCCGGAACCGTTCGCCGACCTGGCAAACGTGCTGGCCCTGGCCGCTTACGACAACGTGGCTATCAAGATCTCCGGCGCCGGCACCCTGTCCCACCAGCCTTTCCCCTACCCGGACATCTGGGAGCCTCTGAGCAAGGTGTTCGATGCGTTCGGACTCGACCGGTGCATGTGGGGCACCGACTGGACCCGGGCGGTGCTGCTGTTGAACTACGAGCAGGGCGTGGAGGCGTTCCGGGTTACGGACCAACTATCGGATGCGGAGCGGTCGGTCCTCATGGGCGGCTCTCTCCAGAAGATCTACAACTGGTCGCCCGGCGCGAGATAGCCAGCGAGCCACCGGGGAAGCCAGCGCCTGATATACAGACCACCCCGTCCCAAATCTGACTTTCCCGGAAGGCCATAACGCCGGTCCGAGGTCGTAGGTGATCACCGGTTGCCACGACTCCCGGACCCTGGTCAAGGGAGTACATCGTCAAGGCGCCCGGACTGTGTGGGATGCCTAAACATCCACACGTTATGCGTGTTGCGGCATCTTGTGCTGCAGTACCACTGGTTCGTCCGAGACGGCTCGAATAACCGCCCGGGCTTGCGGCAGCGCACGTTCCGGCAGGCGCGTACCAGCGTTCCCAAGACGATCGACTTTAGGGTTTGATACCAGATCACGCTCAATAGATGTTCGAACCGCAGTTCAAATGTCCAATCCCGCGATGATTCGTCAGGCCTGGGCGGCCGGACGGCAAGCCCCAGACCGCCAAGGTTCAGTTGACTTGTTTGCAGACCATCAATCATCGCCTCAGCCGCGGTCACTATCTCATAGAATGAGTCCAATGTCGGAATTGGCGACTCGGCTGAAAGTTCCTCGCCATTCTTCGTTGCAGCCGTCGGTGCGGCCTGGAGATAACTTCGAAGTCGATTCGTGTCCTCCTCCCCTTTTCGCACTCGGAGGTATCGGACGGCGAGGTCGACCAACTGTGCCTGACGCAACATGTGGTGCACCGACCTCTCCATCGGGGATATGCCGGTGGCTCCTGGATCTACCGGCGGCCCGTATTGGAATATAAACCGGCCTGCGGCAGTCTCAAATCGTTCTTGAACATCTGCATCAAGTTTCGAATCGTCCAATAATCGCCGGTCACAACCGTCCCACACCGCCTTGCCCAGATCGGCAAACGCCAGATAGACCGGCTCGGGCTGAGAAAGAGGATCGTAAACCTCCAACTTTGGCTCGCCGGACATTCTGTAGACCAGAGCCCACTCGACTTCGGTATCGCCAGATTCAAGCGGCCAAGTTTGGCTTGGGACTTCTAGCCATTCAAACAGCCAGCCTCCACCCTTTACCCAAAGGCCGGGTTGATCGGGAATCTTGAATACATCGTTTGTCATACCATTTATCCGCGGGGCCGATACCAACGGCGAGGTGGATACCTGCGAACCAAGCATGTTGGACCCAACGCGACCCGCGATCCATTTTTCGCTACCCAACAGCATGCGCGTTGGAAGTGATCAGCACAGCGGTGCCTACACCATTCTTGGTTGAGTGGGAACCCTCATCTGGAATCCCCGGCGTAGGGCTTAGATTCGCCGATATGGAATCCGATGATGCGTTCGCAGCCTCACATCTAGCATGGCGGCTGTCCTAAAGGTCCCGAAAGAGATGCGGGAGCCTGAGGTAGAGTTGAAAAAGAACCAACGTCGATTATCGGTACCTCAAAGAAAGCGGCGTTTAGCCGCCGAAACCACCAAACCGTTTTTGACCGAGAGTTCGAGCCTCACGGAATAAAAAAGCACCGGCCAGATTCGGTCGGTGCTTTTTTCTTTCTAGGTTGTTCTGCGGTCCGCCGGTTTCAGGCCGGCATCTTAGACTTCGTCAGGGCTGGTTTAACCCGCCGCGATCCAGTCTACCGCCCGTTCTCCGATCATCAGGACCGTGGCATGGGCGCCGCCGGACCTGGGGACCCGAGGCATCACCGATGCGTCAACCACCCACAAGCTCTGTATCCCCTTTACCCGGCAGTACTGATCGACCACCGCCATCGGGTCCGAATCTGGTCCCATCTTGCAGGTCCCGGAAACGTGCCTGGCAGTGCCCACGTTCTGGCGTATCCACAGGTCCAAAGCGTCATCGTCGGCCAAGATATCGTCGGTGGGGTTGATCCGGTGGTCCAACACGTCCTTGTACGCATCGGTCTCCAGGAACCTGGTGGCCATCCGTACTCCGTCCCGGACGCGCTTGGCGTCGTTGGCGTTCTGCAGGTACTGGTAGTTGAAAGACGGCTGCACCGAAGGGTCGGTTGACGCCAGCCTGACCTGTCCTGAGCCATCGGGCAGGCCAAGCGTGCAGGAGATCCGCCCCACCTGATCGGGCGAGATACCGTCGGTGACGTATTTGGTCCGTAACCCGGGTACTTTCTCCTCACGTTCGTCAACCACCGGATTCGTCCGCAGCACCATGTCGTTCACGATGCCTGTCCCCTCCGACGAGTAATGCAGGCTGTAATGGACCGCGTCGACATCGCCGGACAGGGTCACCCCGTCCTTGACCTTGAAGGCGACGTGGGAGCTGAGGTGGTTAAAGAGGTTCTGGCCCACCCCTGGCGCCGCCTTGATGATGGGAATCCCAAATTCCTTCAGTTGGTCTTCCGGGCCGATGCCTGACAGCATAAGCAGGTGGGGCGATTTGATAGCTCCGGCGCTCAGTACCACCCGGTCAGCTTCGATGTTGAAGACATCGCCGCCGCTTTCGGCTTCCACGCCAACGGCCTTGTTGTTCTCTATCAGAATCTTCCTGACCAGTACCCCGCCCCGCACCGTCAGGTTGAGGCGGTGGCGCATGGGACCCAGGTAGGTCATGGCGGCGCTCATCCTCATGCCGTCCAGGTTGTTCGAAGGCGCCACGCCAACCCCGGCCGGGTTGGGGCCATTGGTATCTTCCGTGACGTTGAAGCCCTCCTGCAAGCAGGCCTCCCGGAACGCCCTTTGAATGTCGGGCGTCGGGCCGGACTGGCGGCGCCTTACGGGCATCGGTCCGTCCGTGCCGTGGAAGTCATCACGTATGTCCAGATCGTGCTCCGACTTCCTGAAGAAGGGCAGCACCTTGGTGTAGGACCATTCGGTGTTGCCCATTTCGGCCCAGTTCTCGAAATCCTCGGGCAGTCCTCTTTGCATCGCCTGACCGTTGATGGATGAACCGCCGCCAATCACCTTGCCCTGGGCCACGTGAATCTCGCCCTGCTCTTCGGTGATGGTCCCGCGCAGCGCCCAGTTGTGCTGTGAGTCCTGGGCTTCGGCGTATCGTGTGTGGCCGAATTTAACCTCGTCCGGCAGGCTGGCTGGGTCCGGGTAATCCGGCCCGGCTTCCAGCAACAGCACCGAGGTATTCGAGTCCTCGGCTAATCTGCTGGCCAGCACCGAACCAGCAGCCCCGCCGCCGACGATGACAATGTCGTATTTCATGGATTCTCCCTAGATATTTAATCTCGACTTTAGGATTATTCGGAAACCATTTCCTGTCAAGCGGCCGCCAGGACTAAGAACATTGGACCGGACCAAACCGAAGATGACTTCCGCAGACGGCCGGGGCAAACTTCACCGGGCGAGTCTATTCCGGCGGTGTTAGCGCCAACGTCTAGTTCAAAGCCGTGGCAGCCTGGCGGTTCGCATCGAACAGCCTACCACACGGTCTAGGTTGATGGAACCAAAAGATCGGGCTTTCAACATTCCCCCAAAGCTTGGCTGGAGGGCGACTCGATCGAGATGGGGCTGTGCGCACAGAGGCCCCAGGCTCGTGCATGAGCCTGGGGCCTCTCAATCGTGTTTCCGGTTTGTTGGTCGATTCAGGGCGAGGGCGAAACGGATCCGTACCGGGCGGCGCTTGGTTTATCTGGCGCCGTTTCGCGGCTGCCTCTTACTTGCCTTCCTGGGCCCACAGGGCTTCCAGGATGTTGCCCGGAGACATGGGCAGCACACCCATGCGGACGCCGGCGGCGGCGTGGATGGCGTTTGCCACCGCGCCGATGGGAGGCACTATACACACTTCACCGACCCCCCGGACTCCAAAGGGATGTCCAGGATTGGCAACCTCCACGATCACCGTGTCAATCATTGGCAGGTCAAGGCTGGTGGGCATCCGGTAGTCCAAGAAGGACGAATTGGCCATCGCGCCGGATGCGTTATAGACGTATTCCTCGTTTAGCGCCCAGCCGATCCCCTGTGCTACTCCACCTTGCAACTGACCCTCCACGTAGCTGGGATGGATGGCCTTGCCCACGTCCTGTAGTGCGGTGTAGCGCAGGATGTCCACCTTGCCGGTCTCCGGGTCTACTTCCACGTCAACTATGTGCACCGCAAAAGCATTACCCACTCCCGCCGGGTTCACGTTGCCGCGACCGATAACCGGTCCACCGGTCCCGTTCAACCGGGCGGCGATCTGCTTGAAGGTCAACTTCAACTCTGGGTCTGACTTGTGGGAAGCCACGCCATCGGCGTATTCCACAAGCTCGGGCCCGACATCCCAGATCCGCGCGGCCCGCTGAATGATCTGCTGCTTGATATCCGTGGCTGCCTCGAATGAAGCCCAGCCGGACTTGAAGGTAGCCCCGCTGCCGGCGGTCAAAGAGGTATAGCCGATGGCGTCGGTGTCGCCCACCGATGGGTGTACGTCCTCGGCGGGTATGCCCAGCACTTCAGCCAACTGGATCGCCATCGACGCCCGGCCGCCGCCGATGTCGGGCGAGCCCTCGGTTAGACTTACCGTGCCGTCGGCATTGACGCTGGCGGTGGCGCAGGCTGGTCCGGTGCCGTTGAACCAGAACCCAGCGGCGACTCCCCGGCCCTGGTTGGGGCCCGTCAGTGGGGTTTTGTAATGTTCGGTATTCATGGCCGCCGCCAAGGTTTCCATGTAGCCGACCCTTTGCAAGACCGGACCGGGGATGCGGCGGCTCCCTTCCTTGGACCCGTTCTTAACCCTGAATTCCAGCGGGTCAACCCCAAGCTTTTCGCAGATCTCGTCGATGACCGACTCCACCGCGAAGGCCGCCGCAGGCACGCCTGGTGCGCGGTAGGCGGCGGCTTTGGGCTTGTTTAGCACCACGTCGTAGCCCTCGATCCGCCCATCGGCGATCTCATAGGGCGCCAGAACGCACTGGCAAGCCTGGTTGATGGGCGATCCGGGGAAGCCACCGGCTTCGTAGATCATGGTGACATCGGCGCCGGTGATCATACCGTCGTTGTTGGCTCCGATCTTCACCCGGATGGAACTGCCCGAGGTCGGCCCCGTCGCCTCGAAGATCTCAGCGCGGCCCATTGATATCTTCACCGGACGCCTGGCTTTCTTGGAAAGCGCCGCGGCCACCGGCTCCAGGTAGATAACCGTTTTTCCGCCGAAGCCGCCGCCGATCTCCATGGGAATCACCTTGATGTCAGAAACGGGAACGCCGAGGACCAGACTGGTGAGGTCTCGGATCTGGAAATGACCCTGGCTGCTGCACCAGATGGTCAACTTGCCGTCTTCTCCCCACATGGCGGTGGCGGTGTGCGGTTCGATGTAACCCTGATGCACCGTGGAGGTGGTGTACTCCCGCTCCACCACGATATCAGCCTTCTTGAGTCCTTTCTCCGGGTCTCCCAACTCGAAAACGAAGTGGTTGGAGATGTTGGTGGCTTTGCCGGTATCGTCGTCATCGCGCAGACCACCGGGGCGGATGTTCGCGTTCTCCGAGTTGGCTAGTCTTTCGTGCAAAATCGGCGCGTCGTCTTTCATGGCCGAAGGCAGGTCTACCACGGCCTGCAGCACCTCGTAGTCAACATCGATCAAGGCCATTGCCTGTTCGGCGATCCCGAGGGTAGTCGCGGCGACAGCGGCCACGGCGTGCCCTTTGTACAGGGCCTTTTCGGCGGCCATGCAGTTGTTGCTGATCCACTTGGGGTTGGCCATGGCGCCTTCACCCAGGTCGGCGATCTTGCCGCTTGGCTGGGCGAAGTCAGCGGCGGTTACCACTGCCTTCACGCCATCCAGCGACAGGGCGCGGGTCGGGTCGATGGACCTGATGCGGGCGTGGGCGTGGGGGCTGCGTAGAATCTTGCCGTGCAATAGCCGGGGGAGAGTCATATCGGCGCTGTAGCGCGCTCGCCCGGTTACTTTGTCATTGCCGTCGTGACGGATGGGCCTGGTGCCCACCACATTGAATTCTTGGTTGGACAGAACCACGTTGGAAGCCATAGCTTTCTCCTATTCACTAGCCTGTGTGCCGGAACACTGCGATTTTAACATACGCTCGATCTGAGATTGCCCTGGCAGCGGCGTGGCCGGGCCGCGCCCGTCAGGGTTATTTCAGTGGCGCAGAAACTGCTTTTGCAGTTGGATGAACTCGTCGGTGCGGTTCACGCGGCGCAGCAACTCGGCATCGGCTTCCCTGGGCGTCAGATCGCCCACCGGGCCGCCGTCCTTCAGGTGCTTCAGGGCATCGTACACGGCCTGGATGGCCATCCCGAAGGCCGGGTTTCCCGCCATCAATATCCTCACTCCGTTGGCCGCCAGGAACTCCCGGTCGTTGGTCATGCCGTCGGGAGGACTCAGCACCGTGATGGGCAACGGGGTTGCCTGGTGCACCGCCTCAAGTTGGTCCCTGGTGCGCAAACCGGCCAGTCTGATGGCCTCCACGCCGGTCTGAGAGTAGGCTTTGATCCGGTCCAGCGCTTTATCCAGGGTGAATCGGGCCAGTACAGTGGTCCGGGCGACTATCACGGTCATGGGATCGTTGCGCGCGGCCACCGCCGCCTCCAGTTTGCCCACCTGCTCGGCCTCTGAATACAGGCCAAGGTCCTCTTGGTTGAAACGGGACGGCGGGATGGCGTCTTCGATCTCGATGGCGGAGACGCCCGCCGCCTCCAGTTCTTTGACGGAGCGCACCACGTTGACCGCGTTGCCGAACCCGTCTTCCCCATCGTGCATCAAGCTCACGTCGGCGATGCGGGTGATGCGCCGGCAAACGTCCACCAGGTCCGACAGGTTGGTCAGCACGATGTCGGGCACGGCCAGGTTGGCAACCTTGTGCACCGAGCCGGACAGGAAACAGACTTCATAGTCCAGCATGTGAGCGATGCGGGCCGACAGCGGGTCGAAGATATTCGCGGCCAGAGTGCAATCAGGCCGGGACAGCGCGGCGCGAAACCGCTCGCGGGCGAGAGACATTGTGGATCCCCCTTTTGTTTTTTCGACGAACGCCCGACCTTCGGGCTGACGGGTTGGCCCTGTTCCCAAGCTGGTTTCACGTCGCAGCAGATGGCCTCATTCCCGAGACACCGAGTCTACTCTCCGACGTTCGCGATCAGCACTCCCATGGGCCGCTTGCCCGCCGCATAGGTCTCAAGGGGGGTCAAGACGCCGGTCTCGGCGTCGATCTGGTATGACGCCAAACGGTCCGACTCCGAGCCGGCGGCAAAGAGGAACCTTCCGTCTGGGTCCAGGCTGAACGCGCTGGGAACCGACTCGGTCGGCGCCCGCCCGATGGCGGTCAGCCGGCCGGAAGATGCATCCACGGAGAAACCGGCGACGCTGTTGTGGCCCCGGTTGGGGGCGTACAAGAATCTCCCGGACGGAGTGATCTGTATCTGGGAGCAGGTGTTCCTCCCCGAATAACCTTCGGGCAGGGTCGATATGGTTTGGAAGGCCGATAGGGTCCCGGCCGAGGGATCCATCTGGTAGCCGGTTACGCTGCCTCCCTGTTCGTTGGAGAAATAGACCACGTTCAAGCTCGGATGGAAGCAGAGATGGCGCGGGCCAAGGAATTCTTCCGGCTCAACCTTCAACGGTGAGTTGGGTGTTAGCCTGCCGGTGTTCTCGTCGAACTTGAACTGGAAGATGGCGTTGGGCCCGAGTGCATCCCCTGGAGGTTGCATCACGCTGTCGCTCAGCCGTGCGATGTGCGGCACGAAGGCGAACTTGTTCGAATGGTCAGTTTGGATCGCGTGGGCGGCGGTCGCGGTTTCCAGCCATTCTATGGGTTGGCTACCCACCGATCCGTCAGCCCCCACGGAATGGACCGCTACGTGGGCCCCCTGGTAGTAGGAGGAAAGTAGATACCGGCCCCTCCGGTCCAGTGACAGGAAAGTTGGCGAAGCATCCAGTTGGACCTTGTTGACTGGTTCCAGTGCCCCTGTGGCGGTATCTATCCGGTAACTCGAGATCTCGTTGCTGTTGCGATGGCCGACATAAAAGGTCTTTTTGTCTGGGCTGATAGCTGAGGATGATGGCCCGCCGGGGGCTAGGGTTTCACCCGCTGGGGACAATCTCCCGGTCTCGGAGTCCATGGAGAAACCTAATATCTTGTCATCGTCCTGAAGGGAAACGTACATATGATAGGGCATCAGACAGCCTCCATCAGATTCAAAGATTGCCGCGTGCGGCCCGAGGCAGAGAAGTAACCTGGAGTCATGCCAACAGAGGCTGGCATTGAATACCCAGGAACAACTGGGAACAACCCGTAATCAACGGCCGGTGGGCGCTGCCGGGGCCATTGCTCCAACCCGATAGGTTTTCAGCCGGTTACTCGGCGGCGACCGGGTTTCGAAGGGTGCCGATCTCGGCGATCTCAATCTCCACCACGTCGCCGGGCTTGAGCCCATCCACCGCACCGGGAGCGCCGGTCAGGATCAGGTCTCCGGGGTGAAGCGTCACGAACTGGCTGATCCGGCTAACCGTCTCGTAGCAGTTGAAAGTCATGCCGGAGGTGCTGCCCCGGTCGTTCTCCTTGCCGTTGACCCGCGTGATGATGTCTACCGATTGGGGGTCGATATCGGTCTCGATCCACGGGCCGACCGGACCGAACGTATCGCTGGTTTTCTTCCGCCAGTTGGATGGGTCGTTGGACCAGGACCCCTCTCCGCTGACATCGTTGCCGCAGGTGTAGCCGAGTATGAAATTGGGGGCTTCTTCGGGGGTGATCCGCCGGGCGGGTTTGCCAATCACGATCACCAACTCGCCCTCATAGTGGACGTAGTCCGACTCTTTGGGAAGGACGATCGTGTCGTCTTGGCCGATGATGCTGCTGACCCCTTTCTGCCAGGGACGGAAGGTCTGGGCGTCCCTGGTTATGCGCTCGGCGTCCAGATTTTCCACCTGGTGGGCAACGTGGTCAGCGTAGTTCAGCCCCACCGCCCAGAAGCTTTTGGGCCTGGTGGGCGGCAGTATCTTCACGCCGCTGATGGGGTATCTGGCGTCGGTGAAGTGATGCTGACCGAAGAGGTCGCCTTGGATCACCCTGAGCTGGTCTCCTTCGACGACAGCGTAGCTTTCCCATCCGTTGGTCTCGAACCTGGCGAACTTCATTTAGGCTCCTTAACGCTCCTTGATCAGCGTCTGATCGGATGCGCCCGATCTTGAATCATTTGAAATTGGGTATGACCTTGTCGGTCAGGATGCGCATGGTGTTCATCACGATGTCCCGGGGGACCGATGACGTCCAGTTGACCTCGAACATGATCTCGTCGGTGCTGAATGCTTCGCGGAGCACCTCAATCTTGTCGACGACCTCCTCGGCTGTGCCGAACAGGTTGACCTCGGCGGTCGCGTCGGGACTGGCGGCGCCGGCGTCGGTGCTTCCGATGCCCGCCCTTCCCGAATAATATTGCCGGGCGAGCCGCATCAGGTCTTCGGATTGGCTGTCGGCTTCTGCCTTCGTGTCAGCCAGCAGGGTCGGGATGCGGACCACGGTGGTCGGCTCGCCGGGGTGCCCCGCTTCCTTCCAGGCATTCTTGTAGCTCTGCACGTCTTCGCGCAGGACCTGGGACCCCCTGATGTTGTGTGGGGAGCTTCCGGCCCCGATGGCGATCCGGTAACCCAACCGGCCCATGGGCACGAAACTCTCTTGACTATCCACGGGCAGCAACATGGGGGGATAGGGCTTCTGATAGGGCTTGGGTATGGACAGGTACGGCTCGTAGAACGCCGGGTAGTTGTAATACTTTCCCTCGAAGCCGGAGAAGTGCTCCTCGGTCCAGAGTTGCTTCATCACTTCCAGGAACTCAAAGAAGTAGTCCCGGCGCTCCTCAGAGCCGCGAGACCGCGCTCCGGCGCCGTAGATGAACCGGCCCTGGCTGACCTGGTCCACTATGGAGATCTGCTCCGCGACCTGGAATGGGTCGTCCAACATCAGGTTGTCGAAGGCGTATCTCTCGTGGGGCAGCGCCCGTGCCGACAATTCCTCTCCCTCCAGCTTCATCAGCGGGCGGTGGATGGACGACCCGATCTTGATGTTCTTGGTGCGGGCGGCGATCACGGCTGCCAGCATCAGCACCTGGGGGTCCATGCTGGCCTGCCTGGAGAAGTGGCCTCCCCCCAGCCAGATGTAATCCCAGCCCATTGATTCAACGGCATCGACCTGTTCGAAGTTCTTGCTGTACGCCTCTGATTCCAGAAGCTCCCCTCCGGCGTAAGCGGGGTCCCAGGGGACCGTGTCACCGGCGTACAAGGCGTTCCAAGTATCGAATAACCCAAAGTCCATGATTGCTCCTCCTCAACTACTCGGTGGGTTGCTCTGGCGGCTCATCGAGGCGCGTGGAGATATGATTCTACCACCAATGAGAACCGCCGCCCCATATGTTCCGGTGGAGTTCGGGTAGGCGCTGGTCGAGACCTTTCCTGATTCTGAAGCCGGCGAGTACGAACGGTCCGGAGTTCTTGGCCGGGGGAGTCCTTGGTTAATTGATGCATCTGCATCATTGCGGATGATGCAACTGTATCTGTCGACCCTTGTTTATACCGATTACAGTTGTACCAATGGACCCTGGCCCAAGGCGGTCCGTGACATCAGCCCAAGGCTCCGCCGCACTCTCCGTGCCGGGTCCCGCACTAGGCCAGTCCAACTGATCTCCTCGGACTGGCCAAACAACATTTGTGAGGTGCGCCATGGTCGATCGATTGACCGCAGACCGAATCTCAGTGGAAAACCTGGACGCAGCCATGGAACTGTATTTCGAAAGGGGCTGGACTGATGGCCTGCCGGTGGTGCCGCCCACCGAGATGAAAGTGATGGAGTTCTTGGATTACGCGGGACTAGAACCCGGCCGGCCTTTGGGAGATGTTCCGGAACGGGACCGCGTGATTACCGCCGAGCACCTGGCTATCAACGCCGTCATGGCCGGCTGCAAGAAGGAGTACATGCCGGTGCTGGTGGCCTCGGTCGAAGCGATCTGCCATCCCGACTTCCGGTTCAACCACATGGCCACCCTGGGCAGCGCCTGGCCCATGTTGATCGTCAACGGCCCGATGGGCAGAGACCTGGGCTTCAACAGCGGGATGTACCTGCTGAGTTCCGCCGGAAACCGGCCCAGCAGCACCGTGGCCAGGGCCATCAGTCTGCTGTTCTGGAACTGCACCGAGTCCCGGCCCGACGGCATCCAGCGCGGCCAGTTCGGCAATCCGGGCCGAGGCCATTACTGCATCGCCGAGAACGAGGAAACTTCCTGGGACCCGCTGCACGTGATGCTGGGATTCGACCGGGAGCAGAGCACGGTCACTGCCGTGTCCACCTACCCCGGCCCCTACCAGGTCTACTGCCAGCGCACGGCCAATCCCGAGCTGATGCTGGACTCCATGGCCGACGCCATCTCCACCTATGACTTCTACCGGGGCACCTACATCCTGCTGGTCCCGCCTCATTTCGCCGAGTTGTTCATCCAGCGCGGTTGGAGCAAACACGACGTTCGCCGCTACCTGATGGACAACTGCAAGCGTTCGGTCGCCGACCTGAAGCGCCGAGGGCTTTGGGGGCTCCATTCTTCGGAATACGACGGGTTCGCAGGTGTGGCGCAGGCGGTGCAGCCAGGGGATGAAGACCGCTACGCCTACGTCTTCAAGCCCCACGAGTACGACCGAATCATGTTCGACGACACCACGCTGCTGAGACGCTCCGACATCTACGTGGTGGTCGGCGGCGGCAATGCCGGTCCCCGGTTGTGCTTCCTGGCGCCTTACGGCGTTTCCACCGATCCGATGACCGTGGCGGTTCACCCCGTATAGGGGCAGGCAGCTTTTGCAGGACCAGTTCGATTTTTACCTTAGCGCATCACGGCGAATAGGAGGTCTCCATGATAGAAGTATTGAATCCAACCGCCGGTCCGGCCACCGGGAAGATCATGATGGCCGAACGGACCGGAACCCTGGACGGCCTGCGCCTGGGCGTCATCTGGAACGGACGCCCCTACGGCGACCGGGTCATCAATTCCGTGATTGACCTGTTGCGGCAGAAGTACAGCTTCGAGTCGGTGACGTTCCGAAAGAAGCCTTTCATCGGCAATGTGGCGCCCGCGTCCATACGGGACGAGATCGTCGAATCCTGTGATGCGGTCATCACCGGGATCGGGGATTGAGGCTCATGCACGTCGGGCAGTGTGCTCGACGCATTACTCATGGAAAAGGCAGGGATCCCGGCTGCCAGCATTGGGGTCGAGAAACTGGTTAAGACCACGGGACGCGGGATGGCCCGGGCCCAGGGGATACCCGATTATCCGATCGCGGTCATCTCCCACTCCATGGGTCCATTGGCCGATCTGAAGGACGACAACGACGTGCGCGTCCTGGCCCTAGCCGCGGCGCCCCAGGTGGAAGCCATTCTGATAGGAGAGGCGTGGCTGTCCCCAGTGCCGACATGATTAGCCCTGCTCAATGAGCGGTGCCCGGCTGGGCTAGGCGCCGTTCGATGTTATTCTCGATCGTATCTAAATCAGCATCGAAATCAGCACCGAAGAACAGGGATCGCCAAGTTGATGGGGGGGGCAACTTTGGCAGGACTTTAACAATCTGCCTACGAACAACCAACGACTTCGTTGACCGTATCAAGGCGAGAGCCTATACCTGGACGGCTCTAATATCCGATTAGGACGTCGTTTTTGAGATGAGCGGCCAAAGGGAACTGGCAGATAATTGATCTGCGGGGACGAGCTTGGTTCCCTCGGCGGCAAACATTGTTCGCAACGACACATAACCTATCCCAATCACGGCCGCCCTTACTACCCTCAATCAAGGAGACTCTTTATGCCTATCCCGCGATTCCTAAAAAAGTCAGTTGCCAGGTACTGGCCGGTGGCCATGATGTTGGCCCTGGTGGTGATTGTCGCCTGCGGCAGCTCGGCCACGGCAGTCCCCGACGCCGGCTCCAGCACCGGAGGACCGGTCCCCACGGCCAAGCCAGGGAGTACATCCGCTCCATCGGGAACTTCAGGAGCGACCACCGGCACGTTGGTCGTTGCCACATCTGACTGGGGCAATGAACTCTTTACCGACCACGATGTTCGTGGCGAGGGCGGAGTTTACCAACGCCTGGTTCATGATTACTTCATCCAGGGAAAACAAGGCAAAGAGCTGGTTCCCGCTATCGCTGAATCTTGGACTTTCACTCCGGACGGTTTGACTTGGAGCTTTAAGGTCCGTGAAGGAGTCCCCTTCCATAACGGAGACATCTTGACCGCGGAAGACGTGGCCTTCTCCTTGGAGGAGCAGTTCGGACCCAGGGCTGAAGAAGAGGCTGTAAGCCCTTCAGTCCGCGCTCTGGCCCGTTCCACTGAGCCATGGATCGTGACCGATTCCGGGGAAGTGAGCGTTACCACCGTTGAACCCCTGATGTTCCTTTCCTTCAACCTTTCGGAGATGGGCGCGGACCCGTCCGGGACCATCTTCTCAAAGGCTTATCGTGAGAGCGTTGGCCGCGACGGTTACAACGACGACCCCTCCCCCGGTACCACTGGGCCTTTCAATCTGGTCAAGCACGACAAGGGCTCGCTCATGGAATTCGAGCGGTTCGACGGGTACTGGGACATAGAGAACCGGGACCACCGGTTCAACACCCTGGAACTCAGGGCCATTCCTGAACTCTCCACCAGAGTAGCCGCCCTGCGGGCTGGTGAAGTCGATCTGGTTGAGGCCAACCTGGAAGTCCGTGACCAGATAGAGAACGCCGGCGGCAAGATCGTCTTTGCCCCTGAAGCGGTTTACCTCTACATGATCACCGAATATGGGTTCGATGAATCTACTCCGTATCCTTTCACCAAGGGCATACGGCAGGCGTTGAACTATGGCATCGACAAAGAGTTGATCGCCAACACCTTGTACGGTCCTGAAGTGGCCGAGACCAAAGGTTGGGCCCACGTTAGCCCGTCCGCCCTCGGTTACGAGCCAGACTTGGACTCTTGGCCCTTCGACCCGGCCAAGGCGCAAGAGTTATTGGCAGCGGATGGTTGCCCGAACGGATCCTGCTTCCCCGATCCCTTCACCCTGTTCACCTGGGAAGCTTCCGAGCTGCCCTTCGTTCCGGATGCCGCCCAGTTGGTTTGCGACATGTGGAAGAAAAACCTCGGCATCAACTGCGAAGTTGAGGTTGGTGACTCTGTATCGATCAAGGACAAGATGCACGGCGCCGAGGTCCCCGGATACTTCGTCATTCGCCCCAACGAAGACCGTTTTGACGGTGGCAGCATCGCTTACGGCCACTATGGTGAAGCGGAGTCCTACGTCGCTCGCGACCCGGTCCTCAGGGACTTGACCGTGAAGAATCTTGGCACGATTGGCACCATGCAAGAACGCCATGACGCCTATCATGAGATTTACGTGGCGGCCAGGGAAGAGAACTACGAGTGGAGCCTATTCACTGCCAACACCCCCTGGGGAGTTGGCAAGGGCGTTGCGTCCTGGGAACCCTGGCCCCTGCTCCCGTATGCCAGCGCTCTTTGGACAGTCGAGCTCGCCAAGTGATCGACTCGATCTAGTCCTTAGCAAAAACTTTGGCACCACGACGGGCAATCACGGTAGCTGCTCTAGGTCCCATGCAATGATGGGGCCCGGGGCAGCTACCCCACGATCATTCGGCGCCTCTTCCGCTAAGAACCGGTTATAGTAGAATGGGTGTGTCGTAATAGACGCCCAGATGGCTCTCGTCTGGGTTCCTGCCTTAGAATTGCTCCGTCTGCACTCATTCTTCCAAGCTGATCTTAGCCTGGATTCCCCAGATCAAACCGACTTTCCTGGATATAGCTCCCTCTGGGATAGCGCCAACTATATTCACCAATTCCAAGGACGTCAAATGCGGCCTGATGCGCTCAACCCCCCGCTTTCATAGGGCAACCACGGTACTGCCAAGCGTAAAAGCCCAAAACAACTGGTCTG
>MUCI01000063.1 GCA_002816575.1 SAR202 cluster bacterium Casp-Chloro-G2 | reverse complement strand
CCGACCGCATCGACGTTCCCTTCGAGCAGGTCTTGGACGGCCGTTTCATCATCGGCAGCCCTGAAGAGTGCATCGAAGAGATCTACAAGTACAAAGAGCAGGGCGTGGAGGAATTGATACTCCGCTCCCAGTGGCCGGGCATGGAAGGCGACATCACCACCAAGTCGCTCCGTCTCTTCGCCGAGAAGGTCATGCCCGAGTTCGCTTAGGGGGCGGAAACGCCTGGGATTGTCTTTACCTCGCGTGGTATTTGGGCGCTCGCTTCTCCACGAAACTTGCGCTGGCCTCTTTGAAATCCTCGGTCAGGTGCAGCTTTAGGGGCAGCACCTGCATATCGGCTTCGGCACCCGTTTGGACCCACTGGCGGCGCGTCAGCTTCACGGCTGCCCTGGTGGCTAGGGGCGGCGACTTCAGGATCTTCTCAGCCAGTTCCTCGGCGGCGCTCAGGTGTTCTCCGGTGGGCACCAGGCGGTTGATCAACCCCAGCCGGTACAACTCGGCGGCGTCGATATGCTCCCCGGTAATCACCATCTCCGAGGCAATCTTGGACGGCATGAAGGCGTTGACCTTGGCCCAGATGCGGCCTCCGGGCAGCCCCCGGCGCGTCTCAGTGATGCCGAACTTGGCCTCTTCCGATGCGACGATCAGGTCCGATTCGACCGCCAGGACTATACCCGCGCCCAGGGCGTACCCGTGGACCGCGGCGATGACCGGCTTCCAGTTGATGGCCCGGCCCATGTAGCCCTCGGGATTGGGGCCACGCTCCCTGCGGGCCGCCTGCTGCGGCGTCATGGCCACGAACCGCTGCTTGATGTCGGCCCCGGCGCAGAAACTCCGCCCCGCGCCGTGGAGGATGGCCACCCAGGCCTCGTCGTCCAGGTCGAACTCCAGCAGCGCATCGTGCAGGTCGTCTTCAAACTGGTCATTGACCGCGTTCAAGGCCTGGGGGCGGTTGAGCATGATGTAGGCGATCCTTCCCTGCCTTTGGTACATCATGGTCTCGTATTCGGTGATTATGGCGGGTTCCTGGAGTTCTTGGGCCACGGGGTTACCTCCGGGTCGTAGGTGTGATGTTCTGAAAACCGGGCTGATTTGAGCGTGAGCAACGGGTAATTAGAAAATCTGTTCCAAAAACCCTTGACATGTTAAGAACAGGCGTTCTAAACTAGGCAAACGATATTAGAACGTATGGTTTGGAGTAGGGAAATGACCACACTCGACCGGCCAATCACTTCTAGTCCCGTTCTCGACGCCGTGCCCGAATTTTACCATTACGAAGATACGGGTTGTGAGGTCTCCGCTTCGTGTCTCAACTGCCCCTTGCCCCAGTGCAAATACGACGACCCGGCCTGGTTCCAGCGCAACCGCCGTTTGGCCAGAGACTTCAGGATCTGGTCGGCCATTCAGCAGGACAACCTGACGGTCGAGGAGGCCGCCGACCGGTTCTCCGTCACCGTGCGGACCATCTTCCGGATCATGCGCCGGTGCCGCGATGCCGCCATGCTGGACCAAGAAGAACTGGCAGCCTTCGCCGCTGACTAATGTCGCAGGCAGGGATTTGACCGGTGACGGAATGATGGTTCGACAAACTCACCATGAGCGGGAACATAGGGTTCTGAAAAGTAAGCACCAGGGCAAGCGAAGGCCGTTCATCTTGCCTTTTTCTTGGTTCCAGGGTGGAGGGGTGGTGTTAGCCGCGGGGCAGGCCCAGTCCCCGGCCGGCGATGATGTTGCGCTGAATCTCGGAGGTCCCAGCGGCGATGGTGCCGGCGAAAGCGTTCATCCAGTGTTCCTGGACCCGGCCTTTCAGGGGCGCCCATTTCTCTTGCCGTGAGAGTGTGCCGTACATGCCCAGGATGTCCAGGGAGGCTTCGGTGACCCGCTGCACTGTCTCGCTGCCGAAGACCTTGCTCATGGACGCTTCCTTGGTGGGAATCAGGTCCTGCGACTGCATGTAAGCCACGTTGTAGGCCATGAGGCGGGCCACTTCGCAGTCGATATACCGGTCGGCCATCAGGTTGCGCACCCAGGGAATCTCCATGAGCGGCTGCCCGTTGCTCTTGGTCTCGGTGGCATACTCGCGGGTGTCGTCCAGCAGGCGGCGGGCGGCGGCGGAATAGTCGATGCCGGAGCGCTCGAAGTCCAGCAAAGTCACGGCCACGTACCAGCCCCGGTCCTCCTCGCCGACCACGTTGGCCCTGGGAACCCGGACGTCGTCGAATGTCACCTGGTTGAACTCGTGCCCGCCGGCCATGTTGATGATCGGGCGGACGGTCACTCCGGGAGACTTCATGTCGACCAAGACGAAGCTGATACCCCGGTGCTTGGCGGCGTCGGGGTCGGTGCGCGTGAGCAGCATGATCCAGTCGGCGCGGTGGGCCATGGTGGTCCATACCTTGCCGCCGTTGATGACCAGGTCGTCGCCGTCGCGGACCGCCCTGGTGCTGAGGGATGCCAGGTCGGAGCCGGACTCTGGCTCGCTGTAGCCCTGACACCATTGGACCTCGCCCTTGGCCACGGGCGGCAGATGGGTCCGCTTCTGTTCGTCGGACCCGTGAATCATCAGGGTCGGCCCAAGCATGCGGACGCCGAAGATGTCCCGTCCCGGCGCTCTCAGGTAGGCGATCTCTTCGTTGAAGATGGCCGACTTTACCGGTGAAGCCGCCTGGCCGCCGTATTCCTCCGGCCAGTGCATCGTGAGCCAACCCCGCTCCGCCATCTTCTGGCGAATGGCTTTGTTCAGGTCCCAGTCGTCCTCTTCGGGGTAGCGGCCGGCGCCCTCCCAGTTATCGGGAAGTTCGGTCTGCATGAAAAGCCGCAGTTCTCTCCGGAACTCTTCGTCCTCGGCAGTGAACTTGAACTCCAAAACGATTCTCCTAAGGGTGCTTGGATGCCAAGAGCGGCCTAGCTGCCCACGGCCACGCAGGTAACGGTGCGGACCACGCCGGGGACGGTGTGGATATGGCCGGTGACCAGATCGCCAACGATGGTCATGTCCTCGCCGGACACCACCGCGATTATGTCGTAGGGCCCGGTGACCACGTCCACCGTGGTGATGCCCGGTAGGCTGCTCAAGGTGTTTGCCACGTCGCGCGTTTTACCGACGGCAGTCTCGATCAACAGGTAAGCTTTGGTTGCCATGATTCCCCCTCCCCAGTCTGGCCGGGTGTTGCAGGTCATTCTACGGCTCTGCTTCTAATGGTGTCAATTTGGCGGGAACGTGAGCGGAGACCAGCATGCCCCCGCTATAATAGGCATCTATGTCTTCCCAAACTGCGCCAGGAAACCACTCGCGGATGGAACTGTTGGAAAAGGGCGCCGCCCAGTTGGGAATCGCGCTGTCCGGCGCCCAACTGGACCAGTTCCAGGTCTACTACCGCGAACTGACCGACTGGAACCAACGGGCCAACCTAACAGCCATCACCGGATTTGAGGATGTTCAGGTCAAGCATTTCTTGGACTCGCTCACGGTGTGCCTGGCGGCCGGCGGCTTGTTAGCCGGACTGGAGGCGCGTGTAATCGACGTTGGGTCCGGTGCGGGATTGCCTGGAATGGCCCTGAAACTGGCCTTTCCAGGGATCCGGCTGACGTTGGTGGAGTCGGTGGCGAAAAAGACGGCATTCCTGGAGCGCCTGACGGCCATACTGGGTCTGGAAGGCGTTTCGGTACTCACAGGCCGCTCTGAGGCTCTGGGCCGGGAGGATGGCCTTAGAGACGCGTTCGACCTGGTGGTGGTGAGAGGGGTGGCCAGATTGCCCCTGCTGTTGGAGTATTGCCTGCCATTCTGCAAGCCCGGCGGCCGGTTGGTCGCCTTGAAGCACGGCGGCGACGGCCAGGAACTTGATGCCGCGGCCAACGCTCTTTTGGAGCTGGGCGGGCGCATCGACAAAGTGGTCACGGTGGCGTTGGAGGGGCTGACCGACGACCGGGTGCTTATCTCGGTGGCGAAAACCGGGCCGACCCCCGATCGCTACCCCAGAAGGGTGGGCATCCCGGCCAAGCGGCCATTGTGAGCATTAAGGGTGTTCGAAAAAGGCCTCCTGTGATTGGGAGGCCTTTTTCGAACTTGCTCGTCTGGATCGAGAGCCTAGTTGGCCCAGAATACGTGGGTCAGGGCTTTATTGCCGTTGCCCAGGTCTAACTCGAACAGGTTGGGGCGACCTTTGCCATCGGCGCCTATCGCCTTGCCCCGCTGGCTGATATCCTCTCCGGGAATGGAACCTGGCTTGCCACCGCCAGACCCACCATCGGCGGGCGCGGGCGCCCAAGAGTTGAAACCGTCCAGGTGGGTGTAGATAGCGGCCAACTGGTCATAATCATGTTGGTTGGGAGCTTGGTTGGGACCGGGATTGTTGGTGTAATCCATGCAGGTGCCAAGATTCGGGTTGGTGAAATCCTCATCTTGGTGAGACAGGCCAAATATGTGACCAACCTCTTGGCACATCACCAATTGCCGCCATGCCGGAGTGTTGTAGGTAGAGGTGTTGAAATATGTATCGTTAACCTTCACGTACCCTTTCGTGATGTGGTCACCGGAAGCCCAGATTCCGGCGATACCGAGCCAGCCGTTGAAACCATATGTGCTATTACAAATCTCGACAAGGCCATCGCCAGGTTTGCAATTCTTTGGGTTTGCACGTCCTGGATCCACCGAATTAGATAGTACGGCTGATAAGTTCCAATCAGTGTTGGCGGTTGCCAAAGCTCCGTCCCAGTTGGTCGAAACGTTGTCACCCAGGGAGAGCGTCAAGGGATTAGCCGTGCGCGCCCAGTGGTAATTACCCCAGGAGTTGTCTGCGCTCGCTACGAGCGGCAGGATGAGGGCCGCGACGGCCAGCGCCATGATAGCTAAAGGAAGTCGAATCTTTCGCAACATATTCCCCCGATGTCATATCAGGATATCTAACCGAGCGTATCCTAAACTGGAGATCCGACGCCGTTCGACCGACCTTGAATCACGACCGGGCTTGGAACAGCAGTTTATGCTGGTAATTATGACCAGCCGTGATCGCAGCGGGATTGCGGAGGCATGTCATCGCCTATATCATCGACGGTGCCTGCTATTTAAGGCGCCGGGCATCGTAGGTGTGACAAGAGCAGGCGCCACAAGATTCGAGTAGAGATTCGGAGGGGCTTTCCATGTCCGTGATGGTCACCGGCGGCACGGGATTCATCGGCAACAGAATCATTCGAAAGCTGTTGGACCGGGGCGAAGAGGTGGTCTGCTTCGACCTGGCCCCGCCCCGCGCCAACCTGGGACCATACCTGGACCGCATCAAGATGTATCGTGGCGACGTTACCCAACTCCCCCATCTTTTGGAAGCCATCAACACCCACGGTGTCCAAAAGATTATCCACATGGCCGCGCTCCTGCCACCCGATACCGAAGACCGGCCCCACTACGCTATGCAGGTTAACATCGGCGGCACCAACAACGTGTTCGAAGCCGCGCGCTGGACCGGCGTCCAGCGGGTGGTCTACGCCAGTTCCATCGCGGTCTATGGCGTCCAAGACACCTTTGGCGACCGGCCCATAAACGAGGACGACCTCAACGACCCCATCAACGTCTACGGGATGACAAAGTCGGTTAACGACTTCTCGGCCAAGCGTTATATCGACCGCTACGGGTTGGACCTAAGGGGAGTGCGCATCTGCACCGTGTTCGGCCACGGACGCGTCACGGGGATGACCGGCATGATCGGCGGGTTGCTGATGTCGCTGCCGGCCATCGGACAGCCTGTGAGCATGCCCTTCCACCAGGATGAGCAATCGCCCATGATCCACGCCGAAGACGCCGCCGAGATATTCGTCCGGGCGGCCGTGGCCGAGAAGCTTAACCACCGCGTTTACATCAGCGGCGGCAGCATGTGCAGCATCAAGGAGATGGCCGACATCGTGAAGGACATCATCCCCGGCGCCCAGGTGACTACCGGCGATCAGTTGGTGCCCCACGTCTACAACGTGGACAACAGCCGGATGCTGGCCGACATCGGCTACGAGATAGCGCCCTTGCGGCAGCGGATACTGGACCACATAAACGACGCTCGAACCGAGGCAGGACTGGATACCCTCGCCGGCTGAGACAGGTCTAGGTCTGGTTTGCACCGTTTGGGTTATAATTGGCCTAGTTTGAGCCGCCGCCCCGAAACCGTATCAAGAAGCGGCATTAGAGAGATGACATGAGTATCGCCATCGGTTACATGCCGGGAGCCTACGGAGAAGGTGGAGAAGACCCAGCTTACCTGCGGAATCTGGTTGAGATCGGCGATAAACACGGCTATGACTCTCTATGGCTAAGCGACCGCATCGTTGGCGAGAAGTTCAGTCTGGAGCCGATGATGGCCTGCTCGATGGTACTGGCTTACTCGGACCGCCTAAAGGTGGGCACCAGCGTGCTGGCCATGCCTCTGCGCAATCCGGTTGTGCTGGCCAAGCAGATCGCCACCCTGGACTATCTCTCCCAGGGCCGGTTCTTTCCCGCGGTGGGGCTGGGCCAAGAGGAACCGGAGGAGTACGAGGCCTGTGGCGTCACCAAAGAGCGGCGCGGCCCTCGTACCGATGAAGGGATCGCCCTGATGCGCCGGCTGTGGCAGGAGGAGGACGTCACCCATGAGGGCGAGTTCTTTAGCTGCCACAACGTGACCGTAACCCCCAAGCCCTACCTGCAACCCTCAACCCCGGTCTGGATCGGAGGGCGTTCCGCCGCCGCCGCCCGGCGGGTTGGCCGTGTCGGCGACGGTTGGCTGGTCTCCAGCGCCACGCCAGAGGAGATTAAAGAGGGTTGCGAGATTCTGTTTGAGACCGCCAACGAGTTCAACCGTGAGATCGAAGACGACCACGTCGGCGTTCTGATGGGTTACTACGTCTCGGACGATGTGAAAGGCGCGACGGAGAAAGCGAGCCGGTTCGTCACTCGCCAGCGCCCGGACGCCCATTTCACTGAGTTCACCGCCGTTGGTCCGGTGGAGAAGGTGGCGGAATACGTCCAGCGCTATATCGACGCCGGCGGCTCCAAGTTCGTCATGCGGCCTTTGTGCCCAGCCGAAGAGAGCATGGACCAATTGGCGATCCTGGGCGAAGAGCTGCTTCCCCAGTTCGTCAACAGATAGCCGCCGCTACATAGCCCGCGCTCCCGGCGTTTGGCCGGCCAGCGCCGCCGTCATCATCCCAGTGCTACCGTCACCATCATTGTAGCGATCGATCAGGGGCGGTCCATGGCCGTCGGTGGCTGGGTCCGGTCATATCCTCGATCAAGGTCATTCTCCCCCGTACGCATGGTTATTGTTGTGCCGTTGCTGATGACCATCCCGGCTTGGCCTTTCAACGAGACCACGAACAGACGCTTCGGCGAATCGTGCCGCCCGGCTATGTTGATTCCGCCGGAAGGCCAGATCGCCGCCATATTTTCGGGTATCGCCAGAAACGACCCGCTCGGCCAACTCCCCCTCTTCCAAGTGCAACTTTCCGTCATCCGCGGTACTGACCCGCAGCGGGCCGGTCCGCGACCTCTTAACGCGACGAGCATCAAAGTTCAGTAGAGACAGAAAACGTCTCGATTAGGAGGGACCCAATGGACTATCCAGCGGCGATCTGGGCCGGTTTGATCGGCGGTGCGGCTATGACAGCCGTTCTGTATATGGGAATATTTGTGATGCCGGGGCAGATGAAGATGAATCTGCTCTACATATTGGGCAGCATGATGTTTGGCGAGCGGACCATTGCCTATATGTCGGGGGCGATGATGCACGCCACGATGAGCGTGGCCTTTGCCTTGGCCCACGTAGGGCTATACCAGGCTTTCGGCTTGGAGGCCAACCTGGCAGCGTGGGGGTTGGTGTTCGGGGCGGCGCATTGGGCGATGACCGGCATGGCTCTGGGCATGATGCCCGCAATGCACCCGCGGATCAAGGACGGCACGCTGGCAGCGCCCGGCCCGTTCGCCATGGGATACCCGATGGGCACCGCCATTGGTTTCCTGGTGCTGCACCTGATATTCGGGGTTTTGGTTGGAGCGCTTTACGAAACTTTCATCTAAGTAAAACGGCTCCCGGTCCGGCCGATGCTAATAAAAAAGCGCCCCGGTCTCCAGGGGCGCTTTTTGATTTCGTTTCAAGGCATAGCGGCGATAAATGGTCTCGTGGACGACGTCAGCGGCCGGGAGCCTGGGTATAATCGAAGTAAGATTCCGACCGCACCTGCAACCTGAAGACTTTCCACCAGAGGCCCATGCAATTCTCCACACTTTACGTCACCGCATTCATCGCCGGGTCCATCGGGGCCGTCGTCGGGGCCTTCGCCGGCGGGTTCATCGCCGGCGCTCAGTGTGACGGCGGGTTGGAGTGTCTGGAGGCCGCTTTCCTGGGGATCGGGATCGGTGGAATCGTAGGCGAGTCGCTGGTCATGGCCGTCGCCGTCCACGTGGCCAACCAAAGGCAGGGCAACCTTCTGCTGTCGTTCATCCCTACGGCGTTGCTGGCATTTCCCATGGTGGGCGTGTTAATCATGGGTGTCACCGCCGTTTTAGCGTTGCCGCTCTTCCTGTTTCAAGCGTGGGTCTGCGTGAAGGTACAACTCGCGACCGGAAACAGGAAGACAAGGGCTGGCCGCCGGGCCTAGTTGGGCTAAGGCAGCTACCTAGCCAGGCGGGCTTGGCGGCGGACAACGGAGCGTCCCCGTGGCTTGGTCGGTTGGGCTGGACGTCCGGTTGGCGAATTGCCGCCGGGCCTCTGAGACCCGCCCGGCGCGCGCGTGGAATCGTCGCCGGAATGCCCCAGGCCACTCCAGATGCCGGAAGAGCTGTTTTGACGTCGACCGTTTGGACTGTTGTTGGCCCGGTTTCCGGCTTCAGCTTCCTTGCGGGCGCTGCGGCCTAGCGTAGAACCCGACGCAGGGGGGCCGCTTGACCGGTAATCGTTGGACCGGCCGCGGTTGGCGCTGTTCTGGCGCGGTCCGCCGCTGCTCCGGCGAGGCCCATCCTCGCTGTACGAATTGCCGTTAGATCGTCCGTTTGAGCGAGGACCGTCAACGTTGGGGCCGTTGAATCGTGGCTCGGCCCCGCGGCCTGTGGTCCGTTGCCGGGGTGCATCACCATCAGAACGGCTGACTGGCTGGCTGTTAACCGGCGCCCCTGCGACACGGTTCTCTCGGCGCTGGCTGTTCCGGTCGGCATTCGCCTGTCCGCCGGATGCCGGCCCATTGGAGCGGGGGTTGGGGGTGCGGCCGTCTTCGTTGCGACCTGGACCGGCGCTGGTCGGCGGGCCATTGAAACGCGAGTCGCCCGATCGTTGGCCACGGTATCCCGCGGAACGGCCGCCTTGTCGTGCGCCGTTTCCATTTTCGGCATGGGACCGCGCTCCATTTGAGCGTGCGCCGTTGCCCGCATAAGGGGCGGATTGGCGCTGGCCGGGGCGCTGTTCGCGGAACTGGTCTTCGGGCTTGAAGCTTCCATAGTCAAAGCCATCGAGGCGTCGCCTTTCAATGGTGACGCCCAGGTCCCTCTCTACTTCGCGGACCATCGACCGGTCCTCGGCGATGGCCAGGGTGAAAGCCTCGCCGCTCTGTTCGGCCCTGCCGGTGCGGCCGATCCGGTGGGTATAGGTGTCGCTGGTGTTGGGGAAGTCGTAATTGATCACGTGGGAGACATCCGGCACGTCGATGCCGTGGGCGGCGATGTCGGTGGCGACCAGGATGTCGTAGTTGCCGGCCCTAAAGCCGTTCATCGCGCGCTGGCGGGCGGTCTGCGACATGTTGCCCTGCAGGGCTGTGACGCGATACGACTCCTTGGCCAGGTCCAATGCCAGGGTGCGTGCCCGGTGCTTGGTGCGGGTGAAGACCAGCGCCCGGCCGGTGGGCGTTTGGGCCAGCAGGGCGAGGAGCAGGTTCTTCTTAAGCTTGTCTGGGACCGGGTAGAGCGCGTGGGAAACAGTCTTGGCAGGGGCAATGGTCCCGATCTGGACGGTCTCCGGGTCTTTGAGCACGGTCATGGCCAGGGAGCGGATCTCCTTGGGCATGGTGGCCGAGAACATCAGGTTCTGGCGTTTCTCGGGCAGGTGGCTGATGATGCGGCGCACGTCGGGCAGGAACCCCATGTCGAACATGGTGTCGGCTTCGTCGAGGACCAATATCTCCACGCCCGACAGGTTGATGTCCTTGGCTTGCACGTGGTCAAGCAATCTGCCGGGGCAGGCCACAACCACCTGCGCTCCGCGGCGCACGGCGCCCAGTTGGGGTCCCTTGGCTACACCTCCGTAGATCGAGACGCTCTTGATGCGCAGGTGGACGCCCAGGGTATTGAAGGTGTCGTGAATCTGTTCGGCCAACTCCCGGGTCGGCGCTATCACCAAACAGCGGATGCCTTTCTTGGCGGGGGTGGTGGCCAGGTGGTGCAGGATGGGGAGGGCGAAAGCGGCGGTCTTGCCGGTGCCGGTTTGGGCCAGTCCCAGGACGTCGCGTCCGGCCATGGCGGGGGGGATGGATTGCTCTTGGATGGGGGTGGG
>MUCI01000062.1 GCA_002816575.1 SAR202 cluster bacterium Casp-Chloro-G2 | reverse complement strand
TGTCCAGCCGCAGGACTCTCTCGGTCACCTGGCAGTTGTAGGCGTAGGCCTCGACGCCAGCCGACAACGCCGACTGGAAAGCCTGGGCCAAGACAGGGTCCGCCGGGTCGTTGGTGGCGAAGGCGGTGGCATCTGGTCTTTGGATCACGAACACCACCGCGGCCCGGTGTCCAGCTTGGACCACCGTCTCCAACGTGTGGAGATGCTTGGCGCCCCTGATGGTGGGGGAATCGGGGAACAGGCCGATACCCTTCTCGACGAGGGTTACAGACTTGGCCTCGATATAGCACGTGCCGGCAGGACCCTGGATAGACGGGTTGCGGAGCATGAGGTCGAACCGGCTGTCGCCAAAGGTGACCTCCATCCGAATGTCTGAGAACCCGGCGAATCGGTCCAGATGACCGGTGGCCACGCCCTCAGCCACCAAGGGGTTGGGCGTCCGGGCGTCGGAGGACGCCAGCGCGTGGCCCATGTCCACCAGGGCCAGGTCGAACTTGGTCTTACGGTGGGCGCCGGCGACGGGGCGCACGAACACCCGGCAACCGGGGATGAACAACTCTTTCATCCGGCCCGAGTTGGCGACGTGCACCCCAACTTCCAGTCCGCCGACTTCAACTAGGGCCAGGAAACGGTTCACCCGCTCGAGAAAAATTCCCTCGACCAGATCGGTTCCCAGGTCCAATGTCACCCTCCTGCTTCAGCGTGGGATATGGTAACAACCCCGTGGAATCGCGGCAATACGAAAGCGCGGAGGGCAGCGGCGCCGGAAACGGTGTCGTGTATACTTTTCGCACTTGGCGAAGGCGAATATCTTGGAGGAACAAGGAGCGCGATGAGCGGCTTTACCGACCGGTTGGAAATGGCATCCCAGGCGGCCCAGAGCTTGGTCTGCGTGGGATTGGACCCCGATCCGTCCCGGATGCCGGCGCCCGGTGTTTACGAGTTCAACCGGGCCATAGTTGACGCCACCGCCTCGCTGGTCTGCGCCTACAAACCCAACCTGGCCTTCTATGAAGCTTTGGGGCTGCCCGGCCTGCGAGACCTGGAGAAGACCATCGCCCACATCCGGAGCGCGGCGCCGGGCGTCATCATCATCGGCGACGCCAAACGGGGGGATATCGGCCCATCCGCCCAAGCTTACGCCACAGCCTTATTCGATGTGTGGGGTTTCGACGCCATCACCATCAATGCCTGGGGCGGCCAGGATACCGTAACACCGTTTCTAGAAGACGAAGCAAAGGGTGTCTTTGTCTGGTGCCGCGGGTCCAATCCGGGCTCGGCCGATTTCCAAGATGTTCAGACCGTGACGGACGCGGGGCAGATGCCCCTGTACCGGAACATGGCCATCGCCTGCCGGGGATGGGACACCAAGGGAAACCTGGGTTTGGTGGTCGGCGCGACCGTGCCGGAACAGTTGCGGGAAGTCCGGGCGGAGTGCCCCGAAATGCCCCTGCTGATACCGGGAGTTGGAGCGCAGGGAGGCGACCTGGAAGCGGCGGTGAGTTTTGGCACGAACAGCCGGGGAAGGGCCGCGTTGATAAATTCTTCCCGCGGGATCATCTACGCCTCCAGCGGGTCCGATTTCGCCGAGGCAGCGGCCCGCGAGGCGGACAAACTCCGGGAGAGTATCAACCAGGTGCTTGATGCCGCCGGCAAGGGATTCGGAAGTTAAGAGATGCCGCTGGACCTGAAGATCGGCGACGTCCTCCGAATGAAGAAGCCCCATCCCTGCGGCGGGTCGCTTTGGACGGTCAACAGACTGGGCGCGGACATCGGCATGACCTGCCAAGAATGTGGGCGGTACGTGCTACTGGCTAGATCGCAGTTGGCCCGGCGACTGAAAAGCGTGGACCGGCCGGACCGGAACTCCACGGATCTGGGTGCTAAAGAATAGAGCTTCAGCAGCCTAGTCTTTTTCTCTAGTCCTCTTCTCTAGTCCTCTTCTCTAGTCTTCTGTGGAGCCCACTTCGGCCAACCCGGCCCCCACGCCATTCGTTACTTCCAGGGGCCAAAGGTTGTCGTGGAAGTTCCGGATCTGGTCGGACATCATCTCGATGAAGTTGCGCACTGCTTGACCGGCGAACTTCCCCTTCAGCGTGCAAACGCCGATGACCGAACTCGGGAACATGTGGTCGAGGCGAACGACGCCAAACCGGTCGTGGTCTTCTGAATGCAAGGTGAAGTCGCTGCCGATGGCGACACCCATTCCAATCTCAACATAGCGCTTCATGGACACGGTATCGTCCAGCGCCAGGACCACGTCGGGCACAAGTCCTTTGTTCTTAAAGGCCTGCTCCACTCGCTGGCGAAGCTGACTCTCGGGTGCGGTCAAGATCAAGGGCAGCGAGGCCAGGTCTTCCAGCTTGATGGGTTCGCCGTGCAACAATTCATGCCCCGGCGGCGTCAAAAGAACCGTGTTGTACTTAAAAAGTTCCTTGAATTCCAGGCTTGAATCATCGGCTGGCGGCGATGAACAGAATGCCAGGTCAATCTCGCCGGACCGGACCAATTGAATCAGGGGGTTATACGAACGGGCGAGCAGCCGGATGCGCACTTCCGGGTAGTCTTCTCTGAACCTCTGGATACCCTGAGGCAGATGATGGGTGACCAGGTCCGGATAGGCGCCGACCACGAATGAACCCCGCCGCTCGGCGTAGTCCATCTGGGTTTTCAAGGCGTCGACTGAAGTGACAACCGGGGTCACCAACTCCAGCAGGGTGACTCCTTCAGAGGTCAACTGAATCGGGCGCTTGATGCGGTCGAATAGAGTGATACCGAACTCATCTTCCAATTTGCGAAGGTGTGTCGTGACCGTCGGCTGACCCAATTCCAAGGTCCTTGCTGCCTTTGAAACACTGCGCACCCTGGCAACATGGTAAAAGCTAATGAGTTCCCGTAGTTCCATTCAACCCCCTATCGAACACCACTTATCGTACAATATAATATATCATATACTATCCCTTGACAAAATAAAGGGGTGATTTGAGAATAGAATAGCCCAACGGCACTTCGCCGATGGTTATTGCGGCTAAATCAGTCGGCCCAATCGTCAGATTCCCATTACGAGAATCGAATGCCATTCATCATTACAGAACCCTGTAACGGGGTAAAAGACGCCTCCTGCACTGAGGTCTGCCCTGTAGACTGCATCTCCACCAAGCCCGATGCGACCCAGTATTTCATCGACCCCGCCACGTGCATCGATTGCTCCTACTGTGTCTCCGTTTGCCCGGTAAACGCCATATTCGATGAGTTTACCGTTCCTTCCGCATGGCGCGAGTACATCAAGATGAACCGAGAGTTCTTTAAGTAACTCGGCCGCCGCGGCTTCCTGCTTCCGGACCGCTTCCCCTATATAGTCAGGGACTTCTGGCAGACGTATACTAGCCCCCACCATTTGGCTGTCGGCCCGCGGCTAGCGGCGAAATGGCAATCGGCCTGATGCGGGTTTGCGCGCCTGGGCCACGGCGGAGGTACCTTCCAGCGATGACTCTTTTCCTCAAAGACGAAGATGTGGCCCAATGCGTGACCATGGATGACATGCTGGTGGCCATAGAAAACATGCAACGCCAATACGGCGAAGGCAAAGCCCATAACATGACCCGCCGCAAGATCATCGCCGATGGCGGCATGCTGTCGGTGATGGGCGGCGGCCTCTTCCACCAGGGACTACTGGGAGTCAAGACCTACACGGTGGTCAAGGGCGCCTACTCCTTCCAGGTCAGCCTTTACGACGCCGGCACGGGTAAGCTGCTCTGCTACACCCAGGCCAACCGGCTGGGCCAACTCCGCACCGGCGCGTCCACCGGCGTAACGGTCAAACACCTGGCCAACCCCGGCAACCTCACCGTGGGGTTGATCGGCACCGGCGGCCAGGCGCCCACGCAATTGGAAGCCATCTCCAAGGTTCGGGGCATCAAGAACGTAAAAGCATTCAGCCGCACCAAGGAGCGCCGGGAAGGATTCGCCCGCAAGATGACCGGCGACTTGGGCATCGATGTCTCCGCCGCCGCCACCAACGAGGAGGCCGTCCGCGATTGCGACGTGGTTGTCTGTATCGCCGCCACCATGGACCCGGTGGTTGAAGGGTCCTGGCTCAAGGACGGCAGCACCGTCATCGGCGCCGGACCCACCACCTGGCGCGCCCGGGAGGTTGACGATGCGACAATCGCCCGCGCCGGGAGGCTCATCGTCGATTCGACAGAACAGGCACGGATCGAGGCCGGCGACCTGTGCAGCGCGGTGGACAAGGGGATCATCCAGTGGAGCAAGGTCCACGAGCTTAGGCATGTGGTGTCTGGGGCGGTGACCGGACGAGAGAGCAGGGACCAGGTGGTCTACGCCAAGATCATGGGCACGGGCGTGGCAGATGTCGCCGCCGCCAAACTGGCCTACGACAAGGCCAAAGCACAGGGTCTGGGCACGGAGCTGGACTGGTAGCCAGGCGGCAGAAGAGGTAGTAATTCCCGATCCCAGTCTTGGCCTCCCGACCGCCCGGATCAGCCCGGCCACAGATATAAGCCTTACAGATATAAGCCTTCTGGTACGCTTCCTCATATTTCGCCGGTCGCCACACCTGTTGCTGTGGCTATTTTCGGATTGGAACTCCCACTTAAACACCTGTCCGAAAACCCGGGTCCACCTTACCCCTAAAATCCACGCACAAATGAACAACTGCATTCACCTTCTTGTGCAAAGCGCCCCCGCCGAAGGACGCTAAACCAAATCCCTTTTGCTTATCATGTAGGCGCCTTGCCAGAGCAACCAGGAAAATCCTCAAGGCGGTCGTAATGAATCCGTTTTTCGATCCTACCTTTGATGCCTATTACCACGAATTTCCTCTACGGTTGGTTGATATAGGAGTCAGGGGCGGTATCCACACCCGTTGGAACCAATGCAGGAAGCACTTGCAGGTGATTGGGTTTGAACCCGACCCCGAGGCGTATCGAGCACTGGCCAATGAATCTAGCGGCTCAAGAGGTCACACCTACCTAAATACGGCGCTTTCGAATGTGGCTGGAGAAGCCGATTTCTACAACACGCGGAGCCCGGGGTGTTCATCGCTCCTTCGACCCAATGCAAAGTTCTTGTCGGAATTCCCCGAGGCTGACCGTTGGGACATATTATCCACCACCAAAGTTACGGTTAAGCCGCTTGACCAGGCTTTGAGGGAAGGCGGCATTGATAGTGTTGATTTCATCAAGCTTGATACCCAGGGCACTGAGTTGTTGATACTTCAGGGCGGGTCTGAAACGTTGGACAAATCGGTATTTGGCATTGAAGTGGAAGTCGAATTCGCCGAACTTTACCAAGAACAACCCCTGTTCTCGGACGTAGACCAATATCTTCGAAGCTTGGGTTTCGCTTTATTCGACATGAGACCCATCGACTGGAAGCGAGAGAACGCCAAATATATCGGAGGCAGGAAAGGCCAAATGGTGTTCGCCGACGCGTTATATCTCAAAACCCCGGAAGCACTTTTGATAGAGGCCGATTGCAGCAAAGCCGCCTTTTTGAAGGGTCTCACCATCTGTGTTGTGTATGGCTACTTGGATTACGCCCTATCTCTGTGTGAGCACGCCCACCGTCTAAACACTCTGGGAGATAAGGAACTTGACCTGATCACAAAGCGGCTAAGAAAGCCTCGGCACTTGGCCTTCGCCTGGCCGGGGTTTCGCGGGAGAGACCGGATTGCCAACGCCATATATATGATCTATGACGTTTTTCGGTCTCGTGACTGGAGCCACTCTGGATCTTCGGGGCGTTATCTTGGCAACGACGGTGATCCGCTTATCAGAGGCTAAATCAAAGAATAATGCCTCTACGAATAAGAACCTTGGTGGTCGGACTAATCATCCTTTGCCACCCTGATGCAAAGTTGATTCCAAGCAAGCAGACCGCCCGCCCAAGACCACAAATCGAATGACCCAAACCGTGCAATTAGGCGCTAATTATCTTTGGTAAAAGGAAAAGGGAATAACCCTTTTTGGCAGGGGAATGGGAAAATTGGCGGCCAGGACAATAACCGGAACACTCTAGCCGTTCAGGTATTCGCCGATGGTGGCGATGTTGTATGACGCCGGTTCCATGGACAGGCTCTCGGCGGCGGCCCGGGCGGTGTCTAGCGAGGTAAAGCAGGGTATGTGCTTCTCCACCGCCGCCCTCCGGATGTAGAACCCGTCGCGCATGACGTCTGGAGCGCCAGAGATGGTGTTTATCACTGCCTTCACGCTGCCGTCTTCGATCACGTCCACCACGTTGGGATGACCTTCGCTCAGCTTCTTGGTGGTCATGTTCACCGGCAAGCCCATCGCCGAGATCATCGCCGCCGTGCCCTCGGTGGCGTAGAGCAGGCAGCCGGCGTTATTCAGGTCCCGCACCAAAGAGGCTGCTTCCGCCTTGTGTTGATCGGCGATACTGAGGAGCACCCCGGTCCCCGGAACCAGCTCCAGGTTGGCCGCCAATAGGGCCTTGGTCAGCGCCTTTTGAAAATCGCGGTCGACCCCCATCACTTCGCCGGTGGATTTCATCTCCGGCCCCAGATGCCAGTCAACGCCCACCAGCTTGGCCATGGAGAACACCGGGGCCTTTACCCCAACCAGGTTTTGGGACGGCCACAATCCGCCCTGGAAACCCAAGCCCGTTAACGTCTCTCCCAGCATGATCCGAGTCGCCAGTTTCGCCACCGGCACCCCGGTGAGTTTCGATATGAATGGGATGGTCCGGCTGCCGCGCGGGTTTACCTCGATTATGTAAACCGTGGTGGGTTCGCCGTCGTCTTGGTGGGTCCTGGGGCTGCGGTAAGCCGCGCCGCCGTGGATGACGAATTGCACGTTCATCAAGCCTTTAACCCCCAGGGCCAGGCCGATCCGGGTTGTGTAATCGACGATGGTTTCGACCTCGCGTGGACTGAGGTTAAGGCCGGGATAGATGGCCATGGAGTCTCCGCTATGGACTCCGGCCCGCTCCACGTGCTCCATGATGCCGGGAATCAGCACCTGCTCCCCGTCGCAGATGGCGTCGACCTCACACTCCTTCCCCTCCATGTACCGGTCGATCAGCACCGGTTTGTCCGGGGACATCTCCACCGCCGCCGTAAGGTAGTAGATCAACTCGGTGGCGTTCTGGACGATCTCCATAGCCCGCCCGCCCAAGACGTAGCTGGGGCGCACCACGGCGGGATAGCCGATGTTCTGGGCCACCTTTAGGGCCTCTTCTACCGAGGTTACAGCTGCGCCAGGCGGCTGGGGAATGCCCAGCCGGGCCAAAAAGTCCTCGAACTTGTGCCGGTCGGAGGCGATGTCGATGGCCTCGGCGCTCGAACCCAAGATGGGCATGCCGGCCATGGACAACGACTGGGACAGGTTGATGGCCGTTTGGCCGCCGAACTGCACCACCGAGGGAGGCACGACGTCGTCAACCTCTTCGTTCTCCAATATGTCACGGACCGATTCTTCGTCCAGCGGCTCGAAATAGAGCCGGTCGCTGGCGTCAAAGTCGGTGGATACAGTCTCCGGGTTGGAGTTGATCATGATGCTGCGGACACCGGCCTCGGAGAGCGCCCAAGAGGCATGGACGCTGCAATAGTCGAACTCGATGCCCTGTCCGATGCGGATCGGGCCGCTGCCAATGACCACCGCCTTCCTGCCCTTTAAGGGCGGGGCCTCGTTCTCCTGGTCATAGGTGCTGTAGTAATAGGGGGTGACGGCCTCGAATTCCGCGGCGCAGGTATCTACCGTCTTGTAAACGGGACGCAGGCCCCATTCGTGACGTTGGTTGCGCACCTGTTCCGGCAGCATGTCGGCCAGGGTGCCCACCTGACCGTCGGAGAAGCCCATCCGCTTGGCCGACCGGAGCAGGCTGGGCGTGAGCTGCTCGCCGAGCAGCCGCCGTTCCATCTTCACGATGCGCTCCATGGCGTTGATGAACCACGGCTCTATGTAGGTATGCTCGACCAATTCCGCCACCGTGGCTCCCCGCCGCAGCGCCGCCATCAAGGCCCACAGGCGTTCATCGTTGGGGCCAAGGGGGAGCTGGTCCAGAGACAGTTTGCCTTCGGTCCGCCAGGCTGGGTCCTCCCAGAGCATGGTCCGGCCGCCCAACTCCAACGAGCGGGCGCCCTTCTGCAAAGCAGCCTCGAATGACCGCTCGATAACCATGACTTCGCCGGTGGCTTTCATCTGGGTGGTGGTCCGGCGGTCACCGTGGGGGAACTTGTCGAATGGCCAACGGGGAATCTTGAGCACACAGTAGTCCAGGGCCGGCTCAAATGCAGCCATGGTCTGTCTGGTGACGGCGTTTTCGATCTCGTCCAGCCTCTTGCCCACCGCGATCTTGGCGGCGACCCTGGCTATGGGATAGCCGGTGGCCTTGCTGGCCAGAGCCGAGCTGCGGCTAACCCTGGGGTTGACCTCAATCACGTAATAGGGCGATTCTGGGTTCCATTCCTGTCCCAGGGCCTTGGAGACGCTGGGATGGGGCTGCAGGGCGAACTGGACGTTGCAACCGCCCTCGATGCCCAATCCCCTGATTATCTTGATGCTGGCGGTGCGGAGCATCTGGTATTCCCGGTCGCTCAGCGTCTGGCTGGGGGCCACCACGATGCTGTCGCCGGTGTGGACGCCCATTGGGTCCAGGTTTTCCATGTTGCAGATGGTGATGCAGTTGTTGGCGCCGTCGCGCATCACTTCGTATTCGATCTCTTTCCAGCCGACGAGAGAGCGTTCCAACAGGATCTGGGAGATGGGGCTAGCCGCCAGACCGGAACGGGCGAAGTGTTCGAACTCTTCCTCGTTGTTGGCGATGCCGCCGCCGCTGCCGCCCAGGGTGTAGGCCGGCCGGACCACGAGAGGAAGTCCCATCCGTTTGGCGGCGTCCCAGGCCTGTTCCATGGTGTTAACGCTCTGGTTCTCGGGCTCTGGCTCGTCGATCTCGTGGAGGAAGGTGCGGAAGAAGTCCCGGTCCTCGGAGCGCCGAATGGTCTCCAAGGGCGTTCCCAGAAGGCCAACATCGTAGCGTTCAAGGACTCCAGCGTCGGCCAGTTCCACGGCCAGGTTAAGCCCGGTCTGGCCTCCCAAGGTGGGCAGGATGCCATCGGGCCGCTCCCTGGCGATGATCCGTTCCAGGACCTCCACGGTAAGCGGCTCGATATAAACGCGGTCGGCGATGCCCTGGTCGGTCATGATCGTGGCCGGATTGGAGTTGACGAGGACGGTTGTAACGCCCTCTTCCCGAAGGGACTTGCAGGCCTGTGTTCCGGCGTAGTCGAATTCAGCCGCTTGCCCAATGACGATAGGGCCAGAACCGATCACGAGCACCTTTTTTGGCTTGTCGGGAATGTTGTCCTCCTTTCCGCAGTTCGCTGCGGCCACGGACCCATTTGGGGCCGGAGATATGTGCCTTTCGATGTTATACCCGGCCGTACTTTTTGACCATAACCCGGCGCTGCCGGGACCGGCCATGCGGCCTGTAACTCGAAGATAAGCCCATCTTTCCCGTACGGGAAAGATGGGCTTATCCAAGACCTAAATCGGCTAAACAGTCGTTATACCGTCCGTTAAACCGTCGGAAGCAAACACGGCAACTCAATCAAGCTCCGCGTGTGCAATGAATTGAGCAACTGGGAGACGAACGAGCAGAAGAGCCTGCCGTCCCAATCGGCCGCATCCTCGCCAAGAACCCTCTGTTCGATTCTGGGAGGTACGTTGATGTTGGTTACCCCTGGACCCACGGGCACCACCTCTAGCCGTCCCAAGGGATACATCCGCTGGCCTTCCGCACTGGGGTCGATGGCATTTACCACCAGGTCCCAACGCTGTCCCAGCGTACCCTTGCCTGCTCTCAATCTGTAAATGTACTCACCACAAGAATAGCGGGCCGTTTCCTCTTCTAGCAAAGAGGCGATCCCCGCAAAGTCCACCGCCACCTCCACATCCACACCCCCCTCCAGCAGAAACATGGCGAATGAAGACATTAATATTCCTCCAAATGATAATCGCGCCCTGTTGGGGTCGGAATCTGAAGTTTGGGCTTGTCCTATCGGTTCGCCCTAACCTTGACTGCTAATAACTCAGTGGCCGCCTCCTCGAATATCGGAGCGATCACGCTCCGGTTTAATTGGCTTCTCTGATCCTTGGCCGGCCCAACCGTTCAGTACGGCTGGGCATCAGGCTTGAAAATCGTCGACCATGTCGATGAACTGGTCGAACAGATACTCGTTGTCCCTGGGTCCGGGTGAAGCCTCGGAGTGATATTGTATGGTAAATAGGGGCATGTTTTTATGCCTGAGACCTTCCACAGTTTGGTCATTTAAGTTGATATGTGAGACCTCCAAGCCCGACGGCAGTTTCTCCGCGCTGACGGAATAACCGTGGTTCTGCGCGGTTATGTAAACGCGTCCGTCGGCCAGGTCTTTGACCGGGTGGTTGCCGCCCCGGTGGCCGAACTTTAGCTTGAAGGTCCCAGCGCCCAGCGCCCGGGCGACTATCTGGTGGCCTAAGCAGATACCCATAACCGGGACCCGGCCCAGGATTTGGCGGGTGTTGTCCACCACGTAGTCCAGCATCTGGGGGTCGCCGGGACCGGGGGAGAACAGGATCCCCGAGGGCTCCAACGCCAGCAGGTCCTCCCCTGGTGTCGCCGCTGGCACCACCGTCACCCGGCAGCCCCGGCGGCGGAGCTGCCGCAGGATGTTGTACTTGAGGCCGCAGTCGGTCACCAGGATGTGTCGTTTGGCATCCTCATCTTCCCCGGCTTCTCCGCCGGGCCAGTCATACGGCTGGCCGGTGCTGACGGTGGCGACGTAATCCATGTCGTCGTAGGCGGGGGTG
>MUCI01000061.1 GCA_002816575.1 SAR202 cluster bacterium Casp-Chloro-G2 | reverse complement strand
CAGAGAATTGGTAGACTTTGGAAACACAGCGGGACCCTCACTTAATCCTGCCCCAATCCTGTCTTAATGATGGGGTCCACCTCAAAATAGCAGCTAACCAGCATATTTCTAGTAAAGAAGCATACTCTCGAATTCTCGAACATCTCAAGCAGAATGCCGATCTGTGGCGTGGACCTTCGGCACCCAATGTCCCATATGGCGACCCGCTTTGCCGAATCGCTTACCTCTATGGCATTGTTCCCGCCAATGCAAACCTTGTAGAAAAAATTTTCGAAGAATCTCAGGAGCTAGCCGACCATGTCGATGAAATTCATCAATCAATTGGCGTCTTAGACATTTGCGCATTTGGCGGTGGCCCCGGTACGGAGTTACTTGCGGTTGCAAAATGGCTCGAACGTCGCCAATTGACAGACCCCCTTGAATTAAATTTTCTTTTAGTTGATAAAATTAATGAGTGGGTTGGTACCTGGCGTGGATTACGCCGAGAAACAAACAAGCGACTAAGCCAATCAGGTAATCCATCTGTCACCATTTCTGGGGATTTTCTTCAAATCGACGTCAACAGTGAATCGGCAGTTGTTAATTTCAACAACTGGGATCCAAGTTTCAGCCACCACATATACATCTTTTCGTACATTATTTCGGAAATTTTTTCTGACTTCGAATATTTCCACGAATTCGTTGAGTTGGTCGCTGACAGAGCCCCTATGGGAGCAAAGTTTCTGTTTGTCGAGCGAGCTGAATCTCGATGGGCTAAAAAAATAGAAGAGATTTCCTCTGACTGCAACCTTGACCTATCAGTCTTGGGCAGGGCAACTTCAAACATGGATAGCGACGAACAATCGAGCACTTTAGGACAGATGCTAACAAACGTAGGTAGGAATCCTCGAACTACATGGGATGCATACTGGTACGTAGGTACAAAGGTGCCATAATGATTATCTCGGCAAGTTACAAGACCGATATCCCGACCTTCTACGGAGAGTGGTTCAAGAATCGTTTGGCCGCCGGCTATTGCATGATGGTCAATCCATACAATCGTCGACCGCAACGGGTAGATTTATCTCGAGGAAGCGTCGATGGATTCATTTTCTGGACCAAAAATCTTGGTCCGTTTCTTGACGTGCTCAAGATTGTTGAAGACCAAGGGTTCCCATTCATCGTCGAGTACACCATCAATGCGTACCCCCGGAATCTTGAATTTTCGGTCGTTGACTCCAAGAAATCGGTGGAACACATGGCTTCGGTCGCTGAAAATTTCGGTCCCAACGTGGGTGTTTGGAGGTACGACCCCATTGTATTTAGCTCAGTGACACCACCTGATTTTCACAGAGATAAATTCGAACGCCTCGCCGCTTCGCTTGAAGGGATTACTGATGAAGTAGTGATTTCATTCGCCCAGATTTACAAGAAAACCCGCCGGAACATGGATGAAGCTGCCACGGAATTCGGATTCTCATGGGAAGACCCACAGGATTCCCTGAAATTATCTCTCGCGGCAGATTTGGCGCAAATGGCCACGAAACGCGGCATTCGATTAACCATGTGCTCACAAGACAAGTACTTAGCGCCCGGAATAAGTCCCGCCAAATGCGTTGACGCAGAACGTTTGTCGCTGGTAGCTGGTTATCCAATCTTGGCTGAATTAAAGGGTAATCGGCCTGATTGCGGCTGCTTCGCTTCGAAAGATATTGGAGAGTACGACACCTGCCCACACGGATGCGTCTATTGTTACGCCGTTCAGAATCGAGGTCTGGCAAAAAGCCGCTACCAAGACCATGATCCCTCGAGCGAGTTTTTATTTACTCCCAAAAATCTGTCTGTGAGAGATCCCCTGAGTCCCCAGACAGATCCTAAGAAGGAACCTGTTCAAATTCCGCTCCTCTAATCCCCAGGACAGGCGCCCCCTAATACCGTGTCTGCTGGTTCATGGGGGTGTAGGTGCCTGGGTGGACCGAGGTTAGGCCGGCGTCCACCGGCAGGCAGATGCCGGTGATCCAGCGGGCCTCGTCGCTGGCCAGGAACAGCGCCGCGTAGCCAACGTCCCAGCCGGTGCCCTCGGTCTTCAGCGGCGCCGCGTCGGACCGGAACTGGCGCAGGTCGTCGTTCATGCGCGGGGCCACCATGGGGGTGTACACCAGGCCCGGCGCAATGACGTTGACCCGGATGTTGTCGGCGGCGTGATCGGCGGCCATTGAGAATGTCAGCCCGATGACCCCGGCCTTGGACGCGCTGTACGGCGTGCTGCTGTGGGCCCGGAGTCCGGCGATGGATGCGATGTTGATGATCGCGCCGCCGCCGCCGCTGGCGATGATGTGAGGGATGGTAGCCTTGCTGGCCAGCATGATGGTCTTCATGTTGACGGTCATCACCCGGTCCCAAGCTTCCTCCGAGACCTCCACCACCGTGCCCCGCTGGGAGATGCCCACGTTGTTGTCCAGGATGTCCACCCGGCCGTAGCGCTCCATGGCTGCTGCCGCCATGCGCTCGCAGTCTTCCAGCTTGGTCATGTCGCCCTGGATGGTCGACGCGACACCGCCCTCCTCCTGAATGATCTGCAGGGTCTCCCTGGCCCGGTCTTCCTGGAAGTCCACCAACAGGACCTTGGCCCCCTCCCTGGCGAACAGGATGGACGCCGCCTTGCCGTTGCCCACTCCTTCGCCACTGGACCCAGCGCCGGTTACGATCGCCACTTTGCCTTCTAGCCTGGGGGGTCGGTCCGCCATCGTCGCACCTCTGGAATATCGTTTGAAAATCTGTGAAGCCTGTGATTATGCTCACACGTGGGTTACAATCTAATAAAGCGTTCCCATTGTCAAGATTACCCATTGTCCGGCGGAATTCGTCGGCTAGCGCAGACGCTACACACGGATTCTTGACTCCATTGGGGGCGACATCTACACTGGTAAAGACACACATAGGTGAGCCTAAAATCGGGCCACCGGGACGAATTGATCCATGCAGGCTAATCTCAACCACGGGGCGGACGTCGCTCTATTCATCGACTGGGAAAATTTCAAGATCAGTCTGGCCGTAGGCCACCGGACCCCCAACGTTTCCGCGCTAAAAGAAGAAGTATCCAACCACGGCCGCGTGGTGATCGCCAAAGCCTACGCCGACTGGGTAACCAGAGCCCCCGAACTGCGGGGCGCCAGCCAATTCCTGAACGACCCTCCCTCCCTCTACGCTGCCGGCATCGAGCCGGTATTCGTGCCCACCAGGGCCCCGTCGCCCAACGCCACCAACGCCAACGGCATGCGCACCGGGCGCATCAAGAACAGCGTCGATGTCAAGATGACCGCCGACTGTATCGAGATCGCCCACTCCTACCCCAATATCGGCACCTACGTGCTGGTTTCCGGGGACTCGGATTTTATCCACGTGGTGAACGCCCTCCGGACCATGGGCAAACATGTGGTTGTTGTCGGCGTCTCCTGGAGCACCTCGCGCCGCCTGGCCGACCAGGTGGACACCCTAGTGCTCTACGATGTGGACGTCGACCCGCCGGCGGTACCGGCTGAGCCCGCCATCGTTGAAGAACCCGCCATCGTCGCCGCCGCCGCCGAAGAACGCGTGCCTACCGGCGACCTGAACGACGTGATTCAGGCGATCGAAGAGATCATCCGCGACGAGCGCAAGGCTGGAGGCAACCCGCTGCTGACCTCCATCAAGCAGCGCCTGACCCGCCGCTTCCCCGGGTTCGACGAAAAGAAACTAGGCTACTCCGGATTCAAACGCTTGATGGCCAGAGTGGCGCAAGACGGCAAGATCCGGCTGATCACCGCCGGTCTGGTTGATTGGGCGATCATGGCCGACGAGGTGATTCCCGAAGGCGCCACCGAAGCCACATTCGCCCCGCCCAACACCCGGCCCGGACGCCGCCGGGGACGCCTTCCCCGCTCCAGACAGCAGGACGGACACGCCCCAGTGGAAGCCGAAGCCCCCACTCCGGAGGCCAGTTCGGATTACGAAGAAGCCGAGGTTGACCCGGTCTATCCAGAACCGGAACCTCAACAGGAATACGAACCAGAACCCGCCGTCGCCGTCGCCAGCAACGGCCAACACGATTACGAAGAGCCTGAATCAAGCGATTCAACCGGCTACTCGACGGACTATTCCCAAGGGTCCGAGACTCCCCGCTCCCCGTTTGGCGACAACCACGAGTTGTCCCAGGCGGTCCAGGAAGCCATCAGCAGTTTGGGGATGCCCACCGACCCCGACGATGGCCTGCTAGCCGACCGCGTGTCAGACCTGATCATCATGGCCAACACGCTGGAAAACCGGGAAGGCATCAGCCATGTGGCCTTCAACTTCCTGGTCTCAGAGGTCTGCGACGCCCTGGCCCAGGGCCTGGAAGCCGGTGACACCGAGATCACCCAACGGTGGAGCCAGGCCAGTTCCCGCACCTACGTCAGCAAGATGTTCCGTAGCCTCAGCGAGGGCGAATTCTTCCTAAAAGGCAACCACAGCTGGCGCGACGAGACTTCCGGCCAGAACCGCCGGCGGCGCACCTTCTTCCTGAACCACGAAAATTCACTGGTGGAACAGATGATTGGCGTGCGCACCGCAGGCAGCGACGGCGCCAACAGCGGCCGGGGTAGCAGCAGCGACCATCAAGACTCCGGTCATTCCTATCCGTCAAGCAGCCATGAGAGCACGGTCTACGGCCAGGAGATTCCCGACGCCCAAGGGACGATGGAGATCGAGGATACGCCTGAGGACGAGAATCCGGGCGTCGATCCCGCCAACGTCGCCCCAACCTATGCCGACTACGAAGACGACGACTATGAGTCAGGAAAAGAAGCCGCGGAAGCCCGCGCCGAAACCGGCTTCATGTCCCGCCTCTTCCGCCCCCGCAGAAACTAGACCGGCTCCGGCGACGACCCAGAAATAAAAGAAGTGTCATCACGGAGTGCTCACCGTGGGCAGCACGCTACCGGGCAGATGCCGTCATTTCGACTTTCGCCAAAATGACGGTCGTGCGGAGCAACCACACTCGCGAGCTGTCATTCTGTTCCTTCCGCGGAAGGAGAAGAATCTCTTTGCTCGACTTCAAGGTTGCTATCGTTCCGCGGGACCGGCATTTGGTCTCCCATCAGCAAAGAGATTCCTCGCTTCGCTCGGAATGCCCAAGGCGGACGGAATGACCAACGCGGTGGCATCCGCCCAGCAAACTCCGGGATGACTCCTGTTGTATCTAGCGATAGATCCAATCCGCTGGGAAACCGGTCCTCTTACCTTGGTCCCCATCGCCATAACGCCGGTGTGGTGGTCAGCAGAAGCGGGCCAAGAATAAAAGAAAAACTTACCAGCGGGACCAGTCCCACCATCAATATCAGCCACGACAGGAGCCGCGCCTTCCAGGCCAGCGAAGAACTCCAAACGACCAGGCCCCAGGCAAACAGGCTCAGCGCCGACAACTCAGCAACAACAATCGCCGGACCTATCAAGTCTTCTTGCCAGGGGGGCCGTGTCTGGCCTACAGAGTCCTGGCCGATCATCATGCCCAGCACGATCAGCAGTACTGCCGTATACAGAACGACCGCCACGAAGGACCAACCCCTGATTTCCGCCTGAGCTTTCCTAACTTCAGCCTCTCTCAGCTTGGGTGAGTCCTCCGTACCGCCTATCCCTAGAGGTCCAGCACCAGCGTGGACCAGCCGAAATCCCTGGCGCCCAGTCCCTCGGCCGTGTAGGGGTGGTAGTACTCCCTGAAGCCGGACTTCTCGATGCACTCGTAGCTCTTGCCCACGATGGTGTCGGCCAGATCCGTGTAGCCATGACCGCGCAGCCCGTGGGACAAGAACCAGTTGGTGTTGATCCAAGACGGACCCCGCCAGATGAACCCGCCGGGGTTGCCAGGCATGAACTTCGGGTCGGAAACCGGCACCGACGGCAGGGGATAGGGCGTCCAGAAATGGTCCGGCGACGAGACCCAGTCTGCCACCAGCCGCTCTACGATGGGGCGGGGCAGGTCTGGCAGGACCAATGGCATGAGCGAGCTTATCGTCACGGTCTTGACCGGTTCTTCGGCGACGCCGGAAAGGTCGAAGAACGCGCCTGCCTCCTCGTCCCAGCACTTGGCCACAAGGGCGTCCCGGGTCCGGTCGGCTTCGCGGTCAAACTCCTCAGCCTCTGGCGAGTCTCCCAGCAGCCGGGCCAACGACCGCAGCCCCATGGCATAGATCGAATTCACCAACACGTCCTCAAAATGGAACAGGTCGGCCGCTAGTATCTTACGGTCATCGCCGCGCAGGGGCTCGTAGGCCCGGTAGATCTCTTTCAGCGCGGTGATGAATCCCTTATTGGAAAGCTCAGTGAGCCCCAGCGCTTCATCGTACTTGGGAGAGCAGTCGGTGCCCGCTTCCTCCGGCTGAATCACCGCGATCAGACCATCGTCGTCCGGGTCCCTGATCTCTCGCAGCCAACGGTAGAAGTTGACCAGCGCCGGCAGCGCCGCATCTCTAAACCCCTCGTCTCCGGTGGCCCGGTACACCCGCTCCACGGCGTAGGCGATGATCGGCGGCTGCATGGTAGAACTGTAATGGGGGTCGCCGGCCTGGCCGACGATATTGCGGCTCAAGAAATCCGGCTGCTTCTCCATCTCCCAGAAGATGATGTGGGGCATGAAGCCGTTGGGAAGGGCCGCGCTCATCAGCGTGCGCAGTTCGGCCTTGGCTTGGTCCGGGTCCAGATGGATCAGGGCGATGGCATGGAAACAAGAATCCCAGAACCATTGAAAGGGGTAGCCGGTGAGGGAAGGGCAGACAAAGCTGTATTCCTGGCCGTTCCAATCGGCCACGCCCTGACGCAGGTTGGTCAGGAGTATCCGGCGCGCGCCTTCTTCCAGGGCTTTTCGGTCCACGGCTTGTTCCTATCTATCGGGCCTACTCTATCGGGCCTCTCAGGCCGAAAGTACAGGCTAAAAGTTCAGGCTGCGGTTCGGGCTGACTGGTAGGCTTCGAGATACTTCTCCGCCACCAGCGGCCAACTGAATTCGGAGAGGGCGTACTGCTGGGCCTGCCAAGACAATTCCAGGCGCGCTGCGTCGTCATTCACCAGCCGGGCCATCTCGCCGGCCGCGGCCTGCCGGTCGAACCGGTCCACGACCACCGCACCCTGCGCCAGCACCTCACGGTTGGCGCCGACATCGTGGGTCAGCACCGGAGCGCCGTGGGCCATGGCTTCAAGATACACCAGCCCAAACGCTTCGTAGCGGGAGAAGAGGACGAAAAGGTCGGCTTCGGCATACCACTCGGCCAATTCACCGTCGGATACTTCCCCGGTGATGATGACTTCGCCATCTAGTTCATGCTGCGCGACAAGGCCATTTATGTCCGCCGAGGCGTCCTCTTCCCGGCCAACGAGGACCAGCCGGACCGGACGCTTGAAGTTGGACCGGGCTTGCCGGTAGGTCTCCAGCAGCCACCTTTGGCCTTTGTGCCTTCCCAGCCGGCCGACACAGAGCACCGTCAACGGCCTCGATTCCAGGTCTTCTCCCGAATCAGCAGTCCGCTCGCCTGCCCGTTCGCCCGACCTTTCTCCTGACCTTTCTCCTGACCTTTCAACCATCAAGTTCTCATCACCGGCGGAAGCGCCCCAGCCGATAACGCCCATCTTGTCCCTGCCGGCGCGGTAGGCCCGGTGGACGCCCTCCGCCTCCCGGCTGGTCAGGGCGACAACCCGGTCGGCTATGTGGCAGAGAAAGGCGTTGATGGGCTTGAGCCACCATTTGGTGGGCGGCAGAGTGTGATAGGAAGGCGTGAATACGAACCGCGCCCGGCCCCGGTACCAGAACCATGCCCACAGGTGCCCCCAGAACCAGCCGTCGCCGACGAAATGGATCACGTCGGGCTTGAATTCGTCCAGATACCGCTTCAATCGCAGGGGGGAGAACCAGACCAACGGCACCGAATAGACCGGTAACGCGCGGCTGGGGAATCCTGTCAGACGATAGATGGAGATTCCCTCGGGGGTGGTCTCCCGGTCGCCCCAAGCCGGCTGCGGCAGCCTGGGGAAGGAGTACTTGGTAGTAAGCACGCCGATGGCTTCGACGGACGCCGACTGCTGCATCTGGAACGATAGTTGCTCTATCGCCCTCTCGATGCCCCCCAGGTAGGGCCTGAAATAGGGGGTTAGGAATAAAACGCGCAGTGGTGTGCTAGCCACCAGCCGCCTCCAGTCCATTGTTCCAGGCTTCGCTTATCTGTGAGACCAGCAGGTCCATCTGGTCATTGACCCGGAACCGGTCCCCGCCGGTTTGGCCCAATCTGGTGACCGGCACACCCAAGCCCGACGCCAAACCCACCAGTGCGTCCCATTGGTCCTCCGGCAGACCGACTATGATCCGCGATTGCCTTTCACCGAATAGTGCCACATCCCAGCGTTCCGGAACGGGGAAATCGCCGGTGAAGCCGACGCCGCCCTGGATGGAGCATTCGGCCAGGGCCACGGCCAAGCCGCCTTCGGAACAGTCGTGGGCGGAGGTTATCCGGCCCTGTTCTATCGCCCAACGGCACGCCTGCTGGACCCGTTTCTCCAAGTTGAGGTCGATACGTGGACTGCCCTCGACGCGGCCGTGGATACGCTGCAGGTACTCGCTGCCGGCCAGGTCGTATGGCTCAACCTCGCTGGTGTCCGCACCCAACAGGGCGACCACCATCCCTGCTCCGGCAAATGCCGACCTGGTGGCGTTGCCAACGTCCTGCAGCAGTCCCAGCCCCCCAATCACCGGGGTGGGAAAGATTGCCCGGCCCCGCGATTCGTTATACAGGCTCACGTTGCCGCTGACCACCGGCACATCCAAGACCCGGCAGGCCTCGGCGATACCCTGGATGCACTGCTCCAATTGGTAATAGATGTCGGGCCGTTCCGGGTTGCCGAAATTCAGGCAGTCGGTGATCGCCAACGGCGATGCGCCGGAACAGCTCAGGTTCCGGCAGACCTCGGCAACCACGATCTGGCCGCCCTGGTACGGTTCCAACTGACAGAGGCGACCGTTGCCGTCGATGGCCACCGCGATAGCTTTCTTCGTGCCTTTCACCCTGAGCACGGCGGCGTCGCTGCCAGGGCCGACCACGGTATTGGTCTGCACCTGGTGGTCGTACTGCCGGTAGACGCCTTCCTTGTTCGCGATGTTAGGCGACGCCAGCAGCCGCAGCAGGATCTCTTGTGGGTCATCGACGGGCAGCGGTACCGAGTCAAATTCCAATTTCATGCGGTCGATGGCTTCCTGGGTGGGCTTGCCTTCCAACCGGTATTGGGGCGCCTCGGAAAGTGGACCGATGGGCAGGTCAGCCACCAGTTCCGAGCCAACGGACACCCGGGCCACTTTGTCGCCGATGATGTGCCCGATCTCCATGCAGACCACGTCCCACTTATCGAAAACGGCCCTGACGGCGTCCACATTCTCCGGGGCGACCACCAAAAGCATCCGCTCCTGGGACTCGGACAGCATCACCTCGTAGGCGCTCATGCCCTCTTCCCGCTGGTGCACCTGGGAGATGTCCAGGCTGATGCCCCGGCCCCCTCCGGCCGCAGACTCAACCGCGGCGCTGGTCAGTCCAGCCGCGCCCAGGTCCTGGATGGCGTTCACCAGGCCGGTGTCCAGGGCCTCTAGACAGGCTTCGATGAGAACTTTCTCCAGGAAGGGGTTGCCCACCTGTACGGTGGGACGAAGCTCCACCTCTTCCTCAAATGTCCGGGAGGCCAATCCGGACGCGCCGTGGATACCGTCTCGCCCGGTGCCCGCGCCCACCAGAAGCATCACGTTTCCGACCTCGCTGGCAGCCGACGTGGCGATGCTGTCGGCCCGGACCAGGCCCACACACATGGCATTGACCAAGGGGTTGCCGGAATAGGACTCGTCGAAGAAGATCTCGCCGGCCACGTCGGGCACGCCGATGCAATTGCCGTACCAGGAGATACCGCCGACCACGCCGTGGAAAAGATGCCGGTTCTGGGCGTCGTCCAGGGGGCCGAAACGCAGGGAGTTTAGCAACGCGATGGGACGGGCGCCCATGGCCAGTATGTCCCGCACGATGCCTCCCACTCCGGTGGCTGCGCCCTGCCGCGGCTCCACTGCCGAAGGATGGTTGTGCGACTCAACCTTGAACACCACTGCTAGGCCGTCGCCGATGTCCACTGCCCCGGCGTTCTCCGCGCCGGTCTGGGAGAGGACGCGGCTCGACTGCTGGCTAAACAAACGCAGCAAGGGCTTGGAGTGCTTGTAGCCGCAGTGCTCGCTCCACAGCGCCCCGAACATGCCCAATTCAACGGCGGTGGGTTCGCGGTCCAGACGCTCAAGTATCAGGTCGTACTCGGCCCGCGAGAGCGCTATCTCATCCAGTTTCTCTTTGGTTATTGCCATCGGTATTCCATTCCCGCCCAACATCTAAGCCTGCCGCCCGAAACTTTTGGCCCGAATTTCTGAATTATCGTCCCGCCCGACCACGATGTACACCCCGTTCACCCGGAATCATCGCTAGACCGTTCCGCCTCGGCATACGCTTCCGGAGGAACCACGGGGCTATCGTCCACGTTGCCGTATTGGTCCGACGGCCAGACCTGGCCGTTGGAAACGCGGATGTACTCGGCCCCGGAACCGAAGAAGTCGCTCAACTGTTCCAGGTCGGTCGTCGTGATGAGCACCTGCTCATACTCGGTGGCTTTCTCCAATAGCCGGTGCCTGCGGTCGCTGTCCATCTCCGACAGCGCGTCGTCCAGCAGCACCACCGGCCCTTCCTCTCGCACCGAGGCCAGGAACTCCGCCTCCGCCAGCCTCAAGGTCAGCGCCAGGGTCCGTGCCTGTCCCCGGGAGGCGAATGTCCCCATGTCTGCGCCGTCGATCAACAGATTGAAGTCGTCCCGGTGGGGGCCCACCGCCGTAACCGGCCTGGTCCTTTCCCGTTGGGACGCGGCGGCCAACGCCTCCCGAAAATTGGTCTCGGTCCCAGAAACATCATCCGCTAGGACTACACTGGGGCGGTATTCCACCGCCAGGTCATCTTCCGGGCCGCTGAGTTCCTCGTGGTGTCGGCGACACGCCTGGGCCAATCGGCGCATCGCCTCGGAACGCCGCCAGGTGATCCACGACCCTTCCCGGACCAACTCATCGTTCCAGAAAGACAGCTCGCCGTCCGCCGCCCGGCCCTCACGGAGCAGGCGCAGCAACTGGTTCCGTTGCTGTACCACCCGCTGGTACCGCTGCAGGCCTTTCAGATAGAGCGAGTCGGCCTGGGAAAGCAATATGTCCAAGAAACGCCTGCGGCCCGACGGAGGGCCCTGGACCAACTCGATGTCAGCGGCGCTGAACAGAACGCCGTTCACCTCGCCGATCAGTTCGCCGGCGGTGCGCCTCTGCCGGTTCACGCGGATCTCCTTCCGGACGTTATAGCCAAGGCCGTTGTTCTCTGAATTCGAGCGCGCCGTGGGCTGGTAGCCGACGATCACCCGCAGCCGCTGGCCGTCTCGCTCGATGGCGCCGTCCACCAGGGCCTGCTCACCCTCATTGCCGGCGGCGAAGTTCACCACCTCTCTTTCGTTCTCGGCGCGGAACGACCGGGCGATGCACAGCAGGTAAACGGCTTCCAGCAGTGTGGTCTTGCCCTGGGCATTGGGACCGTAAAAGACGGTCACGCCAGGATTCAAGCCAACATCTAGGCGGGTAAGGTTGCGGAAATTGGTCAGCCGAAGGCGAGAGAGGTAAGCCAACCTGTCGTGTTCCCTCCATCATTGCGGCAAAGCGGGCGGGTTAGCTGGACCTGAGGCCGGGGCGAATGAGGGTTGGACCGGATCAGTCCTGGGCGCGTAATGCTTGGATCTGGTCTTCCAGCACTTGGGCCGCCGCCGCATCACCAGCGGAAAGACGGAAACACCGGTCGATGTAGAGTTTGGCTAGCTGTGAACTCTTCTCAGAGTTGTCCTGCGCCACATCCAGCAGATCGCCAACCTTGAAATCCTTGGGCAGGTGGCGGGCCAGGACCTTGATCTCATCGCCAACCTCCTCAGCCGCGGCCCGGTCTGACCCGTCAACGGCGAACCGGAGCCGGCCCAACAACTTGGAAAGCTCACCCAGCTTGTCGCTCTCGCTCATAAAGCTGAATAGCACCTCATTAACGTTGTAGGAATCGTCTCGCTCTTCTGCCACCGGTTCGGGAGGTTCGGGTTCGGGGGCCGCGCCCATGGTGTGCTCCAGTTCCTCTCCAAGGGCCGCCGCGGCGCCTTCCGCCGGAGTGCCAGTCATGGTCAGCGAGTCGGAACAGAGGCCGGAGTAGGCTTGGACGGCTTCAGTGGCCGACTCCATCATCCTGGGCAGGTCGAAGGAGAACATGTTGCCGCCGTACACCAGGTCGTCGCCGCGAAGCTCGCTCAGGCGTTCAAGCTCAGAAAAGCTGCCGATGGACTCGGGGACCGGAGGCATGGCGAAAGCTGAAAGGTCGGTCAGGGGCATGCTGCCCAGGTGGGAAGCCAAGAAGGGCGGAACGTACTTTGTCAGGTCAGACTTGACTGGCAGTGTGACCACATAGGTCGCGTAAACCTTGTCCGGCTCGGTGTCCACGCGAAAGTAGAGCAGGGCGTGTCCTCTGGGGTTTTGGGCGTCCCCACGGTCGAAAGAAAGGTCCATATCAGTCAGTCACGCCTTAAAGCCAAAGTTGGGTCCACGCTGGACGGCCAGGCCGGCAGCAAGACCACTACATATGCCATTATATGCCAAACCAACACCGTCGGCCATGCGTGACGCCCGGGCATGGGCGCGTTGACTAGCTACGGCAAACTCAGTATTGTAGAAACACCACGCCCGTCAACAGAACCGAGGAGCCTGGAAATGGCCGATCCTGAAGTAAAGATATTCGACTACGAAAAGGTCGTCATCGGCGAGGAGTTGGGGTCCTACGAGTACACCCTGACCCAGCAGATGATGGACGACTTCCGAGCCTCTGTAGAAGACCCCGACGCCCCATTCCCCACGCTGGGCGTCAAGCACGACGCCACCGCCTTCGCCATGGTCTACGACGACCCCATCGGCACGGTGAACGCCGGGAATGAGGTCGAGTTCTTCAACCCGCCCATCGTGGGCAAGAAGATCATCGTCAAGGGCCGCATCTCCGATAAGTATCTGCGCCGCGACAAGCCCTACATCGTCCTGGAGGCCACCGCCGTGGACGAAGACGGCCGCATGCTGGAGAAGCTCAGCACCTACCAGCTCAAGAAACCCGACGAGCTGGGCAAGAAGTGGCACCCCGAGCAGCAATAACTTTTTACCTGAAACACTTGGTATTTCAACCGGTATCTGAACGCTTCCAGTCAGGTGATGAATATGGTATCCGCAACAGAGATCAAGCCCGGGCAAGAGATTCCCTCGGTGACCAAGTCCATCACCACCGACTCGATCCTTCGATTCGAGTCCTGCGGGATATTGGACCGGGAGAACATCCACAACAACCCGGAGATGGCGGCCAAACGCCTGGGAACCACCTACACCATCGCCTCCGGCCGCATGTCCATCACCTTCGCCGCCGAGAGCATGCGCAAGTTCTTTGGGCCTGAGGTCTTCAATCACACCGGCACCGTCAACCTGAAATTCCTGAGGCCGGTCAAGGCCGGCGACACCATCACCGTCACCGGCGTGGTCAGCGGGACCGAGGCTGTCGACGGCGGCACCAGGGTCTCCGTCGACCTCTTCTGCGACAACCAAGATGGCAACCGCACCGCCGTGGGTATCGGCACCGCGGTTATCAGTTAAACGCCGCCTGCGGGCGAACACAGCGAACCCTTGGGAGAATGACATGGCTGGATCAGAACACGGCAAAGTGGAAGCAGAGATCGTCTATTGCGTTGCTTGAGGCTACTTCCCGGTCGCCACGTGGTTGGCGACAGAGTTCTTCCGCTCGGACGCCCCTGGCGATGTGGCGATCAAGATGACCCCCTCGGACAAAGGACGCTTGGAAGTGTTCTTGGACGGAGAAAAGATCTTCGACCGCAAGGAGGCCGGGGCCTTCCCCGACCTGAGCAAGGTCAACGAACTTAAGATGGTCATTGCCGAGAAACTCTTTGACCTGGAAGACGCCTAAGCCCTTCACCACCGAACACCATCGGAAACCATGCGACGTAAAACAGCAGCCTGGGAGTCGCTCCCGGGCTGTGTTTTTGTGAACAGACATCAGACCCGGAGTACGAAACTGTGGCTAACCAAGAACACGTAAAGATAGCTTCCAGCGGCCCCGACGCCCTGGAGAAATGGCGCGAGAAAAACCCCGATGTCAGATTGGACCTGGAAGGCGCCGACCTCAGCGGCGTGGACCTGGTCGGAACCAAGATTCGCGACGCCAACCTCAAGGGTGCGAACCTGACCCATGCCCGCTTCAGCCGTGCCAACCTGGCCGGGGCCGACCTGACAGGGGCCGACCTGACCGAAGCCGACTTCGGGCAGGCTGGAATGTCCGGCGTCGACCTGACCTCTGCCACGGTCAACAACGTGAACCTGTTCTGGACCGACCTGAAGGGCGCCAACCTAACCAGCGCCGTGGTCCGGGGCTGCCGCATGAACCGGGTCAACCTGCTTGGCGCAGACCTGACCGGCGCTGATTTCAGCCAGTCCAACATGATTGAGGCCGACCTGCGGAACACCAACATGACCAACGCCAAGTTCCACTCCTCCAACATGAATGGGGCCGACCTGGGCCGGGCCACGATGGCTGGGGCGGACTTCAATCTGGCCATGATCCGCGACTCCATGTGGTTCGCAACCGATGTCCGGGGCGCAAGCTTTCTTCAGGCCAGCCTCCACCGGTCCGATTTCACCCTGGCCAAGTGGGACGACACCACCAGGTTCCCCGAGGGTTTCGACCCCGAAAACACGGGCTACAAGGACGTCAGCGAGTAGTCCGCCCAAGGCGTCCAGCCGCTGAGGCCCTATGCTAAAATTGCCTGGCATCTCTGGGGATCTTTGGCAATCGTTCGCAATCAGACCTTGGCAATCAGACCTCCAGGCGTCTAGGAGTATCCGTGGCCGTCCTTCAGATCGTGGGAAATCAGTCCCGGTCCGGCAAGACCAGCCTGGCCGCGGCGCTTTTGACCTTGGCCAACACCGCCGGGAGAAAGGCCGCCTACTATAAACCGTTCTCCGGAGCAGCGGGCGCAGACTCGGACGCCACATTCATCACCCAACTGCTCCAGCCCTACGGTGGCCCGGCCGTACCCGATTCCGGAGACCAGGCCAACTCCGGCGACGCGGCGGTACTAGCCCAGGTCCAAAACGCAATCGCCAAGCTAGAATCCCAGGCCGGCTTGGTTATCATCGAAGGCCCGGACGGTTCCGAACCTCTTCCCCTTGATTCCAAGGTCATCCTGGTTCACCGCTATTCCCGGCAAGCGGGCGTGGACGCGGTCAAGGCGTCGATAGCCGCCGCCGGCCCGAACCTGGCCGCCGTGGTGGTTAACGCCGTCCCGATCCACCGCCGCGATGAAGTAGCCCGCGATCTGGGCGGGCAGACCGTGCCCTTGGCCGTCATCCCCGAAAGCCGGGGTATGCTCTCGGTCAGCGTGGCCCAGCTCGCCGAGCATCTGGGGGGGCAATGGGTCCTGGACCCGGTCAACACCGACGCCCCCGTCGAGCGGTTCATGATCGGCGGCAACATCATGGACGAAGGCCCCACCTACTTCGGGCGGTACTCCAACCAGGCGGTTATCACGCGGGTGGAACGTCCCGATATCCAGATGGCCTGCATGAGCGACCGGACCAGTTGCCTGGTGCTGACCGGTCCGGGAGAGCCCAGGGCCTACATCAAGGCCGAGGCCCTGGAACGCGAATTGCCCCTGATTCAGGTGCGCACCAACACCCACGACACCGCCGAGTCGCTGGCCGGTCTCCTGGAAAAACCCAACCACCTCACCCCCGCCAAAGCCGACTGCTTCGCCGGCCTCTTGATGGCATACCTGGGCGGGGAAGCAGTGGAGCAGTTGGTCGGCTGACCAAGGCAGTTGTTACACCCAGGCTCATTTTCTTGACTGAGCTTGGCCCCAGACCCTACAATAATCATATCCGCTCCTTGATTGGAGCAAAGTCTGGAACTTGACCCCAACCAGCTCTCTGACCAGGGAGCTAACCGCGAGGGGAGTACGATATGCCCATAACTCAGAATGGCGTGGAACTTACGGTGGCCATCTCGGAGAAAGCCGCCGACAAGATTAAATACTTCGCCGAGAAAGACGGGATCAACGAGAACGTCGGCATTCGCGTGGCCGTTAAAGGCGGCGGTTGCTCCGGCCTGACCTACGACCTAAAGATCACCGGTGACACCGGCGACTCCAGCGAGACCGACAAGATCGTCGAGCAACACGGCGTGAAAGTTATCGTCGACAAGAAGAGCTACATCTACTTGGTCGGCACCGAACTCGACTTTTCCGATGGCCTGAACGGCAAGGGCTTCGTGTTCGAGAACCCCAACGCCAAGAAGGCTTGCGGCTGCGGCACATCGTTTAGCGTCTAACACCGCCAGCGGTTGGCCCGAGGCCGCCCAAACCAGCACAATAGCAGGCGCCGCATCGCTCAACCGATGACGGCGCCTGTTTCATTTAACGGCCCACCTCACCCACATCTCTTGGAGAATCCGATGGCCCTGCAAGAATCACCGCTCCAGACCGGCGCCACCGTCTTCGTCGAGCGTCACGGCTACAGATTGCCCGCCGTCTACTCCGGCTTCGCCCCCGAATATGAAGCAGCCACCACCGCCGCAGCCATCCATGACGCCAGCTACATGGGGCGGCTGAAGGCCACCGGCGAAGACGGTCTGGACTTGCTCAACCGCATGTCGACCAACAAAGTGGTGGACCTGGGCGTCGGCGAGGGCGCTGTTACCGTGCTAACCACCGACCGTGGCCGGATCATTGATGTGCTGGGCGTGGTTAACCAGGGTGACTACCTGTTGCTGCTCACCAGCCCCGGCCGCCAACAGGCGGTCATGGACTGGCTGGACAAGTACACCATCATGGAAGACCTTGAGGTCGAGGACATCACCCCCGAGACCGCCATGTTGGCCCTGGTCGGCCCGGGCTCGGCGAGGCTCTTAGGCCTGGCGGACAACGCCGCCGCCACGGTCTCCCCAGACTCCCTATCCATCCGGTCCGTGAATCTCGGCGGGCATGGTGCGCTGGCGATAGAACAGCCCTTGGGTTCCCTGTCCCGGTACTGGCTGATTGTTGACCCCGAAGCCGCCGCAGAGGTCTGGCAGCATCTAACCGCGAATGGCGCTGTTCCCGTCGGCACTACCGCGATGGACGCGGCGCGGGTGAATCACGGCGTACCGGAGTACGGACCCGAGCTTGGCGAACCATACAACCCGCTGGAGGCCGGCCTGATCGGCTCGGTGGACTTTACCAAGGGTTGTTACATCGGTCAGGAAGTCATCGCCAGGCTGGACAGCTACAAAAAGGTCCAGAGATACCTGGTTTCCCTGAGCTTCGACCCCGAAGCGGGCATTGCGCCGGGTGACGCGCTGCTCCTTGATGGCCAGAACATTGGAGCAGTGACATCCGTTGCGCCAACACCCTCTGGCGGCGCTCTGAAAGGCCTGGGCTACGTCAAAGCAGCCGTTGCCACTATCGGCGCGCGTTTGGACATAGGAGCCAAGGAAAAGGCCTCAGCGGAGATTGTCTCGCTGGCCCAGCCTTTCGGTCCAGCAAAAAACTAGGCTACTGATCGGCGACCGGCTCGATCTTGCCCTCTGGGGTCGCGGCCAACAACGCCGCGAAGTCGTAGCCCCGCCTCCGCATCTCTTCCGACCCGCCCTCGTTCCGGTCGAGCAGCGAAACAACCTTGACCACGGTGCACCCAGCCTCTTCCGCCGCCTCGATGGCGTGGAACAGAGACCCGCCGGTGGTGCAAACATCGTCCACGATGGCCACCTTGCTTCCAGGCTGCAACGGTCCCTCGATATTCTGCTTGGTGCCGTGGCTCTTGCTTTCCTTGCGCACGATGAACGCCGGGATGGGTCTGCCGTCCAGGTGACTCGCCAACGCCACTGCGGCGACGATGGGATCCGCACCCAGCGTGGTGCCGCCGATGGCCTGAGCGCCCGCCTGGTGCAGCAGGGGGAGCAACGCCGCTGATATCAGGTGGGTGCCCTCCGGGTCCAAACTCAGAAGACGGCCGTCGAAGTAATAACTGCTCTTCTTCCCAGAGGTTAGTGTGAAGTCGCCGTATTTGATGGCGCCCCGCTCTATCGCCAAGGCCAATAGCCGGTCCACTGTTTCATTCAACTCGACTTCCTCTCTCCCCCTGCATTCTGGTATAAGCCTTGTTCCTGTATGTATCGGGCAACCGCTTCTGGGACCTGCCCGGTCAGCGGCTCTCCGGCCAGTATCAGGCGCCGCAGTTCGGTGCCGCTAACATCTACCAGCGGCGCCGTCACAACCTGGACCTTGCCCCTTGCTTCCGGGACCCGGCTGTAGAACCCAGGCCAGTCGAAGCCCTCCTCGCCAGGCCGGTCCAGCGCCAACAGCCGGCATAGCCGCGGCACCCGCTCCGGTTCTTTCCACTGGTCAAGCTGGCCCAGCACGTCCAAGCCGAGGATGAAGAACAGTTCGGCTTCGGGTCCAAGCTTACCCGACAGCTCCACCAAGGTGTCAACGGTGTAGGTGGGGCCGGGCCTATGTGCTTCAATCTCGCAGACCCGGAACTTTGGGTGGCCTTCGATGGCCAGACACACCATCTCGATGCGTTGGGCGACGGTCGCGCCCGGTTCCGTCTGTTTGAGCCTGGGGTGGCCGGCGGGGATGAATAACACCTGCTCCAGACCCGCCTGTTCCATCGCTGCTTCGGCGATGCGCAGGTGTCCAAGGTGAACGGGATCGAATGTCCCGCCCAGGATTCCAATCTTCAACGGGCTACCCTTGGTCCAGCGAGAGACCCACCGGGACCACGCCAGGTCCGTCATGCCCGTCCTGCCGGATCGTTAGAACCACTGCAGTTCTACTTTGCCGAATCTGATGGTGTCTCCGACCTCGATGCCCGAGTCGATCAACCGGTCTGCCAGGCCTGATTTCCGCATCTCACGCCATAATTGCAGCAAGACTCGCTGGTCCCGGGTGTCGGCCATCGCTGTTAGCCGTTCCATCGCCTCCGAGACCACCACGTACACACCGCCCTCACGGCGCACCGACTCCCTGGGCATGGACCGCTGTGGCCGGGAGTGCATGGGTTCAACTTCCGGCTCGGTAGATGGCTCTGCTTTGGGCAGGGCGTTCAGGGCGTTTACGATGCTTCCCATCAGGAGGTCCACGCCTTCGCCGGTGGCCGCAGAAATGAACTGTATGCTAGAACCCCGGTCTCCGATCGCCTCCAGCAAACCAGCTTGCAGCTCATCTTTCCGCTCCCGTACCTCGGTGACGTCCATCTTGTTTACCACAACAAGTTGGGGCTTATTAGCCATCTCCGGGTTGAACTGCTCCAGCTCCTCGTTGATCATTAGATAGTCTTCCACCGGGTCATCAGACAAACCGTCCAAGATATGGACGTACAGTCTCGCCCTTTCGGCATGACGCAAGAACTCATGGCCCAGGCCAGTCCCTTCGTGGGCGCCCTCCAATAGACCGGGAACTTCCATCATCACGAAATCACTGCGGCCAACCGTAACCACTCCCAAAACCGGTTCAACAGTGGTGAAGGGATAATCGGCGACCTTTGGTTTCGCGGCTGAACACATGGATATCAGGGTAGATTTGCCGGCATTGGGCTTGGCCAGCAGCCCAACATCTGCCAGAAGTTTTAGCTCCAGAAACAGAACGGACCTCTCACCTTTCTCTCCGCGCTGGGCCAACACCGGTTCTTGGTTAGTCGGAGTCGCGAACCGGCTATTCCCCCAACCGCCACGGCCACCTACAGCAACGAGTCTGGGAGTCTCATCCTTGATGTCGTCCAGATATTCTTTCTCACCGTCCGGACCCATCCGGTAAACCACAGTCCCAAGAGGCACAGGGATATATTTGTCTTCCCCGTTGGCTCCCCGCTTATTCTTACCCTTGCCGTGACCACCGTGGACCACATAGATAGTGCTGTTGAATTTGATGTGCAGCAAAGTATTTATCGAAGAATCACCGATCAGGTAGGCGCTTCCGCCGTCGCCGCCATCGCCACCATTAGGGCCGCCTTTGGGACGGTATTTCTCCCGCAAAAAGCTACTGCATCCGTTACCGCCGGAGCCGGCGTTAATATTTAATCTAACGGTATCAATCATGTTATTTAGTAAAAATAGTAGTAGTAATAAAGGAGTTGATGATGTGGATAACCAGGCTTGGGCGTGACTGGAATAAGGTTGACTATAAATATCTTAACATGTAGAGAATATTTGGCTTAGTAGATAGACATCGGTTCGTATGTGTGCCGAAGCAGGGAGATCGTGTGGTGGATTCACTGGTGATTTTTGCCTAGCAGGATTATCCCAGTAAAGGCGCAAGACCAGCCAAGGTTGTCCACCGGGAATTGAATGTTGCCAACGGGCGGTAGTGTTATCCTGAATCCATTGTGTGAATCTGGCGTGCCCGTTGGCGTTTGGTTGAATGATGCTTCATGTTGGCAGGACGTCACTTGTATTGGCCATTCTGGTTGGCACCGTGGCGTTAGCTTGTTCCAGCCCGGTAAGCACCAAGACCGTTGGCCCGGAAGATACGCCGCAGCTTGAGTTGAAGGAGGAGATTGCCCAGGTGGACCGGATAGCTTACGTTAATGCCAATGGCGACTTGATCACGGTAGATCCGGACGGCGGTGAACCGGCCCGATTGACCGGAGGGCTCCAAGCTGGACAAGGCTCGGCCGGGGCAATCCAAGGCCAGCCCTTGAATCTCAACGAATACTATACCTGGCCGACATGGTCGGCAGATGGGACCAAACTGGCCGCATCGAGAGTGGTTGTATCTGAGAACCGGGCCGAGTTATCGGTGCAGGTGATGGATGCGCGCACCGGCCGAAGCGAAACGGTATATGTGAATGACCAAGCCGCGTTGATCGCGGAAGGTGCTCCCCACTACATATATTGGGCGCCGACCGGAGACAGCCTGTCTTTCTTGGCATCCGCTCCCGACGGGTTGTCGCTGCTCGTTTGGGACGGCACACCGGGGCGGGCAGCCGACGTGATTGACCGCGGCGCGCCTCTCTACTACCAATGGTCGAAGGACGCCGGGACCATGGCTTTGCATGTCGGGGCTGACATAAGTTTGGTCACGCTTCCAGCTGAAGGCGGCTTAAGACGGTCGATCGGGTCGGCCGGCGGGTTCCGGGTTCCGGCGATATCCCCCGACGGGTCCATCCTGGCCTACGTGGCCAGTGACGGCGGAGGGATGGCGCTGTTTGTAGCCCCAGTAGACGGCCTGGAACAGGCCAGAAAGGTCATGGACGTTGGCCTGCTCTCCGCCTTCATGTGGTCTCCCGACGGCACGCAACTGGCAGTGGCCGACCAGCCCAGCCCCCGGGTCCCATACTTCAACCGGCTCATGCTAGTTCCGGTCGCCGACGGTCCTGTTGTCACTCTGTCGGCCGAACAGGTGATGGCATTCTATTGGGCGCCCACCGGAGACAAAGTGGCTTGGGTTGAGGTGAATTCCGAAGTGCAGGAGATGGAATGGGTGGTTTCGCCCAGTGACGGCTCCGGCGCCAAGCGTCTGTTCAGCTTCCAGCCGTCGGGCGAAGTTTTTATCATGTTGAGCTTCTTCGACCAGTACGCCCATTCCCACTCGCCCTGGTCGCCCGACGGCAAGTCTCTGGTGGTGGCTGGCTCCAAGGGCGAGGCGGCGCGCAGGAGCAACGGCCGGACCCCCACCGGCGACCGGGTCTACGTGCTGGATGTTGAAGGAGGCGCCGGCCCCCGGGACTTGGGAGCGGGTGTGCTGGCATTTTGGTCGTGGAACTGAGCGCCAAGTCCCCGCTGGTGGCCCTTTTGCTTTTGGGCCTGCTGGTGGCCTGCGGTTCGAACAACTCCGCCAAACCAACTCCGGACGGGGCAGCAACCATCGACGCCGAACAAGCCCTGAGCCAGGCGGTTGACCAACTGCTGGCCCTGCGGTCAGCGGCGTTCACCCTGGAACATCTGAAAGGGTCCACCGTGTTGGTGCCCGGCGTGTTGATGTCCAAGGTCTATGGCGACGTTGTTATTCCCGGCCGTTTCAGGGTTACCGTGGAGGCCGAAACCGAGTCTCCCAAGCTGTATCTTGAGATCAGCATCGTCACCATCGATGACACGGCCTACATGACCGATATATTCAGCGGCAAATGGAACCAGATACCCAAAGAATCGTTGCCCTTCGACCTCTCAGGGTTGGGACAGACCTTGGCTGACGTTGTGGACGCCGTGGAAGAACCCCGGAGAGTAGGCGAGGAACGGCTGGGCGGCGTGGACACGGTGCGCATCGCCGGAAAGATCGCCTCCGAAGACCTGTCGGGACTGGTTCCTGGGGCGGGGGAAGGCTATCCCGTGAGGCTTGAACTGTGGCTGGACGACGAAGGCTTGCTGCGTCAGGTGGCTATCTCGGGCCGTGTGGTCCCGACCGACGACGAAATCACGGAACGCCTGCTGACCCTGGACGACATCAACCAGCCGGTGCAGATCACCCCACCAAGCGGCTTCGCCGGTTAATGCCGTTTAAGGGCATGATGAGAACGGACCGGACCCTGCCCACATCCTTTGTTCTGGGGCTGATAGGACTGGGGGCATTCATCACGGCCCTGGACCAGACCGTGGTGGTTACCGCCCTCCCCAGCGTGATGCTGGACCTGAAAGTGCCCATCATCGAGTTAGACCGGGTCTCTTGGGTCATAACCGCCTACCTGCTGGGCTATACCGTGGCCATGCCCCTGATCGGCCGCCTGGGCGACGTGTACGGCTACCCGCGGGTCTACCAGGCCTCTTTGGTGGTATTTTGCATCGGTACGAGCCTGGTGGCGGTCTCATCCAGCCTGGAATGGATGATCGGAGCCAGGGTTGTCCAGGCGGTGGGCGGCGGAGCGACGGTGCCCATCGGCATGGCGCTGGCAACCACCCTGGTCCCCAAGGAACAGCGGGGTCTGGCTCTCGGCATCGTGGGGGCATCGGCGGAGGCCGGGTCCATGCTGGGCCCGGCGTACGGCGGGGGCATCGTAGAACTCCTTGGTTGGCGCTGGATCTTCTGGCTGAACGTTCCCCAAAGCGCGGTCATCTTCCTGGGCTTGATGTGGCTGCCCAACCGCCGTGACCAACGGGCCAAAGTGGACTACATGGGCGGGGTGATCCTGGTCGGAGCACTGTTGGTCTTGTCTCTGGCCTTGTCCCGCACGGCTTTGTTCACCTTCGACTCGCCCTATCCCTTCCTGTTGGCCGCCGGCGGTTTGGGCTTGGTTGCTCTGCTGGTTCTGGTGGAAGCCAGGACCTACCAGCCGTTGCTCACCCCGCTCCTCTTCCGCTCGTGGGCATTCTTAAGCTCCAACCTAACCCAGGTCCTGGTCGGTGTGGCGCTGATCATCGCCATGATCACGGTGCCCCTGATGGCCAATACGGTGATGGGCAAATCGCCGCTGACTGGGGCGATGTGGCTGTTGCGGCTGACCGGCATCATTCCGGTGGGCGCCGTGGTTGGGGGCATGTTGGTGACACGGCTGGGGTCGGGCCCGCTGACCGCCGTGGGCTTGGCCATGGTTTCGGTGGGCATGTTCCTGGCCAGCGGCTGGGACCTGGGTGTGGGTGACCCCGAATTGACGGTTCACCTCCTGATCGCCGGCTTCGGTTTTGGCCTGGTAATCGCACCCATCACGGTCCATGCCATCGGTGCGGCGGACGAGGGCTACCGGGGTACTGCGGCGTCATTGGTCGTGGTATCGCGGATGATGGGCATGACGTTGGGGCTGGCGGCGCTTTCGGCATGGGGCGTCGGTCATTTCCAGACGCTTACCCTAGGGCTGGAATTTCCCTTGCCCCAACTGGGCGATGGGGCCGGTGTATATGAAAGCCGGGCGGCCGAGTACACCGCCAATCTCAACGCCGCGGGATTGGAGCTATTTCGACGGTTCTTCCTGGTGGCGTCCGTGGTCTCGCTGGCGGCCATCGTCCCCGCGCTGGCAATGAAACGCGGCACCCGTTCCTGAATCAAAGAAGAAACGCGGCAGCCGCGCCTGACTTGGGCAAACTTGCTCGTTTGTTAGCTTGGAGCGCAGGCTGGGCCTTACCGGGTCAGGAGCGCCACCCACCTGAGATTTTACTGGTCCACTGATGTGCGTTAGGGTGTGGCGAGGCAGTAAAAGGCCTGTCTGGGAATTTTTATTTGCGCCTAACGCCTGGCAGCGGCCCGCCGCCCAGGTGGCAAAACAACACCAAATGGAGTCTGCGACATGTTATCTACTGGTTTAAAAAAGCCCGGCCTATTGGTCCTTCTGGTTTTGGCATTTTCGGTTATCGCCGCTGCCTGCGGTGGGACCGAGATTCAGACCGTCGAAGTGATCAAAGAAGTCACCAAGGAAGTGCCGGTCGAGGTGATCAAGGAAGTTGAGGTCACAGCCCCCGAGAAAGAGAAACGGGAGTTGGTCTTCGCTGGTCTCAACTGGGATAGCGCCCTGGTACAGAATGGCGTTGCCCGGTATATCGTAGAGAATGGCTATGGTTATCTCACCTCCCAGATCGAGGGTGGGACCGTTCCGTTGTTCCAGGGTCTCCGCAATGGGGACATTGACATTACCATGGAGATCTGGCTGCCCAACCAGAACGATGCCTGGAACGAAGCAACCAAAGACGGTGAGGTCTTCTCCGTGGGACGGAGCCTGGAAGACAACTGGCAAAGCACGTTCATCATCCCGGGTTACCTGGCCGACGCCAACCCCGGCCTGGTTTCAGTGCAGGACCTGAAGAAAGATGAGTACAAGAATCTTTTCACCGAGCCTGATAGCGGCGGAAAGGCCGTTCTGGTCGGTTGTATCGCATCTTGGTCATGCCGGGCGGTGAACGAGGGTCAGATTGAAGCCTACGGACTGTCCGACCATGTCGAACTGCGCGATCCCGGCACCGGCGGCGCTCTGGCCGCGGCCATCGAGGGCGCCTATAAGAAAGAGGACCCGATCCTGTTCTATTACTGGGGTCCCACCAAGCTGGCCTTCGAACTGGATATGCGCCGCTTGGAGCAGCCCGACCCCTCGGAGTGCCCCAATAACGACCCAGCTCTAGGGTGTGAATTCCCCGCAGCCAACATCCTGATCGCCATGAACACCGATCTGTCGGCCGAAGCTCCCGAGTTGATCCCGTTCTTCAAGAACTGGGACTGGTCTGCCAGCAACCAATTGGCCGCTGACGGCTGGTACGGTGAGAACAAGGACAATTTCGATACATCGGAAGAGGCATACTCGGCCACCGGCATCTGGTATCTCAAGAACAACGATGCCTGGAAGTCCTGGGTCCCAGCCGACGTCCTAGCCAATGTGGAAGAGGCGCTGGCCAACGAGGGTTAGACCGCAACTACAGCCCACCAAGCATTCGAGCGAATCAGAAAGCCCCGTTCTTCCAAAGCCCCGTTCATCCGCGGATGAACGGGGCTTTCTAGTTGTTCCGGGATTACCGGCGCAACAGGGGCGGGCCTGCGTTTAGCCCTGGTTGTCCTTGGAGAGGATATACCCCTGGGAGATACGGTCGATGATGATCGCCATCACCACGATGGCGGCGCCGGCCACGAAGGCCCGGCCCTCTTCCAGCTGCCCCATGGAACGCAGGACCTCGATGCCCAAGCCCCCAGCGCCCACCATGGCTGCGATGGTTGCCATGGCCAATGCCATCATCACCGTTTGGTTGACGCCGGCCATGATGGTGGGGATTGCCATGGGTATCTGCACCTTGATCAATAGCTGCAAGGGACTGGAACCGAAGGAACGGCCCGCCTCCACCACGGACGGGTCGACCTGCCGGATGCCCAGGTTGGTCAACCGGATGCAAGGCGGTATGGCATAGAGGACCGTGGCCAGCACGGCGGCCACGTTGCCCAGGCCAAACAGCATTATGCCGGGCACCAGATATACGAAGCTGGGCATGGTCTGCATGGCGTCCAGCACCGGCCGGGTCATTGTGTCCACCAGGTTGCTTCGAGCGCTTAGCACTCCAACCGGTATGCCGATCACCACCGCGATGGTCACGGATACGATCAGAATCGCTACGGTCACCATGGTCGGCTCCCACAGGTTGACGAACCCGATGGCGAGCAAGCCGATGGCTGACGCTATACCGATGCGGAGTGAAGCTGCGCGCCAGCCGACCAAGAATATCAGTCCCACCATAACGGGCCAGGGGACCCAGACCAGGAAATCGCGGAGCTTGCCCAGCGCGATCTTGAGGAAGTCGCTGATGCTATCGAAGAACCAGGCCATGTTGATGATGGTCCAGTCTATGGCGTTGTCAATCACGTTGGTTACGTCAGGACCCACGTTGGAGGGGTATTCCAGGGCCGACTGAGCGTTGAATTGGTGGATCAGGAAAGACGCAACCAGCGCGCCGCCGATGACTATGGCGACCAGGGCGAGTCTGGCTGCCTTCTGAGCCTCGCTGCTAACGGTATCGGGGCTTGTACCAGTGACTATACTGGCGATTCTTTTGGCGAGTGGTGTTTTCGTAACCATGATGTTCTCCTAGAGTTGGGCGGCCAGATAGACTGGGCAGCCGAGATGGCTTCCAGTGGACCTGAGTCTATAGGCCGGTCGCCACGGCCTTCAGCAGGTCTTGCTGAGTGGCGACCCCAACGAAAGTGTTGTTCTCGTCGACCACCGGCAGAGGGCGGCCGTCTTCGGTGAGAAGGGGGATTATCTCTTCTAGGACGGTGTTATTCAGCACCGGGACCACCGAACGGTCGAGCGCTCCGCACAGGCCGTTGGCGCTGGAACCGTTGGCGCCGCTCAACTCCTCGCGGCTGATCAGGCCCAGGAAATTCTTCTCTTGGCCAATGCCCACCGCGTAGTCGCATTGCGCCCGGTCCATCCTGCCAAGCAGATCATCGCACGATTCAGTTTCGAAGCAGACCACGTCGGGCTTGCTGACGATGTGGCCGACCTCCATATCCTTGGTCGCGGAGATGCCCTGGGTGAACTCCCGGACGAATTCGTCGGCGGGATCGGTGATTATCTCCTTGGGCGTGCCCAATTGGATGATCTCGCCATCCCGCATGATGGCGATACGATCGCCGATGGTGATGGCTTCATCCAGATCGTGGGTGATAAATATGATGGTCTTTTGGATCTCGTCTTGCAGGGCGGCCAGTTCCTCTCGCATCTGCCGCCTGATCAACGGGTCCAAGCCACTGAAAGGCTCGTCCATGAGCAGGATGGCGGGGTCGACGGCCAAAGCACGGGCCAGTCCGACCCGTTGCTGCATGCCGCCGCTCAGTTCCCGTTGATTGGAGTTCTCCCAACCGGCCAAACCCACCTTCGCCAGCATTTCCTGGGCGATGGCATGCCTTTCTTTCTTATTTACGCCCCGCACTTCAAGCCCGTAGGCGGCATTTTCCAGGACCGACTTGTGGGGCAGCAGCCCAAAGTTCTGGAAGACCATGGCGATCTCGGTACGGCGGAATTCCTGCAGCTCTTTGGCGCTGAACTTGGTGATGTCGTTCCCTTCCACCAGTATCTCGCCGGATGTCGCATCAACCAGGTTGATCAGGCACCGCACCAATGTGGACTTGCCGCTACCCGACAAACCCATGACCACGAAGGTCTCTCCCCGCTCCACATCGAAGGACACGTCGCGGAGGGCTACAACCAGGTCTAGCTCTTGTTGGACCTCGGCGCGGGTCTGCCGGGCGTAGGGCTCTTCGAGTGCCCGGTCCGGGTTCTTGCCGAAGACCTTCCACAGGGACCTCACGGAGATGATTGGGCTGTCCTCATTTCTTGAGTACTCCCCGCGTTCTGTGTCGTTGGTTTCCATAATAGCCATCATTTGTGCCTCCTATTTGACTGCCGGGGCTGGTTGTTCTCGGGGTAGAGGGGGTGGGCAACTAGCGTGGCGCTGCCACTCCGTGCATGTAGACGTTCAGGATCTGCTTGCGCCACTGGTCGAGAGACCAGCTATACCCGTTGAGTGCCCAGATGGTCGCGGTGCTTTGAATCATCCCGAAAAAGGTGAAGGCTGCGGCGTCTAGATCTAGGTCTCGATAGAAATGGCCTTCGGCAACGCCGCGCCGCAGCACCCCTTTGATGGCGTCCAGATAGCGGTCTAGCATATCCCGGACGCGGTCCGACAAACCGATGCCTTCAAATCCCATGGCGCCTGAAACCACCACGAAGGACACACCACGGGAACCTTCCACATCAGCCAGGTGGGACTCCAAGATACATTCCATGGCTTGGAGGGCGTCGGGCTGCGTGGTTTGGGCCAGTTCCACGGTTGCCAGCAGACCTTGTTCCAACTCATCGATCAACTGGAGCAGGATCTGGTGCTTGCTGGAAAAGTGCCGGTAAATGGCCCCTTCACTCAGCCCCACCGCCTCCGCGATTGCGTCGATGGTCACCGCGTCCATGCCTCGGTTGGTGATCAACCCCTGGGCTGCTTCTATGATCTGGTGTCTACGAATGGAGGAAGTCTGCCGAATCATAGCCGCACCCCTATTGATGTAAGTGAACGCATGCTTACACGGTAAAATGGGTGCCATAATTTGTCAACTAAGGCTATCTTGGAAACGCCTTCCCTAAGCCCCGGACACCAAAAGAAAGAGCCCGGGGCAACAGAACTAGATCGGGTAGGCCTGGTCCAGAGCTGCAACCTGGCTGGCCGTCAGCAACCAGCCCGAGGCCTCGCAGTTCTCGATCGTTCGGGCGACGCTGTTGCTCTTGGGGATGACGATCACATTGGGCCGGGATAGGCACCAATTGAGGGCGACCTGGGCTGGGGTTTTGCCGGTCTCTTCGGCCACCGCCGCCAGGACCGCGCTCCTCTTGTCGGGCATGAGCCAGGACCGGCCCGAAAGCCCGCCGGCGGCCAATGGCGTGTAGGCCATGATGGTGATCTTGTTGTCCACGCAGTAGGGGACCAGGTCACGTTCGATCTGCCGCCGCTTGAGGTTGTAGAGCACCTGGTTGGAAACCACCGGGTATCTGTTCATCGCTTGCTGGGCCTCCCGGAGCTGGGCCACCGAGAAATTGCTCACCCCGATGTACCGGACCACGCCACGGTCCACCAGGTCTTCCATGGCCCGCATGGTCTCGATGATGGGCACGCCGGGATTGGGAGAATGGATCTGGTAGAGGTCGATGACGTCGTCATTCAAAAGGCGCAGGCTGTCTTCGGCGGCCTTCAGCACGGCGTCATACCGGAGGTGGCTGCTCAAGACCTTGGTGGCCAAGAATACCTTGTCGCGGATGCCTTGGATGGCCACGCCCACGGCGTCCTCAGTGCGGTACATCTCGGCGGTGTCGATCAGGTTGGCGCCAAGCTCGATGCCCTTCCGCAGGGGTTCGGAGCCGCCCGTGTACTTCCAGGTTCCCAGTCCAACCTCGGGGACCATCTCCCCGGTGCCGCCCAACTCTCGATATTCCACTTAACGACCTCTAGCGGTTAAAGACATCTGCCAGCCAGCTTATCGGGCCAGCCTATGACGATGCAGGATAGTTGTCTGCTATGGTATACCAGAAGCCGGGCCGGAACGCGCCCCTGCCACGAGCCATTCAACCGCGAGGTGGAGTTTTGGACTTTGATGAGATACGGCCGCATTTTGAACGGAACCACCGGGGCGTGATCACCACGTTTCAGGGGAACGGCGCCGCCCATTCCAGCATCGTGGTGTGCGGCGCCTACCAGGGCAACGCTGCGTTCGTGATCGTGCGCGGCAGTTCGGCCAAAGCGCGCAACCTGAGGCGGGACCCCAGGTGCACCGTGATGTCGGTGTCCGACAACTGGCGCACCTGCGCCGTGGTTGAGGGCCAGGCCACGCTCATGGACTACCGCAACACCGACCCGGAGAAGATGCGGGTGGAACTGCGGGAGGTCTTCCGGGCCTGCGGAGACAAGGAACACCCGGACTGGGAAGAATACGACGAGGCGATGGTCAAACAAGACGCGGTCATAGTCCTGGTGAAACCGGACCGCGTCTACGGGAAGCTGCGGTAGGTTGGTCGATGGCGCGAGCTTGGCAAGCAGGAATTAAATCGGTTGCCGAATGATAAAATCGAATTTAGAAACGACGACTATGCTATTAAACGAATTGGCGCTGAAAATTTGTGCCAAAAGTTAGGGATGCCATAAGGGCCATCCAACAAGATGGTTGGTACCTGGCGCGGACGAAGGGCAGCCATCGTCAGTACAAACATCCAGTTAAATTGGGATTAGTTACGATCGCGGGGGCGATGAGTCATGACCTGCCACCCGGTACGTGGAACAGTATCGTGAAGCAAGCGGGGCTCAGGCTCGAGGACGAATAATGAGATACGCAGTGGTCTACGAAAGAACGAAGGAAAACTTCTCCGCTTACGTCCCTGACCTGCCAGGATGCATCGCCACCGGTGAAACGCCCGATGAGGTCAAACGCAATATTCGTGAGGCAATCGTGTTTCATATAGAGGGAATCAGGCTGGAGAACCTGTCAATCCCGGAGCCATCGGCTTGGTCTGACACGGTGGAAGTTCCCGCTTAGCGGAATAGGATCAGAAAACCAAAACCGCATCCGACAGACAGACCAACTCGCCCCGTTGGTTGATGCCTTTGACCCGGCATTCCAGCAGCTTCCTGCCGCCTTCATCGCGCTTGCCGGTTATCTCGCCTTCGAAGTTGACTGTGTCGCCGCCCCGGAAGGGTGTGATGGCGCGCATGAGCAGGGTGCCGCCCGAGTTGAAGCTGCTGACGGGGAAGGATTTTTCCAGCATCTGGTCCACGTAGGACATGGTGGCTGGCCCCGAGTTGGTGGTGCTGCCGAAGATGTTCTGCTTGGCGAACTCCTCGTCGGTGTGGATGTTGCTGTCGTGGGGCCTTCCCGCCAGCCGGAAATCGTTCTTGCGGTTCATGATCTCTTGGCTCTCGGTGATCGCCAACTCAGCCAGCTTGTCTCCGACGGATGCTGAACCAAAGTCCACCAACCCTGCTCCGGACGTAACAGGCGCGGCGGCGGGTTCAGACGGCTTTGGCGCGCCTCCCTTGCCGGGAACCTCGCGCTGCCCCTTGGCGTACTCGAAGATGCAGGTGTAGTCGTACTCAGCGGCCTTTTCGCCCCGCTGGTTGATGGCCTCCACCCTGAAGGTAACGAACTTACTGCCCCGGCGCTCATACTTCTCCTGCACCCGCCGCCGGCCCGTGATGGTGTCGCCGGGCTTCACCGGCAGGAACCAGCGGATCTCGCACTTGGCGAAGGGCGTCTGCCGCCGGGCGGTCGTCGACTGTTCCAAGGCCACAAATCCGTTGGCCTCGGCGATCTCCTCCCGCAGCAGCGGCGCGTAGCTGAGGACCATGCTGGGCATGGCCACCAAGTCACCGACGCCGGCGCGGTATCTGGGGTCGGGGTTCAAAGCGACCCGAGCGTATCCCTCGATATTCTCGGCCGTGATCTCCACCACAGTCTCGTTGCCGACCTGACCCGGTTCCACCGAATCGAAGTCCCAGAGTCTCTCTCGTTGGTCCACCATGATTGCCCCCGTTCTCGATTGGCGCGCTGGCCTGATCCGCCCTAATTCTACCCCACTCCCCGATGCTTGGCGCTGGTGGTGCCATAAAGGTGGGCTATGTTATGTTACGCACCGCCACAGAGCGAATAGATATGCGCGGGTTACGCCCGCCGCGGAGGACAAGATGAAGGTAGGATTTATCGGACTGGGCACCATGGGCGGCCATATGGCTTACAACGCCCTGGACGGCGGAAATGACCTGGTGGTCCACGACATCAACCCGGCTTCGGCCACCCGGCATCTGGAAGCCGGGGCAACGTGGGCCGACTCCCCCAGAGAGGTGGCTGAGCAGTCGGAGATCGTCTTCACATCATTGCCAGGCCCAACTCAGGTTGAGGCGGTGGCCCTGGGCGAGGCCGGCATCATGGAGGGCATGAGCGCGGGCAAGGTCTATTTCGACCTGAGCACCAGCACTCCGGGGATGATCCGGAAGATTCACGCGGAGGCCGCGGCGCGAGGCATCGACGTCTTGGATGCTCCGGTGAGTGGCGGCCCCAGAGGCGCCGCCAGCCGAAACCTGGCCATCTGGGTCGGCGGCGACAAAGACGTGTTCGACCGCTGCAAGCCCGTATTGGATTCCATCGGCAACGCCGCCTACTACGTCGGCCCCATCGGCTGCGGCGCAGTGGCCAAGCTGGTGCACAACTGCACCGGGTACGTGGTGCAGGCAGCCCTGGCCGAGGTATTCACCATGGGGGTCAAGGCTGGCGTGGAGCCACTGGCCCTTTGGCAGGCCGTTCGCAAAGGCGCTCAGGGGCGGCGCGGGACCTTTGAGGGTCTGGCCGAGCACCTTTTGCCCGGCAAGTTCGATCCAGCCGACTTCGCCCTGAACCTGGCCCGCAAAGATGTCGACCTGGCCGTGTCCGTCGGCCGCGAGTTCGATGTGCCCATGCGTCTGGCCAACCTGACCCTGATGGAGATGACCGAGGCCATCAACCGGGGCTGGGGCAACCGCGACTCCCGCGTTGCCATGCTGCTGCAGGAAGAGCGCGCCGGAGTGGAGGTAAGGGTTGATGAGGCGGTGCTACAGGCCATCCTGGATGCGGAGAAGAACGCCTAGGCCCAATACTTAATCGGCGGCTTCCGGCTGCCACCGCAGGTCGGGTTGGCGGGCCGCTTTGGCCTCGTCCAGCCTGGCCACCGGCGTGGTGTGAGGGGCGTTGTTCACCAGCTCTTTGTTCTCCGTGACCTCGCGGTCTATGTCGATAAGCGCCTGGACGAACGCGTCGATGGTTTCCTTGGTCTCCGACTCCGTCGGCTCGATCATGAGCGCTTCGTGGACGATGAGCGGGAAGTACATGGTTGGGGCGTGGAATCCGTAGTCCAACAGCCGCTTGGCAATCTCTAACCCGCTGGAACCACGTTTCTTCTGCCGGTCGGCCGAGAAGACCGCCTCGTGCATGCAGGTTCGGTCGTAGGGCAGGTGGTAGGTGCCGCGGAGGGCGTTCATCAAATAATTGGCGTTCAGCACCGCGTTGCCGCTGATGGACTTCACGCCCGCTGCGCCCAACGTGCGGATGTAGGTGTAGGCCCGCACCAACACTCCGAAATTCCCGTGGAAGCCGCCCAGCTTTCCGATGCTGTGTTCCGGCGTGGATAACTCGAAGGAATCACCCTGTTTCGTGATCACGGGCGCCGCCAGGTAGGGGGCCAAACGCTCGGCGGCGCAGACGGGACCGGCGCCGGGTCCGCCGCCGCCGTGGGGCGTGCTGAAAGTCTTGTGCAGGTTCAGGTGGGCGACGTCGAAGCCCAGGTCGCCAAGCTTTACCCTCCCCAAAAGGGCGTTCATGTTGGCGCCGTCCCCGTAGACCAGTCCTCCCGCCTCGTGGACGATACGGCAGACCTCCACGATGTTGGTGTCAAACAAACCCAGGGTGCTGGGCAGAGTAATCATCACCCCGGCCAGGTCCGGACCGGCCACCTTGTGCAGGGCATCCAGGTCAACGTTGCCATTCGAGTCCGAGGCCAGTTCCACCACGTCGAAGCCGGCCATGGCTGCCGACGCCGGGTTGGTGCCGTGGGCGCTGTCGGGGATGGCCACCTTGGTGCGGCCGGTGTCCCCATTGGCCAGATGGTGGGCGCGAATCATCAGCATGCCCCCCAACTCACCGTGAGCCCCGGCCAGGGTGGAAAGACCCACCGCGGGGAGACCGGTAATCTCCCCCAGGAAGCCTTGGAGGCGGTACATCAGGTCCAGCGCGCCTTGGGATTGCTCGATGGGCTGCAGCGGGTGGATGCCCGCGAACCCGGTCAGGAAGGCGATCTCGTCGTTGATCTTGGGGTTGTACTTCATGGTGCAACTGCCCAAGGGGTAGAAATGGGTGTCGATGGAGAAGTTCAACAGGCTCAGCCCGGTGAAGTACTGGACCACCTCGGGCTCGGATATCTCAGGCAGGGGCAGCTCGCTGCGGAGCAGAGCGCCGTCAGGCATGGGTTGAGGGGGAACGTCCAGGTCCGGCATCACCGTGCCAACCCGGCCCGGCACGCTCCTTTGCATCAGTAATTTCTCGGTTTTCCGGTTTCCGCCTTGTCGCATTACTTGAACTCCGAGAGCGCCGCGGCCAAGGCGTCGATGTCATCTTTGCTGCTCATCTCAGTCACGCATAGCAGCATGCCGTTGGCGGCCTGGCTGCTCACGTCCAGCCCGCCCAGGATATTACGCTCCATCAGCTTGGCGTTGATCTCGGCCGGAGCAACCGGGCACTGGACGACAAACTCCTGAAAGAAGGGACCGGTTATGGGCAGGGAGTAACCGGGCAACTCGCCGATCTTGGCCGCCGCGTAATGGGCCTTGTGGTAGCAGAGCTCGGCCACCTGGCGTACACCGTGCTTGCCCATGGCCGCCAGGTAGATGGTGGCTGCCAATGCGTACAGGGCCTCGTTGGTGCAGATGTTGGACGTGGCCCGTTCGCGGCGGATGTGCTGCTCTCTGGTCTGCAGGGTGAGCACGTAGCCGGTCTTGCCGTTCTTGTCCACCGTGCGGCCCGAGAGACGGCTGGGCATCTGGCGGATGTATTTCTGCTTGGTGGCGAACAGGCCGACGTACGGTCCGCCGTAGCTGGCCGGTATGCCCAGGGGCTGCCCGTCGCCGGTGACGATATCGGCGCCGTAATGGCCGGGGGTCTGAAACATGCCCATGGCGGTGGGGTCGCAAGAGACAACTGCCAGAGCGCCCTGGGCGTGGGCGGCGTCGGTCAACGACTGCAGATCTTCGATGTACCCGAAGAAATTGGGGTATTGCAGCACCAGGCAGGCGGTTTCAGAGTCCAGATCGGGTGCGGAGGGACTGACCGTCGTCACCGCGATGTCCTGTGATTGGCAGTAGGTGCGAATCACGGCCGAGTAGGCGGGTGAGACGGTGTCGGCCAGGGCAATCTTCTCCCGTTTGGTCACGCGGCAGGCCATCAGCGCCGCCTCGGCCAGACTGGTCGCGCCATCGTACATGCCGGCGTTGGCCACTTCCATCCCGTATAGGTTGCAGATCAGTGTCTGGAACTCGTAGATAACTTGCAGCGTCCCTTGGCTGGCCTCGGCCTGGTAGGGCGTGTAGGCGGTGATGAACTCGCCGCGGGTGATCAACGATTTAACGATCGCGGGGATAAAATGGTTGTAGGATCCTGCGCCCAGGAACGATGGGCCGCTGCCCATGGGCCGGTTCTTGGCCGCCAAGCCGCCCAACTCCTGCTGAATCTCCAGCTCGGATAGCGGAGCGGGCAGGTCAAGGGGCGGGTTGCGGAACTCAGCCGGTATGTCCGCGAAAAGAGAATCGATGGAGTCGATGCCCAGCGCGGCCAGCATCTCCGCCTGTTCGTCCGTTGTGTTTGGGATGTAGTGAGACTGGAAGTGCGATTCAGAGGTGTTGGGACGGGTAGCGGTCATTAGAGTCCAGCGGTGTAGGCGTCATAGTCTTGGGCCGACATCAGTGAGTCGACCGCGGTCACATCGCCGATCGCGACCTTGATCAGCCAGCCCTCGCCGAAGGGGTCCTCGTTGACCAACTCAGGGTGGTCCAGCAGCTTCTCGTTAATCTCTGTCACTTCGCCGTCCACCGGCGAGAACAGGTCCGATACAGCCTTCACAGACTCAACCTCCCCCATCTTGCCCAGATGGGCCACGGCGTCGCCAACCTTGGGGAGTTCGAAATAGACGATGTCTCCCAGTTGGTCTTGGGCGTAGTCGGTGATGCCCGCCACGGCGGTTTTGCTGGCGGCGTCTTCCACCATCACCCATTCGTGCTCGGCGGTGTATCGGCGGTCGTCAGGGCTGTTCATACGGCTAGTGCCTCCCGGGTGTCCCATCCATGTTCTGGAGTGTGATTGCGGCCAGCGAACCCCATTTAACTAGGAGTTCCTGGACCGTTTGTAAAAGGGTAGCTCGGCTATCGTGACTTGGCTGGTGCGGCCGCGAATGTCCAAGTCTAGGGTTGCTCCAGTCTCAGCGTAACGCTCCAAAACGTAGCCCATGCCGATGCTGGTGTCAAGGGTCGGCGAGTAGCTGCCACTGGTCACCGACCCGATGGTCTCGCCCTGGTGCAGCAGGGCGTAACCCGCCCGAGGTGCGCTCCGTCCCGGCAGGGTGAACCCGATCAGTTTTCTTGTCACTCCGTTCTCTCGTTGGCCTCGCAGGATGCCGGAACCCACATACTCGCCGTCGGGGCGCACGAAGCGGTCCAGGCCCGCCTCGATGGGTGTGATGTTCTCGTCGATCTCGTGTCCGTGAAGGGGCAGCCCAGCCTCCAGCCTGAGAACGTCCCTGGCGCCCAGGCCACACGGGACAGCGCCCGAGTCCGTGAGGGTCGTCCAGACCTTGACTATGTCCGGGCCTTGGACCATGAATTCGAACCCGTCTTCCCCGGTGTAGCCGGTCCGGCCGGCAAAAACCGGAGCTCCGTTGATGGCGCCCTCCGTCCAGGAGAAAGGCCGGATCTTCGAAAGTGGCTTGTCGGCCAGTTCATCGATGGCCGCCAGGGTGCCGGGCCCCTGGAAAGCGATCAGTCCTGTCGATTCGGTGACGTCGTCCATGTTGCAGCCCAAGGGGAACCTGTCTTCGATCCACCGTTCGAACCAGGCAACCACGGTGGGCCGGTTGCCGGCGTTGGGGATCAGCAAGTAGCGGTCTTCGGCCAGACGATAGAAGATCGTGTCGTCGAAGACCCCGCCCTGCTCGTTGCAGATCAGGCAATACCTGGCCCGGCCCACGCGGAGGGTGGACGCCGACCCGGTGAGCACCCAGTCGAGAAATTCGGTGGCCTTTGGCCCCGAGATATAAAGGCGGCCCATGTGTGAAACGTCGAAAACACCGGTGGCGGTCCGGACGGCCTTGACCTCGGCCAGGATGCCGGAGGGATACTGCACGGGCATGTCCCAGCCGCCGAAGGGCACCATGCGGCCGCCCGAGGAGACATGGGTGTCGTGGAGAGCGGTTCGCTGGAGGGCGTTTTCAGGGTTGTCTGAGGTCACTGGGAGCGCTCCAGAATGCTGGGTATATGGGGCTGCACAGACGCGCTGAGAATCATAACCGCTGCCTGACTTCGAGGCAAGAGAGATGAGGTGGCCGAAGCTATACTCTACAGCCAAACCGGACCTACATATGAAAGATCTCGCATTGACCTGCAGGCTTGGGGATGGCGAAAGCAGCTATCGCGACCGGCCAGGTGCAGCCGGTGGACATAACGAGTAAGCAGTCCCAGGTGCCGGACATCATACGGGGGTTCACCTCGATTTCAACGAGATTTTACGGAGTGGGCGCCGCTTCCAACTGCTCCGTGTCGTAACCCACCAGCTCCACGAAGCCCCTGCCGCCGATCTCCCGGCCCTCCCGAGTCCCAGATACCCTGACTTCCCCCTCCCAGTAGGCCGCCGGGGTGTAGCTGCTGCCGGCGAACTCGGCATTTGCCAAGACTGGTTCGAGCTCCAAGCTAAGGTCCAAAGAAGTCACGTTTAGCATCCACCCGCTTGGATAGGTGATGCCGGTATCGGGGCTGGTCCAGGTGTCACGGGCCGTGATTGAGAGGTCATCCTCATCCAGGGTAAGCGCCGACCCGCCGGGAGACACCAATGTTCCGTACCCCGAGAATGGCGTCTTATCCGACGGGTCCCAGACTTGGACCGCCATCAGGTCGCTGCCGTCGTCCAATTGCAGGCTGGCCCAGTCCCAGCCCACCTGCTGCCCCACTACCTCGCCCCATTGGTGGTCCATCCATGCCGAGCCGGTGACGGGACGTTGTTCTCCGGCGACGGTGATGCTCCCGGTCACGTCCAGCCGGGTGCGGGAGTAGTAGAAGGTCTCGCCGGCCGGTCCCAGGTCCACCAGCCCCACGCCTTGGTGCAGCACGGGCGGCCTGGTGGATACCGCCTTCAGGTCTAGGGAACGTCCGCCCAGGTCAAACTCCAAACTGTAAACCTGGCCGTCGCCCTGCATCTCCCAGCCGTTGACGGCCACATTCACGCCAACCGCGTCTCGGTACGGGGCCTGCAGAAGGACCTTCTCGCCGGTCAGGTGCTCGCCGGACGTGTGGTCGCCCAGGCTGGCCTGCAAAAGGTGCGGGACCGCGGCGCCGCCCTGACTATTGAACGTGACGTAATGGTAGCTGTATTCCTGCCCTTGTCCGTCGGTCAGCAGACCGTTGAAGTACCACCACTCGATCCCGGCGTCGTGGGGCGCTTCATCGGCAGGCAGGGACACCAGCGGCGGAGGCTCGGCAAAGTTGCCGGGCGCGCTCGACCCGCCGCACGCGGCAGATAAGGCCGAGACCGAAGCTAGGAGCAGGGCTGCGAGTCTCATGGACCTGACGCTAAACACCGTAAATGGGACCTCCGCATTTGATAATATGGGGCAATCTTACGCCTGAGGATTTACGGAGAGAAGCCATGGCTAGACTCACCCAGTCAGATATCGAGTCGTTCTTGGGACAGCCAAGGATCGCCCATTTCGTTACCCTGCGCCCGGAGGGTACGCCCCATGTCGCCCCGGTGTGGTTCCTCTGGGACCGGGGGCGGGCGTTGGTTATGGCTGACGCCGGCGCGGTAAAGGTCCGTAATATCCGGGGGAACCCGGCGGTGTCCCTGTCCATCGCCACTCCGGAACGCCCATTGTCCTACGTGGTGTTGGAGGGCCGGGCGGACATATCCTCAGAGAACATGGCCCAGGTTATCGAGCGGATGTGCGTGCTCTATGACGGCCCGGATCGCGGCGCCGAATTCGCCAAAGAACTTCTGGGAGAGGAACGCATGGTCCTGTTGGAGATCACCGTTGACCGGGTCATGGCCTGGCGGGACGACAACGATTAGGCAAAGGCTAAATGCTCACGCGTGGGGCGGGAGCACCCTTTTTATCCATGGGACCAGGTCGCTCAGGACCTCTCCGCTGATCTCGTGGCCCATGCTGTAGATGTGGAATTCGGGGCTGTAACCGTTGCTTTCCAAGAATGACTTGGCCGAGTGCGCGGAGTCGTCGGATACCATCTGGTCGTGTGTGCCGTGGGCGATGAAGATGGGTTGATTTCGTTTGCTGGGCAGGCGGGCGGCCAGCTCGTCTTGGTCTGGAAGGGTAGCGCTTAGAGCGACCAGTCCCGCGAATCTGTCGGCCCTCCCCAGGCCGGTGCGGTAGGTCATCCCCCCGCCTTGGGAGAAGCCCAGCAGGAGCGCGTTGCCTGGTGTCACGTTGAACCGCTCAAAAACTAAGTCGAAGAAATCACCCAGCAACGCCTCCGAATTGGCTGTTTCCTCGGGCGTGCCCTGTCCCCGGGGAGTCATCCAGCCGAATCCGGCGTGGCCGCCGCCGAGGTTGAAGGGGATGGGCGCGTTGGGGCAGGCGTAAACATAGCCGGTGGCGTTGATCGCCGGGGCCAGCCCGGCCAGGTCTTGCATGTTGGCCCCGAAACCGTGCAGCATCACCACCAAGGGGTAAGATGATTCGGGGGTATATTCGTCGGGAACGACTGTGACGTACTGAAGTCCCGGTCCTTCGTTAATCTCGGCGCGCATACTGAAAACCCTCCCCGTCTGTTGCGGGTATCATCCTAACACCCGCCGCGCTGCGGTACAATTTGCGCCGGCGGCCTTCGGCAACACACCACCCAACTCAAGAGCCGCCCAACCACGGAGACGACATATGGCTTTGATCTTTCACTTAACCTACAAAGAAGCCTGGGAAAGCGCCCGCCCCACCGGAGAATACGCCGCGCCCAGTCTGGCGGAAGAGGGCTTCATCCACTGTTCCAAAGACATTCCCCAGTTGCTCAAGGTTGCGGCTCGTTTGTATCCCGGTGAGACGGCGCTGATGGTGCTGGACGTGGACCTGGACAAACTAACCTCTCCTCTTAAACACGAGCCAAGCCGGTCGGGCGAGATCTATCCCCATATCTATGGAAAATTGAACGCCGAAGCCGTGGTCCGCGAAAGGGCATTGAATGTGGACTCCGACGGCGCGCATTATCTGGAAGACTGATGATCGGCGACTACACACCCGATGAACTGGCGTTGATCCGGCGCGCCATCGCCCCGGCGCCGCCCAAGCCGCCCGAAGAGGTCATAGAAGCGATGCGCCCGGCCCCAGGGATGCCCGTGCCCAGCCACATGCCGCCGTTCTGGAAGCTGTCGGACCTGGCGATGCCGCTGTTCCTGCGGCTCTCCGCCGATCCCGCCGTGAAGGCGATCTCGCGCTACGCGTTCTTCCCTCAGGTATACCAGCGGCTGCTGGCCGGCCAGAGCCTGCCCCAGCTGGAATTCTCCGGCCGCGCCAGGGGCATGGTGGGCATCCTTCGGTACGATGACCTGGCCATAGTCATAAAGCCCCTGCAAAGCTCCCGAGAGGGACAGATAGCCCGCACTGCCGGCGAGCTGACGGTGGGCCCGGGCCAGTTGGAATCGCTGCCGGGCTACCTGACCGAGGAATTTTCTCCCGGAACATTCTTCACCGAACTGCCCCAGGAACTGCTCACCGATGACTTTCTGGCTGGGGTCGGGTCAACGGTTGGGACCATGCTGCGCCGCCTGCACCAAGCCGACATCTACTACAACGATGTGACGTTTTCCGACCCCCGGGGCCGCTCTCATCTGTTGGTCGAGGAAAACGGCTCCTGCCGGTTGATCGACTTTGGCATCTCAATGATGCTGGACCGCCACCCAGACCTGGACCTGGAGGAGGTGCACAACTTCGTTCGCACGCTGCCCATGTACCGGGTATTCCGGGGCATGGCCGAGGACCAGGCCCACGTGGACCGGTTTCTCGCCGAATACGCCGAAAAGCTGGCCGCCACATCCAAGTCGGAGATCATCTCCCGCGACCTGACATTCGCCCAACAGGGCCTGAACATGGCGGCGAGGCGCATGGGCGAGCGGATAATCGCCCCGGTTCAAGAAGGTTTCACACAAGCCTACACGGCTCTCGGCTAAGCCTGGAGCCAAATACCTCCGGCCTTTGATTGTGCCAGACAAGGCCGATAACCCCGTGTTTCGTTAAGAGGGTTGAGGGGACTTCGCTGGCTCTCGCCGAGCACCAAAATAAAAAGCATGAGTAACCCCGGAGTTTCCTAGGTGGATGCCGCCGCCTTGTCGTTCCGAGCGAAGAGAGGAATCTCGTTGCTGTTGGGAGACCAACTGCCGGTCCCGCGGAACGATCGCAACCTTGAAGTCAAGCAAATAGAAGTCAAGCAAAGAGATTCTTCTCCTTCTGCGGAAGAATCAGAATGACGGGTAGTGAGAGTGGTTGCTTGGCACGACCGTCATTTCGGCGAAAGTCGCAATGACGGCATCTGCCCGGCAGCGTGCTGCCCATGATGAAACTCTGGGACGATTGATATAAAAAAGCCTCGTCCTTCGGAAGAAGGACGAGGCTTTTTGCTTACGATTTAGATTTACGCCTATTTCACTATGAAGTCACCGAACATGGTGAAGTTGTGGCCCGGGAAGGTGCACACGAATTGGTAGGTGCCCGGACTCGGCGCCTCAAAAGTGACGTTAGCCGAAGCTCCAGGACCGGCCAATGCCGTGTGGGCGATCACCCTGGAATCCCCAGGTGACACCCAATCGTTTGCGGGACCGGCTGCCGTGCCATCTGCAGCCACGGCGTCCTTGGTGCCCGCTGTCACTATCACCAGGTTATGCGCGTTATTCGCGGACGGGTTATCGAGCGTGAGGGTCACTTCTGAGCCAGAGTCCGCAGAGATGCTCGAAATGTCGAAAGCCAGGGTTTCGCCGGCTGCGCTCACGGCAATGGCGACCGGGCCGGCGGCTACCGGAGGAGTATCGGTTTCATGGTTCGTTTCGGTGGACTCGCCACCAACTGTTTCTTCGGCATGCTCGGCGTAGGGAAGAGCGCGGGCTTCAGCGTAGTCTCGCGGGTTACCTTCGAAGCCGACGAAGAGGGCGATCAACGCCATGCCCACCAAGAATGCCAGCGCCAAGCCCGCTATGAACACCGCGCCCAGAAGCCGGTTGTCGAATTTCAGGTGCATGTAGTACATGATTACGATGGCGAACTTGACCGCAGAGAGCGCGACCAACAGGGGGATCTTGGAGGGTCCCAAGTGATCGACGATGCGAGCGGTGTCCCAGATGAGGACGAATTCGACTATGGTGATCGCGAAGAGGACTATCGCAATCAGCACATATTGGTTGAACGATGGGTGATGTGATGTATGTTCTGTTTCGTGGGCCATATCGGTCCTAAGAGACTCCTGGGGAGTTGGCCAGGGATTTTTCTGCTAACCGCCCGGAATGGCGACAGGGCCAACATCGAATCCGGCGATCAGATATAGCAGCGTGAAGATGACTATCCAGACGATGTCGACAAAGTGCCAATACAAGCCGCAGAGTTCGACATCCAACGCGGTTTTGGAGTTGATCCGGCCTTTCATCCCGAGTATGGCCAGGGCCAACAGCCAGATGATTCCCAGCGTAACGTGAGCGCCGTGGAACCCGGTTAGCGTGAAGAAGGAGGCGCCGAACAGGTTGCCTCCCAGGGTTAGGCCTTCATTCTTGAAGGTGTTGAATTCGACGATCTGAAAACCGATGAAGATGGAACCAAGTAAAGCCGTCGCCAGTAGCCAGTTGATCGTTGCTTTGCGGTTGTCGGCGTTGGTCGCCGCCAGCGCCTGGACCATGGCGAAGCTGCTCATCAGCAGCACAAAGGTGCTGATGGTCGTCACCGGGACATCTATGATGTCGTTCGGGTAGGGGCCGACCAGACTCTGACCACGGTAGACCATGTAGGTGGCGATCAGGGATGCGAAGAAGAGACAGTCTGACCCCAGAAACACCCACATGAGGAGTTTCCGGTGGTTCAGACCGGTTGTCGTATATTCTTGTTCTACAGCGTGGGCCACGGTTTCAGTCTCCTAGTGGTGGTCGCTGGGTGCGGCCGCAGGTTCATTGGACCAACCGATGACACCCATCATGGCGATGACTCCGCCCACAAAGCTGAGTGCGTAGTGGGAAAGCAGGCCGCCACCGATGAGAGTTACGCCTACAGCGGTGAATATTGGCCAGTATGACGGACTGGGCATGTGAATCGAACTCGGGTCGACCAGCGCTTCCGGCTCCGTGATAGGGGTTCCGGCTGCTTCGGCCTTCTCTTTGACGATCCAATAGTGATCCCGGCCCTGGATCTGGGGAATCTCCGCGAAGTTGTACGCGGGAGGCGGTGAAGCGATGCTCCACTCCAAGCCGGGGGCGTCCCAAGGGTCGTGGCTAACGCGCCGTGAATTGCGGGCCTTCAAGATGTTGTAAATGAAGACCAGGATGCCCACGAACAGAACGATGTAACCGAAGCTGGCGATCCGGTTGAGGTTCTCCCAGCCCAGCTCTGCCGAGTAGGTGTAGATCCGGCGGGGCATGCCGTTCAGGCCTAGGAAGTGCATCGGGAAGAACGTCAGGTTCATTCCGATGAAGATCAACCAGAAGTTTATCTTTCCAATCGTCTCGTCCATCATTCTGCCGGTGATCTTGGGGAACCAGTAATAAGCCCCCGCGAATATCCCGAACATGGAGCCGCCGAACAGCACGTAGTGGATGTGGGCGACGATGTAATAAGTGTCCTGCTGCTGGAAGTCGGATGGCGATACGGCGTGGGACACACCGCTCAGGCCGCCGATAATGAACAGCGCCACGAAACCCAGGGCGAACAACATCGGAGTCGTGAACTCGATGGCGCCCTTCCACAGCGTTCCGATCCAGTTAAAGATCTTAACGCCGGTTGGCACCGCGATCAGCATGGTGGTGATTGTGAACACCGAGTTCGCCACCGGGCCAAGGCCCACGGTGAACATATGGTGGCTCCATACCGCCCAACCCATGATGCCGATGACTATCCCCGAGAAAACAACGAACGGGTAACCGAACAATGGCTTTCGGGAGAAGGTCGGCAGGATCTCCGACACGATTCCCATTGGAGGCAGGATCAAGATATAGACTTCAGGGTGGCCAAAGATCCAGAACAAGTGCTGCCACAGGATTGGATCGCCGCCTTCGGCTGGGATGAAGAAGTGCGTCCCGAAGTTACGGTCCAGAGTCAACTCAATCAGACCAACGGTGATAACGGGGAACGCCAGAACCAATAGTATGGACGTGATCAGGGTCATCCAAACGAACACCGGCATACGCATGAAGGTCATGCCGGGCGCGCGCATGTTGATGATCGTAACTATGAAGTTCAGGGCTCCGGCGACTGACGCAACACCCATCACCAGGAGGCTGATTGACCAAAAGTCCAAACCCCTGTTTGGGCTAAAGGGCTTTTCGGTGAGGTTGGCGTAAGAGAACCAACCGGCATCCGGGACCTGGTTCACCACGAAGCTCATGTGCATGAGCACCGCGCCGAAGAGGAAGATCCAGAAGCTGAGGGCATTGAGTCTGGGGAATGCCACGTCCCTGGCACCGATCGCCAAGGGTATGACAAAGTTAAAGAAGCTGACTCCCAGAGGCATGATGACCATGAACACCATGGTGGTGGCGTGCATGGTAAACATCTCGTTGAATCGGCCGGCGCCGATCAGATCGTTATCCGCGGAGGCCAACTGCATGCGGATAACACCGGCTTCCAAGCCGCCAATCAAAAGGAAGATGAAAGCGGTTACGCCGTAGAGTATGGCAATGCGCTTATGGTCGACTGTTGTCATCCAGCCCCATACGCCTGCGTAACTTGTTGGTCGCGGTATAACGCCGGTTATAGATGCCATCGCTTGCTATCCGGGCTTGATCCACTGGTTAATCAATGGAAACGCCGCGGCATTCGCTCCTATTGGTGGGTTCTACGGTAGGTCTAACAGATACCCGATCAGAGCATCTATCTCTTCGTCGGTTAGGCTGGCCGCGCCGTTCTGGTACAGCACCGCCCTCTCTGACATGTAGTTTCCGGCTTTGATGTCTTCGGGGTTGCGCAGCCAGTCCCGCAAGCTGGTTTCCGACAGGTCGATTATGCCTGCGGCCAGGGTCGAGCGGGTCCGTAGGTCGGTTAGATTGGGCGCCGGGACCGGGGTTATGTCACCACCGGTCAAGAACCCGGTGAGCCTGCTGGCCGATAGGGCCGGGTCGTCCGGGCCGTCGATGGTGTGGCACAAGGTGCAGTTGGCGGCAAAGAGTTGCTGCCCAGCCTTGGCTTTGGCCGAATTGGTCGGTGGCGGCCCGTAGGCGGCTGCCCAGGAATCGAACCCTGCTTGTTCCATCACCGTGACGCGGAACCGCATCAGAGCGTGGGCTATTCCGCACAACTCGGCGCACTGGCCGTAGAGCGTCACCGGCAATTCGTCGTCAATCTTATCGGAGTCGGCCTGGAACCACATATTGTTCTTACGGGTGGGCACCATGTCCAGTTTGCCGGCCAACTTGGGCACCCAGAAGCTATGTATGACGTCATCGCTTTCCAGTTGCAGGGTGATGGGCCGGTCAACCGGGATGCGCAATTCATTGGCCGTGATTATCTTCTTGCCGTTGCCTGCGTCAGGATATTCGAACTCGAACCACCATTGGTGGGCGGTAACGTTCACGTGAAGCGGGGTCGGTCCATCGGGGTCCGGGTCTTGCAGGTCAAACAGGGTGAAGACCGACCATATTCCCAACCCCAGCACCAGGATGGTCGGGATGATCGTCAGGGTTACTTCTAGCGTGGTATTGCCGTGAATCTGGGGAGGTTTTGGCTGACCGGGGCGCTTGCGGTAGCGGATGATGGCGTAGAGGAGCGCGCCCTCGACCAGGAAGAATACCGCGACCATAACCCACAACAGGACGTTGAACAGGTCCAACTGTTTCTGGGCTACCGGCCCGTAGGCATCCCAAGTCGACATGCCGTCTTTGGTGCAGCCGATGGCGAACAAGAACAGGGCCGCCAGCAGGCCAAAGATAACCGAGCGGTTCTTCAGACTACTTGAGCGTCCCGTGGGCTCACTTGAATTGGAAGCGGCTGGCTTGGAAAGGGATCCTGCCCGCCGGAAGGGCGACAGCCCCATTTTACGACTCCCCAGAGTTTTAGCGGACTCAACTATCACGCCGTCGGCTGGTCATTTTTAGGGGCCGTTTTGCCCTTAAATCGACGGTCACTTGAGCGTGTGTGTGCGAATTTTCACTAACCATGGGGGACATTATCACAGCCCCGATTAGCCTGTCAACGCATCTGGGCATGGGTCATTCCCGTTGCAAAGCGGCCGGGACCGGGTCTAGAACCGGTACACGCTGTCGGCCAGCATCACCGAAAACAGCAGCGCCAGATACAGCAGCGAATATAGATACAACGGCTTGGCCCTGCGCACCGTATGCTCCCGTTTGAGCTTCCAGGCCATGACAACGAAGACGGCGCCCAAGAGTGCTGCTGAGGACAGGTAGACCAAGCCCACCGCGTCGGACACGCCGAAGAGCAGGGTCAATGCCACCAACGCCAGGCTGTAGACGAAGATGTTCTGTGCGGTCCGCTCTTCGCCAACCACCACCGGAAGCATGGGCACGCCCGCGGCCGCGTAGTCATTCTGAATCATCAGGGACAGCGCCCAGAAATGGGGCGGAGTCCAGAAGAAGACGATCGTGAAGAGATAAAGGGCTGGCAGGTCCAGCCCGCCGGTCACGGCAGCCCAACCGACC
>MUCI01000060.1 GCA_002816575.1 SAR202 cluster bacterium Casp-Chloro-G2 | reverse complement strand
CCAAAGGTGGGGTCAAGGCCAGAAGATTGAGGGCCGGCTGGGATGAGGACTATCTTCTCAAGGTGTTATCCCTATGAGATGCGATTGCCTTGCCAGGCATGGGAAAAACCCTTGCCAGCGTAGGCGGTTGAAGATAGTATTGGGAAAATCCGGCCAGGGACTCTCAGCCAACCGTCTGGCAACGCTCTGGCACGCCGGATGTCTGATACCGAAATCTGATGGAGGCTCCACATGGGTACCTCTGGCATCGACCATATGGCAATGCCCACCGCCGACGCTGACCGATTGATCGCCTTCTATAAGAAGCTTGGTTTCGCGATCAACGATGAAGCAGAGTGGAGGGCTGGGGAAGCCAATATCTTCTCCATACAGGTCGGCGAGTCCAAGATAAACGTCCACCCTGAGGGCTATACGGCGAGCCTGCGCGGTGACACAGCCCTGCCCGGCTCAGCCGATATCTGTTTCGTTTGGGACGGCACGGCCGAAGAATGCCAGAAGATGCTGGCCGATGCCGGGGTCGACATCATACGCGGCCCCGGGCCCCGCAAGGGCGCCCGCGCCAGAGGGGCGCTACCCGCCGTGAGCATGTACGCCCGCGACCCCGACCACAACCTGCTCGAGTGGATGGTCTATCTTTAGTCCTGCCGGGAACCCAGGCCGAACCCCATGGAGACAGCCGAACGATCGCACCCGGCTGACGATAGAAAAAGGCGCGGATGATTATGTCAACCGCGCCTTTTTGGTTGCCCGAAACAGCCTTAGTTTGGGTATCCCAAATCCGTCTCGCCGGGTCACCGGGTCGATTTTTTCGCCAAAAGTCGCAAGTATTTACCTTTGCCCTCCGGCGGCGCCGCTGTATCCTAAGAAGCGTGGGTATCCCGGTCCTGCGGTGACGGTTATGTTGATCCAGCGAGCCGAGGGCTTCACGCCTAGCTGCACCGCCATGACGGTCGCTTTTGCACTCGATAGGCCATTCCGTCCGAAGTTTGTCTATTAGGTTATGTAATCCGCCGCCGCTATAGGATATGTATACGAAACTTGCAGGATACTCTTACGGTGTTTGACAACATGGCGACGGACATTATAAATTATTATTCTGTCCTTAATATGGGTACCCTCATATCCAAATCACATAGCGTTTTTGATTCAGTTGGGGTGTGTCGGGAGCAGGAGGTCTAATGGTTACACCGACGATTCAGGATGGGTCGATGCCGCGTGTCGGCGTCAAAAAGACTGAAAACCGCATCGCTTCGCCTTCCGTGGTCATTGGCCTCGGATCCACCAGTTGCCAGATTGCCCGAAGACTGGAAGAGGTCTCCACCCACTGGAGCTTCTCCGACCGAAAGAGCCTTGGCTACCTCTATATGGACACCCGGGAAGCCACTCGCGGCGAGATTTCCCGGTCCGCCCGGTTCATCCCACTAACCCTGCCCCACTTCTCCAACCTACGCGACATGCGCCCGTGGATTACCGAGTGCGTGCCTGAACTTAAGAATCTCAGCCTATCCCGCGAGGGAGCTTTGGGAACCCTGGCCAACGCCGGGGTGGCCGCAAGATTCAACTACGGCAACCTACGTGGCCACATCGACGCCACCATCGAACAGGTCTGTCCCTACTATGAGGGCGTGACCTATCTGAGGATCCACGTCATCGCGTTCCTGGGCGGCGGCACGGTGGGAGCGCTGCCCGTGCTGCTGGCGGCCCTAGCGGAAGCCCGCGGCACTTCCTACAACTTCAGCGTGGTGCTGCACCTGGTCCTGCCCCAGCGCGGCATGTCCAGAGACCCAGAAACGACCTACCCGCTGCAGCTTCGGAACGCCTATTCCACCCTCCAGTTCCTCCGCGCCGCCAGCGGCGTTGAGGCCGGCAAGGGCGAGTACACCGGGAAAGACAGCTACAACATCACCGTTTACCCGGACAAGATTATCAACGCGCCGGGACCGCACTTCGATGTCGCGCTGCTCCACCGCTCACCCAAGGACGCACTGCCGGTGCAACGGGTCCACGTGGCACGGATCCTTGAAGACCTGGTGGCCGACGCCTGGGGCACCGGTCAAGACTGGTGGGCCAGGTATCACGAGACGATGCGTGAAGCCAACAATAATGCCGACGCACGGTTCGGCTCCATCAGTTCCCGAGAGGTCGGCCTGCTTCAGGGATTCTTCGTGCAGACGGCCAAGCAGTACCTGCAAAACCAATGGCGGACCCGGCTGTAGGGAGGATAGGAATGGCCAAGTTTAGTTTTAAAAGAAGGCGTCTCTCGTTCAACGAGATGACCAATCGGGTCCCAGTGGTCCTGGACCCCCTGGACTTTCTGAATACTGGTCGGACCGGTTCAGCGTCGAGGGACGCGTACCAGCAGATCCACGGCGCCATCCACGGCGCCCTGGGCGAGGTCGAGCGGTCCATCAATTCATTGTTCGAACGCTTGCGGCCCGACGGCAACATCAGCGACCGCATGGTTCTGGAAGCCAACGCCGACCTCCGCACGGAATTGGCCCGGGCCAACACGATAGCCGACGTGAAGCGCGACGAGATGGTACGCAACACTGTTGGCCGGCTGGAGCGTTTGTTCATACAGCGTCTGATCGTCGCCCCGGACCAGGAACCGCCGACACGCCGGTGGTCCGCCCTGGCCGACCGGGCCATACGCCGAGACCTGACCAACGTTTCAGAGCCTAACCACGACAGCCTGGACGTTTCACCCAACGAGCGCAAGAAGCGCTTGACCAAATGGCAGGCCGAGACCGATGAGTACCTGGAAACGGTATGCCTCAACCACGTGGGCGAGGTCATCAAAGGCCTGTTGGAGGAGCTTAACGAGTACTCCATGAGTTGGATGGAGTTGATCGTCGAACTGAAACGGCATTCCAACCCCGGTGGCCGTCTCTTCCAGGAAGTGAGCGATTCCGAGTTCTGGTCCTTCGACAGCGACGACCCCACGGTGAAGAACCTGCTTACCGGTGAACAGGCCCAAGAGATTTCCCAGCGCATCCTGAACCGGTTCCAGCTTAGCAACCAAGACCTGACCGATATCGCGTCGACGGTCTACGACTCCCTGGCCGGCAGGCCCGTCTACGGCACCAACCGGGTGGAGACCTTAGAACTGGAAGACCTGCTGGCGATGGCGACTGCCGATAAGATCAGGACCACCGTATCCATCGACACCGGGTTCCTGTCCCTTATCTCCAACGGAGCGCGTTTCGGCGAGGAGCTGAGCGAGCTTCTGGTGGACATGCACATGGGCGCCGCCGCCATGGAAGAGAAGATGTGGCGCGTGGGCGAGGTCCGCGTGGGCCATGTCGATTCAGCCTCAGGCGTCGGCATCACGGCCTCCAACCTCCACGACTCGGTACTCCGGGGACTGGGAGGTGGGCGGAAATTCGCCGCAGTGGAAGGTCATCCGGGCGACAACCACCGGTTCGAGGTCCAGATGTCGACCGTGGGAGCCCCGATCTCCGACCTGGGCATCTACCGCGACATGGTCAACGCCTGGTACTCCTGGCACTTCGAGGATGTCCGCAGCAACGTCAACGGCAATGGTGACGCCTCTAGTTGGCTGACCGCGGTCAACAAGGAATCTTGGAAGCTCTACCCGGACATCGGAGAGGAGACGGGAGTTCGGCGGGCCATCATTGAGCTAATCGATGACGATCTCAAGAAGCTCTGGGACGGCCGTGGGGACATTGCAACACGGTTGACCGCCGGCCAGTTTGACGCCGTAGATACCATGAACGGCGTGGTTAAACCTCAAGACAAGGTACTCTTCACGGCGGATTCGGACTCCTAGTCCACCGCGAAGCCTAAACGGGCGATAAAAGAGACCGGCGCTCCAATCAGAGGGCGCCGGTCTTTTCATATCTTCAGCCAGGTCTTCCGGAAACGGCAGCCGGGGCGTGCGATCCGAACCGGCGGGCTAGTTGGGCGGGGGCCCGTCACCCGGATTCTGCTGGCCAACACCTGACCTTCCCGGCAACCCTTCGTCTAGGGGCTCGGGTTGGGCGTCCCGTGGCGGGTCATTCTGGGCCAGTTGATCGTTCTGGGCCAGCCGGAGCAGCTCCGCGGTCTCGTTCATCAAACGCTCCAAGCCGTCGACCAAGGCCTGCCGCTCGAGCTCGGCCATCGTCTTCCCGGTCAGTTGCTCCTGGAACAACTGGTTAAGGGCCGTAACCTCTCGCACACGCTGCTCCAGTTCTTCGGTCCGGCTCTTGACCAACTCATCCAGGTGGTTGGTCAATTGCTTCACGGCAATGGCATTCTTGACCACTCCCCGGATCTCAAATAGGTTGAACGGCTTTTTTATGAAGGTGGTTACACAGCTTTCGTAGCAGACCTTGATGGCCTCGGCATCGCCGTGCCCGGTCAGCACAATCACGGAGAATGAAGTCTGAGGCCGCAGTTGAATGGCCTCTAAGAATTCGAAGCCGTCCATCACCGGCATCCTCAGGTCCAGCAGGACCACGGTCGGCGATTCCTCGCGCAGCCGCTGGATGCCTTCAACCCCATTCTCAGCGAAATAAAGGTTGTAGCCTTCTCTCTTCAGGTTTTCCGCCACTGCTTGCCGCACCGCTGCGTTGTCATCAATGATCAAGACATTGGCCGCGGTCATGGCGTATCTATCTCGCTGCCGGTTGAGCCCGAGGCGCTGCCTGAACCAATATCTGAACCAACGGGTAATAGGATCGTGATTGTCGTGCCTTCATTCAACTCCGACTCACAGGTGATAGACCCGTTATGATCTTGGATTATCCCGTAGACGATGGAGAGTCCCAGACCGGTGCCGCTGCCAACTTCTTTGGTCGAGAAGAACGGATCAAATATCTTTTCCCGGTTGTCCGGCGGGATACCGCTACCGTTATCGGTGAAGTCGATACGCACCGACCGTCCGTCCTCAGCCAACGCCACACTTATCTTAATCTCGGCGCCGACTTCATTTTTCTTCTGGTTCAGGGCATGGATCGAGTTCTGGAAAAGATTGGTGAAGACCTGCTCCAATTGGCTGGGGTTGCCCATAATTATCGGCACGCCTTCTTCATGCACCTGAACAACGGCAATGTTCATATTGCGGGTACGGTCGCCGATGAGCAGCAAGGTGTTATCCAGCACCTGCCGAAGGTCCACGGGCATGGAGGTGGTTTCATCCTGCCGGCCAAAGGTCCTCAGGTGGGTCACAATCTCCGTGATCCGGTCCACTTGGCGGATCGACTCATTCAAGCGCAGGAGGGCCGACTCCGTGTCCAGGTCACCCAGCTGCAGGTCCTCCTGGAAAGACTGGACCATGATGCTGATATAGGTTAGCGGCTGGTTGATCTCGTGGGCGACTCCAGTGGCGACTTCTCCCAGCGTTGCCAGCCTAGATTGGGCCAATGCGCGGATCTCCAGGGCGCGCCTTTCCTCTTCTTCGGTCTTACGGGCGGATATATCCCGGTCAACGCCCCGGTAACCGATAACCGATCCGGCGTCGTCGAACATGGGCTTCCCACTGCATTCCATCCAGCCGATGCTCCAGTCTTTGTTGACCACTTGGTGCTCGACCAAGGCGAACGGCTCTCCGGCCGCGGCCTTGGCGTCCACCAATTCCTTCATGCGGGTCCCTTCGTCAGGCGGCATGAAGGAAAACACGGTCCGCCCCACCATGTCTGACGGAGCGTAACCCAAGATATTCTCAACGTTGGAACTGCAATAGGTGTAGACGCCGGCCTGGTCGGTCTCCCATAGGATATCGGAGGAACCTTCCACCAGGTCACGGAATCGGGTCTCGGTTTCCTTAAGCGCCTCCTCCGCTTTGATGCGTTGTACCAGTTCCTCGTTGACCTGTTGGTAGAGATTCGAGTTTTCCAATGAAGCGCCGACAACGTCAACCACGGCCGTCAGGACGTCAACTCTCTCCGGAGTGAAGTGACCGCTCCGTTGGGAGACCACGTTCACCACGCCCATCACCTTGCTCTGAAATCTTATCGGGAGCACCACGATCGATTTGATACCCAGGTCTATCTCTCGGGGGTCGGAGAGGGGATGGGCTGGGTAGTCGTTGGCCACCACGGGTTGTTCCAGACGGAGGGCTTCGGCCGAGACCGAATGCTGCGTTGAAAGGACCGACTGGCGGCGGACGCTGGATAGGCCGCCCTGGGCCACCAATCTCAAGCCGGTGCCAGCGTCATCCCGGACTCGAATGGTTGCGAAATCCGCTTGCACGGTGTCGGTCAAAACTTCGAGAACTTCCGTGCATTTGAGCTTCAGATCGCGGTTAAGGACCAAGATGGCCGCTATCCGGCCCACTGCGTCCAATTCCTTGCCTCTCAGGCGCTCACCCTCTTCGGCCTTGACCTGGGCGGAAACGTCGCGGATAGACGCTAGATAGCCCCGCTCACCGTCGATGTCCGTCTCGACAACGCGTAAGTCGGAGACGATTCTTGGTTGTCCGGAACGGACTATGTTTAGCCGGATGGCAACACCGATCTCCAGGGGATAACTGAAGGGCTGGCCGACCAAGTCATCGAAGCTCTGGCCCAGCATGGCTTCGGCAGCAGGATTAACGAATCTGACGATGCGTTCGGCGTCGATGACAACAACACCGTCGGCGTAGTCCCTAATCATGGCGTTGAGACGAGACAATCCTTTGTCTGCCCTATTGGCCTTTCGCCTAAGCCAGCCGGCGATGAGATTGTTAACCGACCGATTCATTGATCGCGCTCTCCTGGTCCAGAGAGGTAATGGGCCGATCGGGGAGGTCCGCGACGATCTATATGTAGCAGACGAACCCGGGGAAGGGTTAAAACCTGGGCCAAAGCCCGTTCAACCCTGCCCCAAGCCATTCGCCTAGTCCGTCTTCAGCCGAATGCCACCCCGTATCGGCGCTCTATACCGAACTGCAACGTTTGTTAGATAACCGATTTACCAAACCCGCTTTCCATCGCGGGTCCAGCGGCGAACCCGTTCCGAATAGGGATCAGGCGCCCGGCCTACTTCCCAGCACTCCCGGCACTCCCGGAACGAGTCCAAGGAATCGCAATCATTGGCCGGTTGGCAACATTATCTCCGTATCGTTGCGAATTAAACAACCGCTTTGGGGTGGTGCCACGTGTGAAAATGAGCCAACGATGACTCTACAAGCCTATTCACCCTCCCGTATCAGGCAGGTAGCTGCCCGAAAAAGTTTGGGTTACTCGTCGGGGTGGGTGGTGATGAACCTGGCCGACTTGGTGACATCGATGTCCGCCCTGAGTTCTACGTTCGCCATCTCTTCTTGCAGGCGCACGATCACCGTGCTGTCGTGGTTGCCCCAGCCACGGTTCATGGCCTGGATCGCCAACTGCTCCGAGATGTTGGCCAACGGCATGGGCACGTCGAACTCTTTCGCCAATTCCGTGGCCAGGCCAATGTCCTTCCGCGCCAGATTTAGGGCGAAACCCGCCGGCTCGTACTCGCCTTTGAACACGGTCCTGACGAATCCCTCGTGCAGGACATTCATCCGGCCCAGAGAGCCGCGGCGGATGCACTGCCACAGCGCCTCGGTGTCCACGCCGGCCTTCACGCCAAGGGTCATGCCTTCGGCGATCGCCTGGCGCACACTGTGGCCGATCATGTTGTGGACCAATTTGGCCACCGACCCGGCGCCGATCTCTCCGGCATAGAAGACCTTGTCGCCAAAGGCGTCCAGGATGGGCTTGACCCGGTCGAACACCTCCCTGTCGCCGCCGACCATTACGGCCAGGTTCCGGCTCTTTGCGCCGGATTTGCCTCCGCTGACCGGAGCGTCCAGAACGAAGATACCCTTCTCGCGGAACTTGGGTTCAAGCTCCCGAATCAGGGTCGGCCGGCTGGTCGAGAGGTCGATGTACACCGAGCCGGGCTTGGCGCCCTGCAAAACTCCCTCCAGACCAACGGCCACCGCCTCGACCTCCCTGGGTCCCGGAAGCGACGTGAAAGTGACATCGCACTGCCTGGCCACGTCGGCCGGCGAACTTGCCAGATGCGCCCCGGCCTCCAGGAACGGCCTGGTGGCGCCTTCATTGATGTCGTGAACAACCATGGGGAATCCGGCTTTCTGGATATTTCCAGCCATGCCTCCACCCATGTTGCCCAGTCCGATGAATCCTACGGTTTCCATGTCTGTCTCCTCTGTTCTTCATCTGCAAGTTTTACGATTGCCCAACGACATTATGCACATTTCCCAGCCGAGAGCACGTCAGGATTTTAGCAATGGAAAATTCACCGCTCCCACGGGCATCTATCGGCACTTGAGCATACCCAAACCAACGGGATGCCCATTCCTTTGTGCAGCGCGGCCATTTGGGCTACACTCTCCCCAAATTCCCAAATTCGGTTTCGAGGTGTGCTTTGCTTTTCCCCACAGAGGAGACCGACCGGCTGCTGGCCAACCTAAAGAGCGGCAAACCGTCCCTGTGCGCCTACGTTTTCAGTCACCCCAACATGGTGGAGGTGGCCGGCATAGCCGGGATCGACTGTTTCATGGCCGACATGATGTTCACCGCCCACGACTGGGATAACATCGCCCACCTGGTCCGGGCCGCCAGGGGCACCGGCATCTCGCCCATGATCCGGGTGCAATCATTCCCCTGGGCGGAGGGCACTGACCGGAGGACCGTCTCCGACGCGGCCCGGGCGCTGGCTTTGGGCGCAACGGCGGTAACGATCTCGGTGGGCTCCAAAGAGGAAGTGCGAGACCTGGTGAAGCTCAAGGATGACTGGCACCGGCAGATACACCTGCGCCGGTTCTGGACGGCCGAGGAATTCCCCGCATACGCCGAAAAGACCCGCGCCGGCACCCTGATCGTGCCAACCGTGGAGAGCGAAGGCGCACTGAACGACCTGGATGAGATACTGGCCATCGACGGCATCGAACTGGTCTGGCTGGCCGCGGGAGACGTGACCAAGATTTTGGGCGTGCCCTTCAAGTACGAAGACCCCAAGGTGATGCGCCTCGTGGAGAATGCCGTGAAGACCGCCGAGAAGAACGGTGCGGCCATCATGTACAACATGGGCCTGGACTCGCCCGACTTCGACTCGATGGCCGCCGCCGCCAAGCGCCTGTTCGACATGGGCGTGCGAGTGGTGGGCCTGGGCGCGATGGAGTGGCATATGCAGATGGCCCTGGAGCACATCCGCAAGAATTCCATCGGATAACGCCATTGGAGAACGGCGGCGGATAGCGCCAGGCTTCTAGTTGCTATAGAGCCAGTCTGGCACTGGCCGCCTGCTGCCCCCGGCGCCTCTGGCAAGCGAATCTTTGAGCACGCCGTACTTGGAACGGAAGGGTCTCACCCGGTTGGGGGTTGCGGTGCGGCCCAGGGCCACCAGGAACATCAGACTCTTCCCGGCGGCGTGGGGCGAGAAGAAAGCGGTCACGGCGTCATCGAAAAAGGTCATTCCGGTTGCGCCCAACCCCAACGAATGGGCCGAGAGATACACGTTCCCGCCCATCACTCCCGCCTCCAACTGGGCCATGCGGTAGCCCCGGTTGCCCAACCGGCCCAGCGCTGCTTCCAGGTCAGACATTAAGAAGACCACCGCGCTGGCGTCGGCGGCCAATGCTTGCTCGAAACACAGGTGGCCGGCCTCCTGCCGGAACTCCCCGGCTTTCAAGATCTCCAACTCGCCTGATCCCCTTGCGTAGTGGTACGCGCCCGGAGCCAAACCGTCGACCGCGTTCACGATCAGGTAGGGCTCGACCAGACCGCCGCCGTAGTCGGCTGGCAGCCCCGAACACGACGCCGCCAGCAGCGTCGAGAGTTGCTCCAAAGGAATTCCCTCATGGGCGAACCGGCGGGTGGAGCCGCGCTGCTCGATAACCTCGCCCAACGGCGCGGATGCGATGTTCGGCGCACCGCGGGCGGCTTCACCGGAAGGCTGACCGCGCCATTCCGACACCTCTTGCGCCGAGACCAAGCGGGACTCTTGGTGGAGCAGCGTTGACTCCGGGTAGGATATCGGTTCGCTGAACCCCAGGTCGCCAGGCTCGATGGAAGACAGGCCGCTGGAAGAACCAGCGGCCGGGACTCCGCTCCCGCCCAGCGCCACCAGGCAGGTGCTTGCCTCTTGCTCCGAGTCCACGCCCAAGATCAGGTCCACTTCCCGGTCGACGAACCCCCCCAACATCCGGGCCGGCTGGCCCAAAGATTCAGCCACGGCTAGGAGGTTGGCCAAAACGGTGCCGTTGTCCCAGAAGCAGTAGCGGTAGCCTCTAGCGCGGTATTTCCAGGCGCTGCGCCAGAAGACCGCCGTGCTCACCAGGACCGCGGGCGTTGACGCAAGTGAGTCGTCGGCGGCGGCGGCAGCCAGGTTATCGCGGAAGTCTCCCGCTCTTAATCGCGTGAGTGCATTGCCCTCGGGAGCGTAGTGGTACACCCCGGCTCCTAGCCCCGGCAGGTCGCCGCAGACCAGGTACAACTCCACGGGATAGAGGGCGCCGGCGGAGGCCGCGGCCCGGTAGTGGACCTCTCCCGCGGCCGCCAAGACCCGCTTCCGGATCAGACCAGCCGAGTAGTGCAGCAATTGGGCGAGGGCCGGCAGGTCGATGGGGCTGGGACCGGCGATGGCGGAGCCTGAGACCGCTTCCAAAGCAGGCATCGCAGGCGGCAGCGTCTGGGGCAGTGAAACCTGGGGCAGACCGCGGTATGCCTTGTACAAAGGCGGCTTGGTCAGCAGGTTGATGTAACTCAACTTAGTGGAGTCATGGAAGGCGCGCGCTGCCTGACTATCGCCGTTGGACAAGACTGGCTCCCTGCATGTTACCTTTATGCCTTAAATACACTTTTACTAAGAGTGCCTTTGTACACCGGGCTCACTTCCCAACTAAGGACCTGGCCGCCTTTGAGTGGCCACTTGGCGGCGGGCGAGGTCATCTGGCCCCTCCTGGAAAGCGATGGTCGACACCGACCCGTATTGGCCACCGGTAGAGTTTCGTACCTACGGTCTGGAGGCTGGCCTGGCGTCTTGGCCCTCCGTTCAACTTTTTGACCTCCCTTGGGCTCCACCGCTCACGGTCAGCCCGTCGAACCATCCGCTTGGCCTGAGCCATGGTTCTGCGGGCAGCAGCCTGACTGGTGCCGGTCCTTCGACGGGCTCAGCAACTGTCTTGGATGTCAAGGCGTTTGAAGGCTTGGCTGCCAATCTCGGCCGTGTTTCACCATGGAGTTT
>MUCI01000059.1 GCA_002816575.1 SAR202 cluster bacterium Casp-Chloro-G2 | reverse complement strand
CTCTGGACCAAGGACGACCCCGAGTTCCACGGCAAGTACGTGAACTTCTCAGACATCACCTTTCTGCCCAAGCCGGTGCAGAAGCCTTATCCGCCCATCTGGATCGGCGGCCAGAGCAAACCCGCCATTCGCCGCGCCGCCCGCCTGGGCAACTGCTGGCACCCGGTGGGGGCGATCCCCGCCGCGCCGCTGGAGCCTGAAGAACTGGCCGAGAACCTGGTGCTTCTGCGTGAGACTGCCGAGAAGGCGGGCCGGGACCCGTCGGAGATTCAGATATCGGTGAAAGCGCCGCTATACGATGCCGGCGATAACGACGGGCCGCGGCGCCGGTTCAGCGGCACTCCGGACGAGGTCCGCCAGGATGTCCAGACCTACGCCGATGTTGGTGTCACCCACCTGATATTCGACTTCCGCGCCGCAGACGGACATGGGACCGAAGAACGCATGGCCAGATTCGCCGAAGAGGTCATGGCCGTCACTTAGCCGGCCACACGCGATAATTTCAATTTCCACACCAGGAGGCGTCCCATGGATACATTGGACCAAAGGTTTGAGAAGGCCCAGGCGATGCGCGCCCGGATGGCCCAGGGCGACCCCAGCCATTATCTTTTGCCCGGCATCGACATGCTTGCCCCCGACCTGAGGCGCATCGTCGACGAGTCTTTGTTCGGCCAGGTCTGGGCCCGTCCGGGACTGGACATCAAACACCGGTGCATGTCCACCATCTCGGCGCTGATGGCCCTGGGTCAATTGCCCCTGCTGCGCCGGCATATCGAACGCAGCCTGAACCTGGGGATGACCCCGGAGCAGGTCGTTGAGGTGTTTATCCAGCTGACTTTCTACGTTGGCGTCCCCTCGGTCGAAACGGCCATGCGCACCACCAACGCGGTCTTCGAGGCGCGGGGCATCGATTTCGTGCCGGTTTCGACCTATGACACCACCATGACGCCGGACGAGCTATTCGAGTTGGGCAAAAAGAGCTACCAACAACATATCGGCGAATCGACGCTGTACCCGGTGGATGACCCCAACTCCATCGAGATGGAAGTCGAGCGTCTGATCGACGAATATCACTGGGGTGCGATCTACACCCGGCCCAACCTGGACCCGGTGAGCCGCGCCATCTGCGCCATCTCCGCCATGACCGTGCTGGGCCAGTACGACCGCCAGATTCGCCGGCGCATCGAAGGAGCCCTGCGGGTGGGCGTAACGCCGCAGCAGATCATGGAGGTGTTCATCCACCTGATCCTCTACGGTGGATACATCAACTCCCGCACGGCGATGCGCGTGGCCCGGTCGGTATTCACGGAGCAGGGTCTAACGGCTTAGGTCCAACCGGATTGTTTCAGTCCGAAGCAAAGCGAAGCAATGATAAAAGCAACGAGGGGAGCAGCGATATGAAACTGAAACTAGACGACGGCATAGAGCTTTTCTATACCATCGACGACTTCACCGACCCGTGGACCAAGCCGGAGACGGTGGTGATGCACCACGGCATGGCCAAGAGCCACAAGATGTGGTTTGGCTGGGTGCCCATAATCGCCCGCCACTACCGGGTCATCCGCTTCGACATGCGGGGAATGGGCCTGTCGGACGTGTCCGGCCCGGAGCACGCCTATACGCTAGACAGTTTTACCAGCGACCTGAAGGAGTTCGCCGACAAGATGGAGCTGGACAAATTCCACCTCATCGGCGAGACGGTGGGCGGGTCCATATCCATGAACTACTCCATCAACAACCAGGAGCGGTTGAAGTCGCTGACGGTCTGCACCTCGCCCACCAACTTCGACTCCCACCACAAAGAGAGCGCCGAACTTATCGAGCGTGAGGGCATCAACGTGTGGGTAGAGGACTCCATCGGGCGGAGGCTGGACCCGCAGATAGTCGACCCCGCCTACATCCGCTGGTACGCCGAGCAGATGAAGGCCACCCCGGCGCACGTGGTGGCCGGCTTCCAGGCCACCGCTGGGGGCGACATCGGCCCCGCGCTGAAGAACGTCCAGACCCCCATGCTGATGTTGGCGGCCGCCAACCTGCGGGAGGAGGTCCTGGGCGACTTCCGGGGGTCGGCCGACCTGTTTCCCAACGGCCGCAAGGTGGTTTTCCCCGGCGTTTACGGCTTTGTGCAGCACATCCTGCCGGTGCCCTGCGCCAGGGTCTGGCTCGACTTCGCCCAGGGCCTAGAGCCGTAGGCCGTAAACCGGCCCGGCCTGGCGCAACCATTTGGTCTAAGACCGGTCGGCTCGCGCCCGGGTTGCCAGGGGGCGTTTTTCAAGAGGCGGTTGCGCAGTCAGACATTGGAGCGGTACATCCGGATATCGATCCTCTCAACGGTAACCAGGCCTTCTCCAATGACCTCGTCGATGATCGGCATCACCGAATCGATCTTGTCCGCCGAGTCCACGATCTCCACGACCATGGGCAGGTCCAGTGACAGGCGCAAGATTTTGGAGGTATGCACGCGGCTGTTGGCCCCAAACCCCATCACACCGCGGAGAACGGTGGCGCCGGCGATGCCTTCGTCGCGCATCTTACGAACGATCCATTCGTACAAAGGCATCCCGTCATGCCTATCGGACTCGCCGATGAATATGCGTAGCAGGCGGCCCTCACCGTGCAACATGCATGCCCTCCTTACGATAATTGCGAAGCGGAATATCCGGCCCAAACCGCCGCCAGCCCCAAGACGACCTGGAGACCGACGTTCGAAAATGCCGCCAGCGATTCTCCGTCCCGGAGCAACTGAAACGTTTCATAGCTAAAGGTTGAGAAAGTGGTAAAGCCGCCCAGCACACCGATCAACAACAACGCCCGCGTTTCCGGCCCGAGGAAGTTGCGGTTTTCGGACAGGCCCGCCAGCAGTCCGATCAACAAACAACCGACCACGTTTACCGTGAGGGTCCCGTAGGGCAGCGAGAGGGTCCGGAGGCCGTCTTGTACCCAACCAGCGACCAGATAGCGCATCACCGCGCCAAAAAACCCACCGATCCCCACCAGCAAAATCAACAGCACCCTAGGTTTCCTCCCCGCGAACCGCCGGCCAGACCGGCCGGATATCTTCGCCTCGATTAATCATGCCTCAATTATTCTTGCAATGATGCCACGTTTCGCCCTGTGAATACCAAGCTGCCGAGCGCCCGTCAGAAAACTGCCGTTGAAGCCACGGCACCAAATGTACTATGATTGGCCCGACCGTCGACTATATTCAGTCAGATCCTTTTACTGAAATCATCTTTCCACCTTATGGACAGATGGTTCCTCGGCGAACGAAACGGGTTTTACAAAAATCTCCGGCTACTCCTGATTCCAGCTTCGGTTGGCTGCGAGTCGCTGGCAGACCTACTTCCGTTTTAACCGCTTTGCGCAGTACGCCGCAAAATCAGGTCTGGTCGACTAATCTGCATACACGGTGATACGTGGTATCGGATAAAAGACATTGGCCCTTGATCAGTTGGTTGAATCATAAGATCAAAGACCGCCTGGACATCTACTCCTACCTCCAGACCCTTCTCAAGCTTCTCCATCGAGCACATGTACCCATCGATGCCCTGTTGGCCATCGTCGTCGGCATTGCCGCCGGCCTTGGCGCTGTCGGGTTCCGCTATCTGTTGGAGATCGTCACCGACCTCTTCTTTGTGGGCGGTCAAGACCTGTTGGGCTCGATGGGGAAATGGTACGTGGTCCTGATACCGGCCGCGGGGGGCCTGCTGGTTGGCCCCTTGGTGTATCGATTTGCCCGGGAGGCCCAGGGCCACGGAGTGCCTGAGGTGATGGCTGCCGTGGTGGCCAGGGGAGGCCGCATACGGCCCCGGGTTGCGATCGTGAAGACACTGGCGTCATCCATCTGCATCGGCAGCGGCGGCTCGGTGGGACGCGAAGGGCCGATCGTGCAGATCGGGTCAGCCATCGGTTCCACCATCGGGCAGGTGTTGCGCCTATCCCCGGGAGATATCCGGCTCTTGGTGGCATGTGGCGCCGCGGGTGGCATCTCGGGCACCTTCAACGCGCCGCTGGCGGGCGTCTTGTTCAGCATGGAAATCATTCTGCACCGCTATACCGGCCGCAGTTTTGGTCTTGTCGCGTTGAGTTCCGTTACCTCGGCGGCGATCGCTCACGCCTTCTTCGGCGATTCTGCCGTTTTCTTGATACCCAGTTACGAGTTGGCCAGCAGCTGGGAGTTCCCGCTTTATATCCTGCTGGGCGTCATCGCCGCGTTTGTCGCCTATCTGTTCGTAGCCGTGCTTTACAAAAGCGAGAACCTTTTCGAGGCCCTCAAGTTCCCCCCATATCTCAAGCCGGTCATTGGCGGGTTGGCTGTGGGCTTGATCGGTGTGTTCTATCCGCAGGTCTTTGGCGTTGGCTACGGCACGGTAGATTTCATTCTGGCCGGGCACTTGGCCTTGAGTTTGCTGCTGCCACTACTATTGATCAAGATTCTGGCGACATCGCTCACCCTTGGCAGCGGCGGCAGCGGCGGCGTTTTTGCGCCATCACTCTTCATCGGGGCGGTGCTGGGAGGAGCCTTCGGAAACATCGGCAACGAATTGTTGCCCGGTATAACCGGGCCGGAAGGCGCCTACGCCCTGGTTGGCATGGCAGCCGTTTTTGCGGCCGCCGCCCGGGCGCCGGCCACCTCGATCGTCATTCTCTTCGAGATGACCCGAGACTACGACATCATCCTCCCTCTGATCGCCGCGGTAGTGGTGAGTACGATCGTAGCCAGGATATTGCGCCGGGAAAGTATCTACACCATCAAGATGCAACAACAAGGGGTGTCTGTCCCGGACGATGAACAATGGGACGCGCTTAGAGATATACAGGTGGGCGACGCGATGACCACGGAATATCCCACCATCGATTACGACGCATCCCTGGCTGACCTGAACGCGCTGTTCATCGAAACAGGCCATCACGGCTTCCCGGTATTGGATGAACACCAGAACTTGGTTGGGATAGTCACCGTTTCCGACCTGAGGTCCATCAAACCCGGCAGCGGCCAAACGGTGAAAGACATCGCCACCTTCGACTTGGTGGTGGCGTTTCCCGACCAATCGCTGCACGATGCTCTGGCTCAATTTTGGGGCCGGGACGTGGGCCACATCCCCGTTGTCGACCGAGACGACCGGTCCAAACTTCTAGGGGTGGTGCGCCGGCACAATATCGTCCAGGCTTACGCGGACAGTACCCAAATGGGCACGGCCAGCGCCCCGAGCGGCGCAGGTTAGGCTGAACGATCGCTCGCAAATACGGTTGATCGAATCAATAACCAGGCCGTTGACTAGTTGACTAATTGTTTGTCCGGCGAGTAGTTCCAACCGTGCCGCTGCCACATCTCGCGGTCCGTCTCCCAACACCGCCGCTCCTGGTCCGTTGACCCCCGGCGCCTGTCGGAATACAATCCGGCGTGACCGGTGACCCCCTTCCCCAGAACCTAACCACCAACTGGCAACCGGAACGATTATCTCCGCAGGCTCACTGTCACTTGAGCAGCCGCGGCTAGGGAGGCCAACAGCCATGGACCTGTCACTGGAAGGAAAGATTGCCATCGTAACCGGCGGCAGCAAAGGGATCGGCCGGGCCACGGCCATGGCATTGGCCCAGGAGGGCGTCGACGTGGCCATCTGCGCCAGGGGCCTGGAAGAACTTGAGGAAGCCGCAGCCGAGATCCGCGCCAAGACGGGACGCAGGGCGCTGGCCGTGCGGGCCGACATGGGCGACCCGGCGGACATCAAGAGTCTGGTGGCCGCCACGATGGCCGAACTGGGCGGAGTCGACATCCTGGTCAATAACGCGGTGAACTCCACCGCCGCGCCGTTCATGGAACTGGCCGACGAAGACTGGATGAACCATATCAACGTCAAAGTCATGGGCTATGTCCGTTGTTCCCGGGAGGTCATCCCCCACATGCGGGCAAGGGGCGGAGGCCGGATAATCAACATCGGGGGAATGGCCGCACGGTCCGCCAACACGTTGACCAACAGCAACGGCGTCACCAACTCGGCGGTGTCCAACATCGCCAAGAACCTGTCGGACCAGGTGGCCGCCGACGGCATCTTGGTCAATTGCATCCACCCAGGCACCACCAGGACTCCCCGGCAGGATATGCTGTTGGAACGCCAGGCGCGCGACGCCAACATCACCGTCGCGGAAGCCACGAAGCGGGCGGTGTCCCACATCCCCATCGGCCGCATGGTCGAGTCGGAGGAGATTGCCGACCTGGTGCTGTTCCTGGTCTCCAACCGTGCGTCCGCCATCACCGGCCAGACCATCGCCGTCGAAGGCGGAGCCGGCAGGGGCATGCATTACTGATTCCATCGTCGACCCCAGAGTCGGTTGGCCTGGCGGATGTGTCGACCGGGAAAGGCGGCAGTTCTTCTCGCCAATCACCGCTGCATCTGTTAACGTCGAAAGGCATCCAAACGGGAAACCCGGTGCTGCCATGGCCCAACTTGGGTGGCCGACTAGAACCTGGTCCGATCGCCACCCTTTTCTGGGGCCGCCCACCCTAGGCACACGGGACCCGGCAATCCGAGAATAAACCGCGAGACCGCTAAGGAAACCCCGATGATTGACCCGGCCAATGGACTGGAACGGATATCCCGCGCCCTACGCCCACGCACTCTGCTGCTCCTGACGCCTTTGCTGCTGTTGTTGGTGGCGGCATGCGCCTCGGGGTCCGACGACCCCATAATCTCCGATGCGCAGGAGGCGGGTGGACCGGAATACTCGGGGATCGTCATCACCACGGATATGGCCGTGGGCCACAACCGGCTCAAGTTCGGCATCATCAACCGGGAAGGCATGCCCATACCGTCAGAGTCCGCCGAAGTCAGCGTCAACCTCCTGGTGCCCGGAGAGGACACAAGAGTGCCCAAAGACACGGCGACAGCAAGATTCATCGACTGGCCGACCTCGGTCGGCGGCGTCTTCGTGGCCGAGGTGGAATTGGACACCGCCGGGGCGTATCAGATGGACATCAACACCACGACCAAAGATGGCGCCGCGGTCTTTGCCCAGGCCAGTTTCCAGGTCCAGGAGGAATCCAAAACGCCTGCCATCGGCTCGCCAGCCCCAGCCAGCGTCACCCTCACGGCAGCCAAGGCTGAAGACATCACCCACATCACCAGTTCACTCGAACCCGACGTAGACCTATACGAATTTTCGATCGACGAGGCGTTGCAGCAGGACAAGCCGTTGGTGATAGTGTTCGCCACTCCGGCTTTCTGCGTGAGCGCGACCTGCGGGCCACAGGTGGGCGAACTGACCAAGGTCAAGGAGAGTCTGGGAGCACGGGCCAACTATATCCACGTGGAAGTGTTTCAAGACCCGCACCTGATCGAGGCACAAAGGCCCACCGGCGGACTGGTTCCCGCGGTTAGCGAGTGGGGTTTGCCCACCGAGCCGTGGACGTTCATCGTAGACAGCAAAGGTCTGGTGCGCGCCAAATTTGAACAGTTCACGACAGCCGAGGAGATCGAAAGGACGCTGCTGGAGATCCTCTAGGGTTTTGGGGCGTCCCGGACGTCCAGCGCGATCAGGCGGTCGTACCTTTCCCGATAGGTCACCACCACCGGTTCACCCAGCACCTGGTGCTGCCGTAGGTGAGCACCGTTGATGCCGACCGGCCCCTCGGTGATAAACTCCCAGTCCTTGCCGTCGTCCCCGCGCACCCGTATCATCTCAATCTCGGCCAGATTGCGGTCGACTACCTCCAGCACCAAGCCCGTCACCTGCTGCTGCCCTCCGCCACACGCCGCCAGAACGAGCGCAACGGCCATGGCGGCGATCAAGGCAACCGCCACCGTCTTGGACCTGTAGCTTCCCGCGGCCGGCGTCATCCGAACTTGAACACTCTAGTGGCCGCGGCCGCGGTGACCACGATCCAGGCTCCCAGCGCCGCCAGACTGGGCCAGGTCTCCCAGATCGGCACGCCATCCACGGCGACATCGCGCAGCGCCGTCAGCATGGGGGTAAGGGGCAGAGCCTGCACCACCTGGGGCATGACCCACGGCAGGGCTGCGGTGGAGAAGAATGTCCCGGCCAAGAACATCATTGGCAGGGCCACCGCGTTGCCCATGCCCGAGGCGGCAGCTGGGGTTTTGGCCCAGGCCGAGAGTATGAAGCCGATATTCAAGAAGACGATGCTGCCCAGGGCCACGATGGCAAAGACCCACAGCAGGTTGCCGTTAACGTGCCCGCCGAACCCAAAAACACCCACGGCCAGGATTATCGCCGCTTGGACCAGGGCCAGCGCCACATGGGCCGTGATCTCCGCCGCGAAATACTTCCAAATGGGGAGGGGCGTTACCAGCAGCCGCTTCAGGATGGACTGGTTGCGGAAGGTGCTGATGCGCACGGCGATGGAGATGATGGAGTTGGTCATGATCCCCAGGGCCAGCAGTCCCAGCAACACGTTGTCGTAATAGTCGACCTGGTCTACTTGAATCACGTCGGCGGTCAGCAGTTGGGAAGGCACGACGGGCCCGTTGGATGACTGAATCTCGGAAACCAGATTGCGGACCGCACCGTCCACCAACTGGTTCCGGTCGGGATTGCGCGTGCTGTAGACCAGAGTGACCGAAGCGGAGTCGTCGAACTTCTCCGGGATGATTATCAGATAGCCCAGGTCCCCGTCGGCGATCTTCTCCCGCGCCGCGGCCGGGTCGGTTTCCCCGGATTCCAGGTTCAGGAACTCGATCTCCCCCAGCCGCTCCAGGAACAACTCTGAACCCGGACTTTCGGACTGGTCGATAACCACCGCATCGGCCGCGCCCACGCCGTTCACCTCAAACAGGCCAAACACGACCACCAGCAGCAGGGGAAAGAACAGCGCCCAGAAGATGGCCTGCCGGTTGCGCGACATCATCTTGAGATTGGCCAGGACTAATGCGATCAAGGCTAGTCCCGCAGTTCGCTGCCGGTGAGTTCAAGAAACACGTCTTCCAACGTAACCGGGGTGATCTGAAGGTTCTCCAGGCCCAGGTCGGTCTTGGCTATCTCGTCCAGCATGGCTTTCAGCGCCGACGGAGTGTTCGCCAGGCGCAGCAGGTAGGTGTTCTCTGGCATCGCCTCTTTGCCCTTCGGCTCGGCCTGTTCGCAGGACTGAATCAGCTCGATGTTGCCGTTAAGGGCGCTCAACTGCGTAGCGGTCATGGGCTTGTCCATCGTGAGCTTCACGGTATAGCTGGCTTGCAATTGGTTGATCAGATTGCGGGGGGTGTCCAACGCCAGTATCTTGCCGTGGTCCATGATGGCCAGCCGGTCGCAAAGTACCTCGGCCTCTTCCATGTAATGGGAGGTGAGGACGACGGTGACCCCGCGCTGGTTGACCTCTCTGATCAACCCCCAAAGGTTGCGTCGCGCCTGGGGGTCCAGACCGGTGGTGGGCTCGTCGAGGATCATCAGTTCCGGGTCATTAACCAGGCTGGCCGCCACCGCGAAACGCTGCTGCTGGCCACCGGACAGCTGCCCGACTCGGCTGGCTGCCTTGTCTGAAAGGTCGACAAGCTCCAGCAGGGCCTCGGGTGCGGTCCGTTTCGGGTAGAAGCTGCCGAGCAGGGAGAGAATCTCTTTGAGGGTGAGATAGCTGTAGTAGGCGGAAGCCTGGAGCTGCACTCCGATACGGGCCTTCACCTCGGCGGCGCTGGCCTGCACATCCAGCCCCAAGACACGGACTCGACCTTCCGATGGCTTCTGGAGGGTTTCCATAATCTCCAGAGTGGTGGTCTTGCCGGCCCCATTGGGGCCCAATATCCCAAATACCTCACCTCGTTCGACGGAAAAAGACACCCCGTCGACGGCGGTGAGGGACCCGAATCTCTTAACTAGGTTTTCAACTTGGACTGCAGACTCCATGACAGCAGTGAATGATATCACAATCCACTATCAGATTCAGGCGATCGACCCTGGCCGAACGCCGTTGGTCCCGCCTTTCTGAGCGGTCTGGAAATCGCCCGCCCAGCACCGTCGTGACCGTGACTGGCCACGCCCAAGATTCATTGACATCATTCGGGGGCTATGTTACGGTTCGGGGCGCGCCGGCAGGCCGATTTCCGCCCGGATGGAACAAGGGATTTCTGGCCGGCGAAAGACTCTGTGCCGTAAACATCCGGCAAATTCTAACCCAAGCTCAGCCGGTCACGGAATCTCCCGGCAGACACTCTAGCCGGAACCCCGAATCATGACCTCCGACCAGGACCCCAAACAATGATAAGCGGCGCCCACCTGTCGCGGCCAAGCGACGCCAGTGCGATTCACGCCATCTCATCCGCTCCAACCCTCACCGGGTTATTCCGGCCCTATTGATGACCGCACAAAATCCCGGTTCTTTCCACAACTGGTTCCGGAATATCGCCGCAATCTCCGTCGCCGCCGTTTTCGCACTGGTCATAGTCGGCGGAATCGTTCGGGTCACCGGCTCCGGGCTCGGCTGCCCCGATTGGCCACGCTGCTACGGCGGAATACTGCCTCCCGCCGACACCAAAGCGATCATCGAATTCTCCCACCGGGTTACGGCATCGTTGCTGGTGGGGCCGTTGATACTGTTCCTGTTCATCGCCGCCTGGGTGAAGTACCGCCGGGAGCTCTGGATATTGGTCCCCGCGACCGTGTCCTTCGGGTTGGTCATCGCCCAAGCATTGCTGGGCCGGTCCACCGTGCTGAATGAACTGTCCGGGACCAACGTGATTGCCCACCTGGCCGTTGGCGAAGCGTTGGTGGCCGCCCTGGTTGTCTTGGCCGTGGTGGCCTTCCGTGGCCCCCTATCCCTGTCCATTCCCAGTTGGGCCGTTGGGAAGACCCGCCGGTTTCCAACCTTGGCCGTTATCGCCGGTGTGGCAGTGTTCCTGCTGCTGCTGTCCGGCTCCTACGTGACCATCACCGGGTCCACCGGCGCCTGTTTTGATTGGCCCCTGTGCCAGGGCGATCTACTCCCCGAGCACCGGTTGCAGATGATACACATGTTCCACCGCTACGTGGCCGGCTTCGTCGGACTGTTCGTGCTGTATAGCCTGCATCTTGGGTTCAGGGGCAGGACGCAGCCTTTTGAGATTCGAGTGTTGTCCATGATTGCCACCACCTTGTTCTTGGCCCAAGTGATCGCCGGAGCAGGCGCCGTGTGGACCGACTTCAGTCAGGCCCTGCGCGCTCTGCACCTGGCCATGGCCACTGCGGTCTGGATCAGCCTGTCGGCCCTAATCATCCTGACATTCTCGCAACCCGGAAGGCGCTGGAACGGTACATCCAGTGGCTGAGCATGCTGAGCCGATCCCCGGAGACGTTTCCCAACCGCACGAGAAGCCCGGCGGGTTGATGGGTCTGGTTAATGATTATGTAACCCTCACCAAGCCGCCCATCATCGTTCTACTGGTGATAACCGCCATCGGTGGCATGTTCCTGGCTGCCGAGGGTGTTCCCTCACTTCGAATCTTGGCCCTGGTCTGCGCCGGAGGGGCGCTGGGCGCCGGCGGCGCCAACGCCATCAACCACTTCCTCGACCAGGACATCGACGCCGTCATGTCGCGTACGGTGTCCCGCCCGGTGGCCGGCAACCGCATCGCGCCGCTCCACGCCTTGATCTTCGGCATCCTTCTGAATGTGGGCGCCTTCTTTGTGCTCACTTATTGGGTTAACCTGCTGTCGGCGTCGCTGACACTGTCGGCGACGTTGTTCTACGTGCTGGTCTACACCGGCTGGTTGAAACGCAACACTCCGCAGAACATCGTTATCGGCGGGGCGGCGGGAGCGATACCCCCCATGGTCGGTTGGGCTGCCGTGACCGGCGGGCTGGACCTGCCAGCCCTTTATCTCTT
>MUCI01000058.1 GCA_002816575.1 SAR202 cluster bacterium Casp-Chloro-G2 | reverse complement strand
CATTCATTAACAGAAGATCAGAAAAGAAGATCAGAACGAGAAGCCGGCGGACCCTGTCCGCCGGTTTTTTGTTGCTAGAGCGCCACTGGCTTGTAACTCAACCCCCGGCCTGGCGTTGACAGCGAATTGCCCCCACACTACACTCGCAGGAACCTGCCACCCGAGGGTCGTAAGCAGATATGGTTTCCAAAGACGCGCTTAACTTGACCGGCGCCATTGAGCTGATGTTCGAGACCGGCTGGACCGACGGCTTGCCCGTGGTCCCGCCCACCGGCGACCGGGTCAAGCAGTTCGTCGACTACACCGGGCGAGACCCAGGCGAACTCATCGCGGAACTGCCCCCGCTGGGCGGCAAAGCTACGGTGGAGCGCATCGCCGTTAACGCCGTGATGGCCGGCTGCGTCCCCGAGTACATGCCGGTGGTCATAACCGCCATCCAAGCCATGATGGACGACCGCTTCAACCTGCGGGGCGTCATGTGCTCCACGGGCATCCACACGCCTCTGGTCATCGTCAGCGGCCCCATCGTGAAAGAGCTAAACATCAACGGCGGCTACAACTGTTTCGGGCAGGGCTGGCGGGCCAACGCCACCATCGGCCGGGCCGTCAAACTGGCCCTGGTCAACCTGGGCGGCGCCATCCCCGGCGAGACCAACAAGGCGACCTTCGGCCATCCCGGCGCCTACACCTACTGCGTGGCCGAAGACCAGGACATCAACCCCTGGGAGCCGCTGCACACCGACACCGGCCTGGACGCCTCGGATAGCGCCGTGACCGTGTTCCCTGCGGAAGCCCCCCACAACGTCATGTACCACGCCAACAACCCCCGAGACTTTCTGACGGTGTTGGCCGACACCATGTGCACCTTGGGCAACGTGCAGATGTACGTGATGGGCGACACATTCGTGGTCATCGGCCCCGAACACGCCCGTTTCCTGCATGACGGCGGCTGGCGCAAGCAGGACATCCGCCAGTTCCTCTTTGAGCATGCCAGGAAGCCGGTCCGCGAGCTGAAACACGGCGGGCCGCCCCAGGGTGACGCCAACCGGGGTCACTTCTGGCCCCGGTTCGTGGACGCCAATGACGACGAACAGATGGTGCCGGTGGTGCGTGCCGCCGACCGCATCCATATCATGGTGGCCGGGGGCAGCGGCGGTCCTCACTCGGTGTACCTTCCCGGCTGGGGCTCGCGCCGGGTGACCAAGAAGATCGAGCGGACATAAGGAGTAGTCATGGCCAGCGTATCTAGAGTGAGCGCGCCCGGTGTGAACGTGCCCGGAGCGAACCAAGCAGAGCGCCTGAAAGAGCTGGGCCTGCTCTCGCCCATCGACCCGGAGGCCTACTCCCGCTGGAGACCGGCGCCGCGTTTGGAATCCATCCACGGCAAGACCGGCGGTTTCCTGGGCAACCGCAAGGCCAACGCCAGCCTGTTGCTCCAGGGCGTGATGGAACTGTTGGACAAGGATTTTGAACTGCGCGACGGCGTGACCACCGACAAGTACGTCTATTCGCGCCCGGCCGCGGATGACATAATCGACGACCTGGCCACCCGGTGCGACTTCGTGGTGACGGCCATCGCCGATTGAGGGTCTTGCACCGCGTGCAGTGTGCACGACGCAATGGCCCTGGAGAACCGGGGGGTGCCCACGATAGTGATCTGCACCGACCCGTTCTTGAACTCGGCCCACCGCCACGCTAGCGTCTTCGGGCGCAAGGGCTTCCAGCCGTTGGGCATCCCCCATCCGCTGGGCGGAATCACCCCGGACGCCGTCTCTCAGCGGGCCGGGGAACTGCATCAGCAGGTAATCAAGGCGCTGACGACCGGCGAGTAAACTTTATGCGGTGAGTAGAACGCTCCCGCTTTATCAAAGGAGATGTGAATGGTCAGAGTAGGGGCAGGCATCAGGGTATACGAGCAGGCGGAGAACTGGGAAAAATTGCCCGAGGGTTGGGTGCTGGGTCAGACGGCCATCGTCACCGACTCCCAAGACCGGGTTTACCTGTTCAACCGGGGCGATCATCCCCTGATCGTGTTGGACCGCGACGGCAATTTCCTGAACTCGTGGGGTGAAGGCCAACTGCCCGACGCCCACGGCATGTTCATCGACGCCGATGACAACCTGTACATGCCGGTCAAGAACAGCCACGTGGTGTTGAAGTACCGGCCCGACGGCGATCTACTGATGACGCTGGGGGAGTGGGACAAGCCATCGGATACCGGCTGGTCCGGCGACTACAGCGAACCGGCCAAACAGGCCGCCGGCCCCTTCAACCGGCCCAGCGACATCGCCTTGGACCCAGCCGGCGACCTGTATATATCAGACGGCTACGGCAACTCGAGGGTCCACAAATTCACCGCCGACGGCAAGCTGCTCTTCTCCTGGGGGGAGCCGGGCAAGACCGGGCCGGGCGAGTTTCACGTGCCCCACGGCGTTTGGGTGCATACCGATGGCCGGGTGTTTGTCGCCGACCGGGAGAACAACCGCATCCAGATATTTGACGCCGACGGCAAGTACCTGGAGGAGTGGGGCGGCCTGGCGCGGCCCTGTGACATCTACATCGACCAAGACGATGTCGTATACGTCCCCGAACTGGACGGGTTCATGAGCATCCTCAGCATCGAGGGTGATATCATCGCCACTTGGGACAGTCCACAGGACGCCGGCTGGGGCAACGGGGCCCACGCCGTCTGGATGGACTCCCGCGGCGACCTGTACGTGAACCAGAATGTGGAGGGCCACCGCCTGGTCAAGTACATCCGGCAGTAGGCGGGTGACATCAGGGCCTCCGAACCCTGTTATTCCGAAGTCCCGACGCGTTGGGAAGGAAACCCGTTGCCGCCGGGCCAGCACCGAACAAGAATAAAAAGCCCCTCGCTACATTCGAGGTGACGGTCGAGCAGGACGGCTCCAGTCGCCATAAGTGACTGGGGCAGACTCAGCATTAGCGACGGAGGGACTGCATGCGGGCCGGATACCAAGTGGGGCACGTGGTGCTGCGGGGCACGGTGGACCATCAACAGCAGTGGCAGGACCTCCTGAGCCAGTACCGGGCGGTCAACGACGCCGGGTTCGACTCGTACTGCTATGGCAACCATTTCCTGATCGACCCCTTTCAGCACTTCCAGCCATGGACGGTGCTGGCGCGGCTGGCCGCCGAGCCCGGAAACATGACCCTGGCAACGTCGGTGCTGCTGCTGCCCCTGCTAAATCCGGTGGAGGTCGCCGAACAGGCCGCCACGCTGGACCACATCGCCCAGGGGCGGTTCGTGTTGGGGGTGGGCTTGGGCTACCGGCCCGAAGAATGCGAGGCCTTTGGCATCAAGATGTCGGAGCGCGGCGGGCGTATCACCGAGTCGTTGGAACTGATGCGGCGGCTTTGGACCGAGGACGAGGTGACCCACCACGGCAAGTATTACAATGTCACCGGCGCCAAACCGACGGCCCGGCCCTACCAGAAGCCCGGTCCCAAGGTCTGGCAGGCTGCCATGAGCGACCCCGCCATCCGCCGGGTTGGCCGCACCGGCGACATCTTGTTCGTGGGGCCGGCCCAGGGAAACGAGACGATCAGGAAGCAGATCGACCTCTACCACGACACTATGGAGAAGAACGGCCACGAGCAGCCCCAGGAGATGGTGGTCGTGAGGGAGTTCTTCTGCGCCGCTACCCACGAAGAAGCCCTGCGCAAAGCGCGGGCCGGCTTTGAGACCAAGTACCGGGTCTATCGAGAGCAGGGGCTACACGGCGCCGACGGCGAATTGGCCCGAAAGGTGACCGGCGACCTGGAAACGCTGATGGACGACACCTTTGTGCTGGGCAGCCCCGATGAGTGTCTGGAGCAGATTGACGAATACAAAAAGATGGGTTTTACCGACGTCATCATCCGTTTGTTCTACCCAGAGATGTCTCAGTCCGAAGCGCTGGAGCACATTGACCTGGTGGGGAGAGAAGTCATCCCGGAGATGCACCGGCTTTAGACGAAAGTGCTGGAGCACATCGACCTGGTGGGACGGGAAGTGATCCCGGAGATGCACCGGCTTTAGAGGAAAGCGCTGGAGCACATCGACCTGGTGGGACGAGAAGTCATCCCAGAGATGCACCGGATCTGATCAGGGGAATGGCATGGGCGTCGTGGGCGAAACCGGCATCTGGGTTACGGTGATTCTGGCCGGAATATTGGCTCTGGGAGTGCGGGAATACGTCCGGGCCAACGGGACCTTCTCCGCCCGGTTGGAGCAGGTCAAACTTACCTTCGCGGCGGGGATCCTGGTGCTGCTGGGCGTGACGTCGGCCGTTCTGGCGGTGATGTTCATCTATGCCGTGGTTATCGTGGAGATCTGGCGGCCGCTGCTGGTCGTTCTGGCCGTGATCTCCGGGTTGGCCGCCTGCCTGATCTGGTGGCTGAGAAGGAGCAATGAGCCGTAGATCCGCTGGAGAATAGGATCCGCGGGCAAATAATTAAGAGTTAGGAGCAAGAGTTGGAAGTTGGAGTGATTTTCCCCCAGACAGAGATCGAGCCTGACCCGTCGGCCATCAAGGACTTTGCTCAAGCCGCCGAGGGCATGGGCTACGCCTACATATTCATCGCCGACCACGTGCTGGGCGCCGACCCGGCCCACCATGATTTCCCGGCGCTGCGCACCTACAACCACAGATCGGTGGTCCACGAAACGCTGACCCTGATGGGCTATCTCTCGGCCATCACCGAGCGGGTCGGGCTGGCCACGGGCATCCTGATCCTGCCCCAACGCCAGACGGTGCTGGTCGCCAAGCAGGCCGCGGAGGTCGACGTGCTGTCCGGCGGACGGCTGCGCCTGGGCATCGGCGTGGGTTGGAACACCGTGGAGTACGAGGCGCTGGGCGAGGATTTCCACAACCGAGGGGCACGCAGCGCCGAGCAGATCGAGGTCCTGCGGGCGCTCTGGACCCAGGACGTGGTGGATTTTCACGGCAAATGGCACAACATCAGCCACGCGGGATTGAACCCCCTGCCGGTCCAGCGGCCCATTCCCATCTACCTGGGCGCGGGCAGCTCCCAGAGTCCCACGCCTCCGGATTCGGTGCTCAAGCGCGTGGCCCGCTTGGCCGACGGCTGGTGCCCCAACTTCAACCCCGACGAAAGCGGCCGCGCCATCGTGGAACGCACCCACGGTTTCATGAAAGAGATGGGCCGCGACCCCGCCACGTTGGGGCTGGATGGGCGTCTCCGCACCGGCGGCCGGCAGCCCGAGGACTGGCTGGACGAGGCCAAGGCCTGGAAAGAGCTGGGCGCGGACTACCTGTCCATCGAGAACCGCCAGGGCGGACTGACCACCGCCGGAGAGCACATCGAGGCCATGCGGCGCTTCAAAGAAACTATCGGGTTCGACATCTAGCGCGCATGGCGACTTTCGAGCCCAGAGACCCGGAGTTTGAGGCCAAGATTCGCGCCAGTTTTGGCCAGCAGACCGCCATGCAAACCCTGGGCGCGGTCATGGGCAACGTGTCGCCCGGCCAGGTCGAGATTGAGATGCCCTACCGGGCCGACCTGGCGCAGCAGCACGGCTTCATCCACGGCGGCATCGTCACGGCGATCTTGGACAGCGCCTGCGGGTATGCGGCCTTCAGCCTGAGCGCCCCCGGCACCGCGGTGCTGACCGTGGAATACAAGGTCAACTTCGTCGCCCCGGCCAAAGGCGAACGATTCGTGGCCCGGGGAGAAGTTGTGCGGTCCGGCGCCACCATCGCCGTCTGCAAGGGCGACGTTTTTGCCTACGACAACGGTGAAGAGAAGCTGGTCGCCACCATGCTAACCACCATGATGCTCACGCCCAACCGCCCCAATCTGGCTAACTAGGAGCTACGCTTCACAAATGCCGAGACGGTATCGACCCAGTGAAGTCGCGAAGATAGCCTCCAGGTTAGGCTGGGAATACAGCCATCACACCGGGAACCACGCGATATACACCTGACCCGGCCGACTCCAATGTCACCATACCGGAACACCGAGGCGAGATTCGAGTTGGGACTGCGGGAAGCATCATTAAGCAGATGGGTCTCACTCGCCGCGAATTCGATAAGATAGCCGAAGAGGTCTTGTGATGGTCAAGAAAAAATTCACGGTTATCCTGATCCCTCAGGACGAGGGAGGCTACCAGGCGTTCTTCCCGTATTACCCGGAGTGCACCACGGACGGCGACACTGTGGAAGAGGCTCTGGCCAACGCCAAAGACGCCTTGGAGGGTATCTTGGTGGTCGAGGCGGAGCGTGGCGGCGATCCGGTTCCGGGTTTTGTCCACGCGCTGCACGTGGTGGTGGGAACCTTGGACATCGACGTGCCGGATAGTCTGATTGAATCAAATGTCGGCGCTGGCGAAACCATCATCGCCTAGATCAAAGCCTGCGAGAATATCAGAAAAGGGGCGTCGGCTTCTGGACGCCCCTTTCCTATTTTATGCCGGGCGTTCGGGAAAGAGCCCTAATCGAACATCATTACGCTGCGGGCTACCGAGCCATCCTTCATGTACCCGAACGCCTCGTTGACGTCTTCCAGCTTGAGACGCTTGGAGACCAGTTCATCCAGCTTCAGGCGGCCCTGCAGGTAGAAATCTATGTACCGGGGCATGTCCACCCGGAAGTGGTTTGAGCCCATGCTGCTGCCCTGGATTCGCCGCTCCCGGATGAACGCCGCGCCGTCCAGCTCGATCTTGGTGCCTTGGGGAATCATGCCGATGATGGTCGCCGTGCCGCCAGCCCGCAGTATCCCGAAGGACTGCTCGGCGGTCTCCTTCTTCCCGATGGCCTCAAAGGAGTAGTCCACGCCGCCGTTGGTCAGGTCCTTGACCCGCGCTTCAACGTCGCCGGTGGATGCGTCGATAACGTCGGTTGCGCCGAACTCCCGGGCCAGGGTCAGCTTGTCCTCCACGGCGTCGATGGCGATGATGCGCAGCGCCCCAGCCAGCCGCGCGCCCTGGATGGCGTTCAAGCCCACGCCGCCGCAGCCGATGACCGCCACCGTGCTGCCCGGCTCCACCTTGGCGGTGTTCATAGCCGCGCCCAGTCCGGTGGTCGCGCCGCAGCCGATCAGCGCCATCTGCTCGAAGCCGATGTCCTGCTGGATCTTCACCAGGGAATTCTCGTGGACCAGCATCATCTCGGCGTAGGCGCCCAGGTTGGCGAACTGGGTCACCGGGCCGCCGTTCTGGCTGAGCCTGGGTGTTTCGCCGGGACCCCGTATCAGCCCGGTGCGGGAGCAGAGCACGGGCCGGCCGGTGGTGCAGCGCTCGCACTGGCCGCAGAACACCGAGAGACAGCAGATGACCCGGTCGCCGGGAGAGACGTAATCCACCTGGCTGCCCACTGCCTCCACCGTTCCGGAGGCTTCATGGCCCAGCACCACCGGCATGGCGATGGTGTAGAGTCCTTCAACGAAATGGAGGTCGCTGTGGCAAACGCCCGAGGCCCTGGTCCGCACCAACACCTCTCTGGGGCCCGGGTCGGCGACGGTGACATCTTCCATCTGCAACGGCTGGTTCACCTCATGCAACACGGCTGCCTTCATGGTGCGTCCTCCTGTAGGCCGGGGGAGATTATCGGTCTGAATCTTGGTTCGGAATGATACGCCGAATCACGTGGAGGCGGCAAACCAACTTGCGTTGGCCAGGACCGCCGAGGTCTTCATCTGCCGGCCGGCGGTCAGACGGTCACGCCGGTGAAATTGAAGCTGCTTAGTTTCAGGGCAGGGACCCTGGTGGCGAACCCAACCTCGTTCAGGACCAGCTTGGACTCGCTGCCCACATGCTCAACCCCGGCCAGGGCCTCCACATAGGACTGGGTGAACCGCAGGTCCTTCACCGGGTGGGTGATCTGGCCGTTCTCGATCATGAAGGTGCCGTCGCGGGTCATCCCGGTCATGACACAGTTCTTGGAATGGGCTAGGCGGGTGTAGAAGAAGCGGGTCACGTACACGCCGCGCCGGGTTGAGGCGATGAGTTCATCCAGAGACGAATCGCCTTCCTGCATGAACAGGTTGCTGGCGATGGGGCCGCCGGTGAAATAGGCCTGGTGCCCGGTGGAAACCGTGCCTTCTTTGCCGGCGGTGTAGGAGTTATACACCGGCGTGTTCACCACTCCCTGGGTGATGATGTCCACCCGCTGCCGGGGCACGCCCTCCGCGTCGAAGGGGACGGGCCAGCCGTGAGAGGCCGTGCCCTCGTCCCACACCGTGACGCTGGGGCTCATGGCCCGTGCTCCTTCCTGCCCACCCGTTTGACCCTGGCCGAGGTGGTCGTTCATCCAACTGCGGCCTTCCTGCACCGCCTGGGCGCCCATGCCGTAGAGGCTGAGGGCTTCCAGGATGTCGTCCACGGCGTAGGTGTCCAGCACCACCGGATAGCGGCCCGGCTCCACGGCCACCGGGTCGCGGCCGTCCACCGCCTTGGCGACAGCCTCCCGGCCCAGGGCTTCGGTGTCCATGTCGGAGAGCCGCCAGGAGCCGCCCTTGGCCCACCCGGCGGAGGTCGCGCTCATGGTGTTGATGATCAGCCCAGCGAGGGTCCCGGCGTGGTAGGCCCTGGTCCCGTGGCTGCTGACCACCGCGATCTCCTGCACGCCGGTCCGGCAGGCCCCGGAGACGTTCAGGCCGTGTTCTTTGCCCTGAAGGCAGACGCCTTCGACGATCTTGGCCCGGGTTTCGGGACTGCACATCGCGGTGGCTTGGTCCCAACTGTCGACGGTGTCCGGTTCGGGCGGAGTTGGCAGTCCCAGGAACCCGGGGTCTTCGGGCATGAGCAGGGCGTTCTTGTGGGCGGCTGCCATGGCTTTTTGCACGCCGGCGTCGCTAAGGTCGTTGGTGGTGGCCCGCCCCAGCCGCTTCCCCGAGACCGAGCGCACGTTAAGGGTGATGTTTCCGTGGGCCACGTTCTGGTGGATGGCCCCACCGGCGAACCTGGAGAGCCCCAGGTCCTGGGCGCTGAGAAAGATGTCGGCCTCCTCCCCTTTGGAATAGCCCAAGGCTCTATCCAGAAGGGCCAAAGCGGCCTCTCTTCCCATCATGTTGCCGCTCCTTTCACCATCGCTCTCTCTAAATGGACATTTAGGGGTACATTTGGCTCCATCATTTCATCACCCCGACCTGGATGTTCCGGAACCGGGCCGGCGCGGCGCCGTGCCCGGTGTGTCCGATCTGGCCCGGCTGGCCCTTGCCGCAGTTGGGAATGCCCCACATGGTCCAGTGGTCCTCGTTGCAGACGGCGTCGCACGAGTTCCAAAACTCGGGGGTTATGCCCGTATAGGTGGAGTTCTTCAACATCCGGCCCAACTTGCCCTTCTTGATCTCGTAGCCAATCTCGACGCCGAACTGGAAGTTGAAGCGGCGGTCGTCGATGGACCAGGACCGGTTCATCTCCATCAATATGCCTTCGTCGGTGTCGGCGATCAGGTCGTCCAGCGTCCAGTCACCGGGTTCCAGGCTCACGTTGGTCATGCGGATCAGCGGGATGCGGTTCCAAGACGACGCCCGCATGGAGCCGTTGGACTCCAGGCCAAGTCCGTTGGCAGTCTCCCGGGACGTGAGATACCCCTCGAAGCGCCCATTCCGGACCACCGGCGTCGACTGGGCCGGCACACCCTCGTCGTCCCAGCCGTAGGAACCAAGGCCCGGCAGGCGGATGCTGTCGGCCGTGATATTCACGTGGCTCGACCCGTACTGGAAATCGTTGAGCTTGTCCGTGGTGAGGAACGACGTGCCGGCGTAGGCGGCCTCCGAGCCTAGCACCCGGTCCAGCTCGATGGCGTGGCCGCACGACTCATGTACCTGCAATCCCAGTTGGGACGCGCCGACGATCAATGTGGTGACCCCGGAAGGGCACTGGTCCGCCGATAGAAGGGCCACGGCCTCGGTGGCCGTCCGTTCGGCGTTGCCGGCCAGGTCCATCGCCGCCACGAACTCCCACCCCGCGCAACCCTGCTGGCGCATGGACTGTGGGTAGGAGCGCCGCTGCACCTCTCCATTCCCCCTAGCTGTGGCCGCGATGCCCCCTCCGGCCTCATAGATCGTCTGTTCCACGTGGGCGCCCTCACTATTGGCGAAGGTCTTCTGCTCTCTGATGAAGATCAGATTGCCGGTCCGTGCGGAGATCCCGGCCACGGAGCCCATCCGCCGGTCAGCCTCCAGCAGCAGGCCCAGTTTCACCTCCGGCGACACTGTGAATGGGTCGGTCTGGATGGGGGTGGTGTATCGGCCCCTGCTGGTAACCGGTGGCCCCAATGATACCGACCCGTTGCTGGACCGGGCGGAGGCTTTGGCGATCTCCACGGCCAGCCCGGTGATCCGGTCTACCTCCAGCGGAGAGACGATGTTGCTGGAGGCGAACCCCCAGGAGCCGTTGACCAACACCCGCACGCCGATACCCAGGGATTCGTCGTCGCTGAGGGTGTCGACAACCCCATTCCGGACCACGGCCCGCTCTTGGTGCGTCTCGACCAGCCGCACGTCGCAATACCCGGCGCCACGCACTTCGGCCAGGTCGAGAGCCCTGGATACCAGATCATCCATCGCCATGAATATCCCCTCAGCCTGAGACTATCGATTATGGAAAACGTATCAAAGTCCGTAAATCAGATTGTAAACGGCGCAGTCGCTTCCCGGTTAAGTGAATAATTGTTGAAGTAATAGCCTGAATCGATACACCGGATCGGCAAATACCAATGATATTCCAGAATCACAGAAACAGGATATTCAAAAATGGTTATGGAATAGTTGACATCATGATCAGGGATAACTTATATTTCCGTATCCGCTTCCAGATCTGAGGTTTGTTGGGCACGAACCGGATCGCCGCAGTGCGAGTGGGGCCGGTTTACCGGCCCGATGCCCAGCCTATCGAAGTTTGGCCAGGTCGTTGTGGGTAGTTCCCGTTTAATGACCCTGGCGATATCCCGCGCCAAGCGTGAAAGACTGGCGTGCAGGTGATTGGAGGCAGACTAAGGCCACTGGCGGTAGCCGTGCAAAGCAGACCGCCAATAGCCCTTTGCTGAACGGACGCGTGCCCGTTGGCTTTTTAATTATATGGGCTGCGGCCAACCCGCAACAACCTGGACCGCGCCGAAGCGGCCATGCTACAGAGGAGGAGACTAGATGAGGAATCTACGGAAGTTTACTTTCCCGGTCTTAGTCGGAATTCTTTTGCTGATCTTGGCGGCGTGTGGTGGGGGTGGCGACAACGGCGGCAGCACTCCAAGCGGGAGTTCCGGCGGCGGCAGCGTCGCGGACATAGATCAGACCTTCACCTTCCAGTACGTATGCGTGAACCGGACTTTGCTCCCCTGTCAGTTGGTGCAGCAGTTCATCGACGCCGTGGACGAGCGCACCGATGGAAAGGTTGAGATTCAGATCTCCTCCTACCCCGAGCTCGGCATCAGCGGGTTCGACATGATTCGCCTGCTTGAAGATGGCTCGGTGGGACTTGGCGAGATCTACAGCGGTTTCGTCGGCGGCGAGTACCCAGTTTTCGACGTGGGGAATCTCTGGGGCTTGTTCACCAGCACCGAACAATACTACGAGGCCGTTGACGCTCTCAACGATGACATGAAGCGCGTCGTTACGGAAAAGACCCAGGGCGGTAAGGTAGTCGCGTTCAACTTCTACCCCAGCAACTTCTTCTTCACCAAGCAGCCTCTCGAGGCCCTGAAAGACTTCGAGGGAGTGCGCACCAGGAGCCACAGTAACGTGCTCTCCGACCTGGTGAACGAGCTTGGCGGCGACGCCCAGACCATGGCTTTCGCTGAGGTTTACACGGCGCTGGAGCGCGGTATCTTGGACGGAGCGGTGACCTGTTCCACCTGCGGCTTCGGCCAGAAGTGGAATGAGGTAACCGATTATCTGACCGGGCCCATCCCCGGCAGCTTCGCCCAGACCTTCATAACTTTCAACTCGAAGGAATGGGAGTCCATGCCCCCCATCTTCCAGCAGATCATCACGGAGGAAGGCGCGAACCACACGGCCAGGGCCAGGACCGAGGCAGCCAAATGGGACACCCAGGGCGTGGGCCAGTTGGTGGAAGGCGGAATGAAGTATTCCGAGTTCACCCAGGAGATGCTCGATGTCATCGGCTCGGCTGGTGAGAAAGCCGTGTTGCCCCGTTGGGTTGGGAGAGCCGGGGGCTACGGCAGTGAGGGAGTCGATCTTTACAACGAGAAGATCGCCGCCATCACCGGTCTCAGGGTCAACCCGGACAACACCGTCACGAACATCGGACGGTAGGGTTCGGCCTCGACCCGTACCTGATTTGAAATCAGGCAACTACATGAGTCATCCCGGCGTTTGCTGGGTGGATGCTGCCGCCTTTGTCATTCCGGCTGCGGTTGTCATTCCGGCTGCGGTTGTCATTCCGATCGAAGAGAGGAATCTCGCGGCTGATGGGAGGCCAACTGCCGGTCCCGGGGAACGATAGCAACCTTGTAGTCAAGCAAAAATAGGTTCTTTTCCTTCCGTGGAAGGACCAGAATCACATGGGGCGGGCGGGGGATAAGTTGGAACAGGGCGCTTGGTGCGGTTTGCGGGCCAGCCGTGCTTGGCTCAGGTTGCCGGCAGCTTGAGACGCTGGATCTAGACCGGGGCATCGTTCAAGACCACAAAGGCCTCGGGCTGGACCAACTCGTCGGAGTCGGGACTCCCCACGACGGCGGCCTCAAGGGTCTTGGGATGCTCGGTCGGGCGGTTCTCAATCTCCGCCAGCGGATACCGGATTCAGCCTGCCTTCAGCGTGTCGTCGCTGCGGCCACAGTGCACGAAATACCCGTCCGGGTCCTCGTAATAGGTGTCTCCGGTGTTCAGCCAGCCGTCCACCATGGTCTCGGCGGTTCTCTGTGGGTTGTTCCAGTAATGGGAGGCGATGGAGTCGCCCCGGACCAACAGCATTCCTGGATCGCCCTTGGTCATTGGGTTGCCCTGGCCACCCATTATCTTCACCTGATAGCCAGGGACCGGCTTGCCGCTGGAGCCGGGACGGTAGTTGTCCATCGTGTTTGAGATGAAGACGTGCAGCGCCTCGGTGGAGCTGATGCCGTCCAAGATCAGCGTTCCGGTCTGCTCCTGCCAGCGCCGGAAGATGTCGGCCGGGAGGGCCTCTCCGGAGGAAACGCAGCAACGGAGCGACGAGAGATCAGCAGCCATGCCGGTTTGCGCGTTGTCGTCCAATGCCCGCAGCTGGGCGGCATATAGCGAGGGCACGGCGAAGTAGATGCTGGGCCGGTGCTCTTCGATTATCTGGAAAATAATGTCGGGCGATGGCCGCTGGCTGCTCAGCACTGTCACGCCGCCAACCCACAGCGGAAAGGTCATGGCGTTGCCCATCCCGTAGGCCGAGAACAGCTTGGCGGCTGAGAAGCAGACGTCGTCCGGGGTCATCTGCAGCGTGTCCACCGCGTAGTGCACGCAGGTAGCCGCGATGTCCCGGTGGCGGTGCACCGCGGCCTTGGGCCGGCCCGTGGTGCCCGAGGAGTACAGCCAGAGACATTCCGAATCCGCCGTGGCCGGAGCGGGCTCCAGCACCGGGGAATAGCCGTCCATCAACCCCGGAAACTGCAGGCCGAAGGACCCCTGGGTGGACATGCCGCCGGGCCCATCGGTGGCCAGTATGAAGCCCGGTTTGTGGCCCGATGCAGCCAGCGCGGGTGTGATCTCGGACAGGAACTCCGGGGAGTAGACCAGGCCGGCACAGGTGGAATCCTCAATCATGTAGCGGTAGTCGTCGGCCTTAAGCAGGGTATCCAGCGGCACGGGCACGAATCCCGCCTTGATGGCCCCCCAGAAGATGTAGAAGAATTCGGGGCAGTCTTTGACGACCATCAGGACCCGGCCGCCGGGCTCCAACACCAGATTCTTCAGCATGTTGCCGCATTGGTTGGCCCGCACCGCCAACTGCTGGTAGGTGATCTGCTTCTCTAGGGCATCGTCGGCCGGCGAACCCGGGTCGAAGTCGGCATTGATGATGACCGGGTACCCGCCGCGTCCCTCGGCCAGGTGCCGGTCAATCATGGGCACGGCGATATTGAACACCGGGGCGAAATCGATCGTTGAGGGCGTTTTTGAGTGGTCGACGGTTACACTGTGGTCCGGCATGTTATCGCTCAAGGCTCCTAGTTGAATCGCAAATATTCGCAGTCCCAGTGATGGCGTTGCTGGCGCGGATGCAGGTTTGGCCCGAGCTGGCGGAGGCGTTTTCCCTGCCGTTCGGTCCGATCGGAGCGATTCGGTCAATCTTATCAGAACGCGAGCGGCCCTAATTGGCGTTGACAGTTTTTGGGCCGGTCAATACACTGCCCCGAAACCGGCGGCGGCCGGATTCGATGATTTTGTGGCATTCCAGTAAAGAGGACAGACCGCGATGAGATACGGGTTCACGATACCGGGAAGTGGACCGCTTGCAGCCCCCGAGTCGATGCGGGCGCTGGTGCGCCGGGGTGAGGACCTGGGCTTCCATACGGTGGTCTGCCCCGACCATATCGTCTTCCCGAAAGATATCTCGTCGCCCTATCCCTACAATGAACAGGCGGTGCACCCTGGCACCATCGGCGGCGCCTGTCTGGACCAGCTTACGGTGTTGGCGTTCATCGCCGGCCAGACCACCACTCTGCGCCTGGGCACCAGCGTCATGATCGTGCCCCACCGCAACCCCATCGTCGCCGCCAAGGCCCTGGCCACCCTGGACGTGCTATCCAACGGCCGGGTGACGCTGGGCGTGGGGGCCGGCTGGCTGCGGGAGGAGTTCGAGACCCTGGACCTGCCATCTTTCGACGAACGCGGAGCGGTTACCGACGAATATATCCGGGCGTTCATCGAGCTTTGGACGTCGGATGATCCATCGTTCGAGGGGAAGTACGTCAATTTCTCCAACATCCATTTCCTACCCAAGCCGGTGCAGAAGCCCCACATCCCCATCTGGGTTGGCGGAGAGAGTAACCGGGCCATCCGCAGGGCCGCGCGCCTGGGCAACGCCTGGCATCCGCTGGGCACAAATCCCGGCTTCCCCCTGGGAACGCCTGAATTGCTCAAGGCGTCCATGGACCGGCTGGCGGCGCGCACGGAGCGGGAAGGGCGCGATCCCAAGGATGTGGAGGTGGCGTTCAGGGTGTCTACCTTCAATATCTCCGACAGGGATACCGGTGTCCCATTCTCGGGTCCCGCCGATAAAGTGGCCGAGGACATCCGCACCTACGAGGCCTTGGGCGTGACCAACCTGATCTTCGATTTCGGCGGCGTGGCCAGCTCACGAGTGGGCGACCCCAGCGAGATCATCGCCCTGCAAGCGGCGTTGGCTCTACAGGTCTGGCCCAAGGTTTAACCACCGGCGCCCCCCATTGCCTACCATCTCCAAAGGTGGCCACCGGGCGACCTCACGGCCCTCCCAACTGCCGTTCTTGGCCGTATCCTTCAGTGTCCGTCATACCGATCCACCAATCAGCCTGACTGCACGCCGCCGATATGGCTGCCTTACAAGCATGGATGCGTGATCACCTATATCTGTGTGTTCCACTTAGGTGTGATCTGCCCTGATTTCCCCCAGACCTATGCTCCAGACCAATGAATGCGATTGTCTTGTTGAACCTCGCGGTGTGTTCGCTTGGAATAAATGTTCCATCGCTGGTATTCTCGGAATCGTAGGCCTAGGGTCATTGCAGTTTGAGCCCATGATCAGCCGCATGACCTTTGTAAACTTGCTAAAGACTCCGATTGAGATTCCGGTCTCAACGGAGATGAAGATAATGACTTCAACCCAATCTGGGTCACAAGAATTAAACACCATCGTTCAGATAACGGAGATTCTGACGGGACGCCTCCCGTTTCTGGAGAAGTGTGGCTCCGTACTGGCGGTGTTGGCCGATTTCACAGGGTCTGAGTTGGTCACTCTGCGCGAATTGGACGCCGAAAATGCCACTTTGGAATTGATCGCCTCCCACAACCATCTGGAGCCACCCGCAGGTGCGCGCGCCTCCATTCCGGCGCACGCCTATCTGTCTGCCGAGGCCATCGAGAATAGGACCGCATTCGCGATCAATGATTATTCCGCCCTTGGAACGGTGACGCCTGGATATCTGGACGGCATCAAATCCGCACTGAGTATTCCGATCCAGATCGACGGTGAAGTTGTTGGGACTCTGGGATTCGGATCGACGTCCACCGGTCATTACACGAAAGATATCGTCCGGGTGGTGGGGGCCATCGCGGTAGTGGTTGGGATGATGGTCGCGAAGGCGGAACTCCAAGAAGGGTTTGAGGTGGAGGCCAGTCTGGGGCGCATCGTCAGCGCTCCGTTGGTCGGGCCGGATGTTTTTGACCGGTTTGCGAAAGAGGCGGCGAGAATCGTCGATTTCGATCGCTTGACGCTAAACTCCGTCGATATGGCTGAGAACACCTTTGTGACCGAATTTATCATCGGGAACCAGATCCTGGGCTTTCCCATCGGAGTACCCCGAGATATCGGTGGCACGGTGATCGAATCGGTGATCCGGTCCAGGGCTGGCCGGCGAGTTCGATTGGACAGACTGGAGGATCTGGAGTCCAGATACCCACAGGCGATGCCATTCTTGAACGATGGTCAGCCCTACCTAGCCAGTGTTCCGTTGATCGTTAGCGACCAGATCATCGGCACCTTGGGATTCGTTCGAGGCTTACGTCCCTTTTCACAGAAGGAATTGGCCAAAACCGAACTCCTGGGTAATCTTATCGCCGGTGCGTTTGCCGATTTCAAGGCCCAGGAATTTAGGACGAAAGCTGAAGAGGAGCTTGAGAAGAGTAGGACCATCCTAGAGGCTGAGGCGGCCATGGGCCGAATCTTGAGTTCGTCGCTGCCGATCAACGATGCTTTTAAGGGGTTCTCCGTGGAGATCATGAAATTGGTGTCCTGCGACCGCCTGGCCATCATGGGGGTGGACCTTGAGAAGAATCTGTTCGCGGAGGAATTCCTTTACCTTCCCGGCGGCCAAGCCAATGGCCTGAGAAGCGGGCAGAGCCTGGACGGCACCCTGATCGCCGCGGCGTTGGCGTCCGGCGGGTGCGTGGCCATCAGCGCTGACGATCTGGAATTCAAGGCCCCCAGATTCAGAATACTGCTCCAGTTGTTGGACGACGGCCAGACCGAGTTTATGGCTGTGCCGCTGGTGTCTCAGAACCAGACGGTTGGGGCGATGGGATTTACCCGCGCGGGAGATAAGTTCACCCAAGAAGACCAAGATCGGGCGGTTAGGATCGGTAACCTGATCTCCGGGCCGCTGGCCAGTCATATCCTGGAACGAGCCCGTACGGAAGCTGAAACCAAGATCGCCAAGAACGGAGCGGTCCTCGAGGCGGAGGCCGCCATCGGCCGGATCTTGAGCTCCCCATTGGAGGGGGGTGGCGCGTACGAGAAACTGAGCGCCGAGATAGCTAACATAATCCCTTTGGACCGTGTCGTGGTCGCCGGTATCGACTTGGAGACACAGACATTCAGTAATGAATTAGCCAGATTCCTCAACGACTCGGGGACGCCAAACTTTAGCCATAATGGACTTTCATATGCCGGATCAATCACTTCTGAGGTGCTTAAACACGGCGTCGGGCAGTTCGTAAATATCGACGATCCCAGACTGCTGGCCGGGAGCTTGCCCCGTGTCAACGCCGTTTTTGCTCTGGGGTTCAAGGCGATCATGGCGGTCCCGCTGGTTTTCGACGAAAAGATCATCGGCACCATGATCCTGCTGTCAAAAGATGAAAGGGGATACACCGCTGAGGATATCGCCACTGGGGACCGGATCGGGAGAATCTTGGCCGGGGCGCTGGCGAGATTCACGTTGACGGCCGAAAGAGACCGCTTCCAGATCGCCCTTTCAGAAAGCGAGGCACGGTTCCGCGAGATCGCCAACAGCATCCGGGGGGTCTTTTGGCTCATGGAACTGACTCCCCTGAGGATGGTCTACGCCAGTCCGAACTTTGAAGACCTGTGGGACATCCCCATAGACCAGGTTTACGAGGACATGGAGCAGTGGCACGCGACGATTCATCCTGAAGACCTGGCAAAGCATAAACGACTGAGAGAACAGGCGTTCGTTTCAGGGGAATTGGACGTCGAGTACCGGGTCATCAAACGCGATGGGACGGTGAGATGGATCCGCTGCTTAGCCTTTCCCATCAAGGACGAGGAAGGCAAATTGGTCAGAATCAGCGGCATCTCGGAAGACATCACCGAGAAGAAGCAGGAGTTGGACAGATTCACCGAGGCTGGCCGCCTGTTGTCCATCGGAGAGTTGGCGTCGGGAGTGGCCCACGAGATCAACAATCCTCTGGCCAGTATCAAACTCTATTCGGAAGCGTTGATGGGCCAAGACCTCCCAGACTCGGCGGTTTCAGACCTAAGGATAATCTCCGAACAGGGCAACCGGGCAGCGGCGATCGTGCGGAACCTGCTGCAATTTGCCAGAAAATCGTATCAGGAGATCTCCGCTGTTTCTGCCACCCACTTCGTTGAACGCTGCATCGATCTCAAACGCCACGATTTTCGGATCAACAACATCTCGATAACCAGCGATGTTGTGCTGCAAAGCCCCGATATCACCGTCGACGAACATCTGATGACCCAGGTACTCCTGAATATCCTGAACAACGCCGAGCAGGCCTGCATGGACGGAAGGGGGAGCGGTTCCATATCGGTGGGGGTGGGTGAGACCAAGAATTTGATCAAGATCAGTGTTACAGACGACGGTCCTGGGATATCCGCGGAAAATCTTCCGAAGATATTCGACCCATTCTTCACGACTAAAGAGGTTGGCTCCGGCACAGGGTTGGGCCTGAGCGTTTCCCATGGAATCATCGCCCAGTTGGGGGGCAATCTCTGGGCGGAGAGCGACGGCGAGACAGGCGCTACCTTCCACATCGAGATTCCGAAAGCACCGGCCGGCAAAGCACCGGCCCCCCACGTAGAGGAACCGGCTGCCGTGGGACCGCCCGAGGCGGCTTCAGCGGGAGAAGACCAGGCGGAGAAAGTTGGAACCACCGCCCCCCTTCGCGTTCTGATCGTGGACGATGAGCCGGCTATTCGCGAGATAATGTCCAGGGTACTCGGACGACGAGGCCATCAGGTTGACCAGGCAAGCGACGGCGAAGAAGCGTGGCTCAGGCTGCAGGAAAATAGATTCGATTGCATCCTGCTCGACGTCCGCATGGCCGGGACCGGCGGCCAAGAACTTTTCGAGCGTATCAATGCTTTGGACCCCAGCCTGGCCAGGAGTGTTATCTTCCTAACGGGAGACCTGGCGCGCGTGCACACTCATTCCTTCTTGGGCTCGTTGGATAATCTGGTCATCGAAAAACCCATCACGATCGAAAGTATCGACCTGGCGCTCGCCAAAGTTTCTTCTGGTCTAACCGGGATCTAGGCTTGGCCGAGGCCATCGGGCCACCGTCATTCGCCACCGAAATCCAGCTGCTGGAGGACCGCATCGAGTTTGCCCGGCGCCTGCCGAGGGAGGCGGGCTAGCGGGGCGAACCCTATAGGACCGCTTCCGCCACTTTTTCGATGGCGTCATGGGCCGACTTTTCGTCGGTGGTGTTCAGCATGTGGACCACCCGGTCGGCGCCGGAGTCGGCGAAGCGTCGGTTCATCTCCCGGTCGGCGGGCGCGTCCCACATGCTGATGTTCAGGACCGACGCGTCCCGGCCCTTGGCGGTCATCAGCTCTTCGATGTGTCGGCGCGCTCCCGCGAGCTTGTCGGGGTCTTGGTACTGGGATGTGTTGCGGGCCCTGGGCAGCCAGCCGTCGCCGTAGTTGGCGATACGCCGGGCCGCGCTCTCCAGCTCGCCGCCAACGAACACGGGCGGGTGGGGCTTCTGCACCGGCTTGGGGGCGCAGACCAACGGCGGAAAGTCGATATATTCGCCGTGGTACTCGGTGATCTCCGTGGTCCAAAGCTCTTTCATCACTTCGATGTATTCCCTGGTCTGCTTCCAACGGTGGGGGAAATCCACGCCTAATATCTCCGACTCGCCCCTCAGCCAACCCGCGCCAACCCCAAAGAGGAAACGCCCTCCGGATATCTGGTCCAGCGTTGCCACCTCTTTGGCCAGGCGGATGGGGTTGCGCTCGGGGACCAGGCAGATGCCCGTGCCCAGCTTGATCTTGCTGGTGACCGTGGCGGCCCCGGCCAGAAATATCAGGGGGTCGATGATCTGGTTGATGCCGCCCTCGGCGTAGAACCGGGGGATGCCGCCCTGCCGCCCCTGGGGCGGGTCAACTTTGAAGTCGATGGGCACGATGCCGTGTTCAGGCGCCCAAAGCGATTCAAAGCCCAGTTCTTCCACCTTGCGGGCCAGGTCTATGGTGTTGAAATCGTGCTGGGTCATTAACAGGGCTATTCCGATATCCATGCTTCTCCTTGAAATCTTTTACGGGGAAATCTTTTACGGGGAAAACTTTTACGGGGAAAACTTTTACGGGAACCCGTCTATGGCCTTAAATCCCGGACAGCCGGACAGATAATGGGGCGGATGATTCTGGGGCAAAGCAAGAGTCCCCCACTGCGTCGTGCAAAGGAGGACTCGTGATATTCGTTTATGGCCCGTATCGAACCCGCCGGGGCCTAGGGGAACAGTTGCTCGCCGGTGTCGCCGTCCGTTACCGTGATCGCCGCCACTGGGCAGTTCTCGGCCGCCTCCAGGATCAGCGCTTCGGTGTCGCCGTCGGGGTCCGCGGGAGTTGCCTGCCGGTCCGCGTTCAGCTTGAAGGCCTTGGTAGCGATGGTGACGCACATCGCGTTGCCCACGCACACATCGTGGTCGACGGATACCTGAATCTTTCTGGCCATGTTGTCCACCCCGCATTTAGAGCGTTGAGATTGGAATCTTCCTGACGCTGCCTGCCTTTATCGCGTTGGTGATTGCGGCTGCATACCAGCCGAGTTGCCAGGGTGGGCGCATTCTAACAGTGGCCAATTAGGCGGTCAACCGAGTGTACTCGTCCGGGTGTCAGGACTTCCTTGGGGAGGCGCCGATGCTGCGGGCGAACTCGTCAAGTTCCTTGGCCAGTGCGTATACATCCACAGGTTCCCGGCTAGCCAGCAAGGCTTTGGTCCGGGGATCGGTGTAGGTGGCGGTATTGAAGATATCCTGAAGGTCTCCGGAAAGTAGATCGTTCAGGCCGCCTCCGCCGATCTGCAAGTCTGGGATGGCCTCCACCATGGTCCGCACCAACGGCTCGGGGGTGGACCGGCCGCGGCGATGGCCGTTGGGCGTGGAGATGCTAGACGCTTCCTGTGGGCGACCGGTGAGCGGAGGTCCAGTCTCAGGTTCGCCATCATCCAACGTGACAACCGCTTCAGCGTCCGTGGACTCTTCGCCGCCCTCCGATGCGGCAGGTCGAACCGGGTCTTCTCCCGGCTCATTGGCCTGATCAGCGGGTGCGGGCTCATTTGGAGCAGCCGAGGGAGTAGGCCGGGCAAAAATCTCCTCGACCAGTTTGGGGTCAACCGCATCCTCGCCGGCCTGGACCATGCGGCCCGGCGCAACCGGGGTTAGCCCTGGCATCGATTCCAGGTCTGGGCCGGGTGAAGGCGAAACGGCCGGGGCGATGGCCCCCAACGCCCGCAGGGCTTCAGCGGCGCTGTCGCTGGCCCTGTCGTTCCCCAGGGTTTTCGTGAAAACACGCTTTAGCACCCGGCCGAACGGGTTCAGTACGGGCGCCATAAACATCTCGTACTCCACCCGGCGAAAACCCGTGATTATCCGGCCCACGGAATAGGTGTCGTTGTTGAACAGGCGAGGGGTTCGCCTGATCACCGTCTTAACGTTTGGTAACAATGGCAGTCTCATGGTTGATACTCCGGTCTTTCATTTTTGCCGGCTAAGTGCCCTCAGATGGCTCCTAGCTCCTGGTTAGCAGCGGACCTTAGATGCAAAAGATCTTTCCGGTGACCACCGGCACGGCGGCCAGTACAAAGCCTGAAACCAGGCTCATCAGCGCAAAGTAGGAAACTATCTTCAGGTGGCTTCCCCCTGCCGCCGCCTTGGGGGCCAGGGAGTTGGCGATGGTCAGGATCACCACCACCACCACGATCATCAACGTCACCAACCCCATGTCCTGGTTGCCGAACAGGTCGAGCCCGCCGGCCAATTCGCCCTGGGCCGGAAGCGACACACCCGGCGGGATTGCCAGCCCGTCGGGCACTGCGAAATCGGCCGATCCAGCGCCATCGAGCCCCGCCGAAGCGGAGCTCAACTTGGCGTTGAAGTTGGATATGATCTCCAGCACGAAGACCAAAATGAACGTCATGGTGGCATGCATCGGCAGGGTCAAGAACGAGAATGTGGATGCCGTGAGCGCCCGCTTGGCCCGCAGCTGCACCATTTTCAGGGCGTATGACGAGCAGATGTTGCCCACCTGGTCTGGCTGCCCGCCCAGTTCGGCGCCGTCCTCCATCATGTGGGTGGTGCGCTTGACCAACTCGCTGCCGGTCTCGGCCCTGAAGGCTTCCCAGCATTGCTGGGTGGGCAGGCGTGCCGCCAGTCTGACGTTCAGGCGGTCGATGTGCGGCTCCAGCGAACCCATCGACTTGGTGTCGATCCGCTTCAGGGCTTCGGTTAGGGTCACACCCGAGGCCCCGGCGATGTTTCCCACGCTGCGGATGAAGGTGGGAAACTCGGTGTCCAGGTTGGACACGCTCCCGTCGTCCTTCCAGGCGTACCAACCGGCGGGCAACAGTGATACCCCGATGGCCAGGAAGGCGATGGCGCTGCCCATCATCAGTTCGAATTGGGGCGCAATGACCAGAGCCGCGGCGATGCCCACCGGCCCCAGCAAGGCCAGGAAACGCCGTGCCTTCTTGCGGTTGGGGGTTAACGCCCCGTCGGCATCGTAGGTGATCTGCTCCACGGGTGCGACCTTGTAGATGATGAAGACGCCCACCCCGGTGATGAAGAAGAGCGCGAAGCCCATAATCACGATGAAATTCTGGCCCAGAGAACCCATCATGGTGGAAACCAGCGACACCACCATGATCAGCGTCACCGAGATCAGGATGGCCGCGTAGGCGTCGGTCCACTTGCGAAGGTTCTCCACGCTGCGTTCGTATTCGTTGCCGTAACGCTCACCCTCGGTCTGGGCCTCTTGGATCATGAACTCCCGCTCCGACTCCCCCGATGATATGGAGGCGGCGAAACGAAGCAGCAGGCTCTTGATGCTGGAGGCACGGGCCTTCTCGGCGGCAAGCTGAAATGCCCGGGTGTATTCCATGCCCACCCGCTTAGCCATCAGGTAGATGAAATCGAAGAACACGGCCGTCTTGAATCTCTGGCAGGCGCAGTGCTCTAAGACCTGGTCTCTGGGCAGGCTGCCCAGGCTCAGGACCGACATGTAGGTTAGATTCGAGAGGAGGTCGAACCCGACGTCCAGGTTATCGGAAGAGACCTTGTCTATAGGCTTGAGAGAGGATCCCATGGAGCTCATAGAAGTTGCTTATTCCCCTTTCGTGGAGTTTGCGCAGGACCACCGCTCTGGCGGTGATCTCGTCGTAAATGCGCCGAGTTTCCTTGGGCGGCAGGCCCCGCCGGATGCCCACCACATTCTCCAAAAGATAGGCGTTGTTGAAACCGGGGAACTCGAACTTGTCCGTTGCCGGGTTCCACCGGAAGACCTCTATGTAGTTGAACGAGTTGGTCTCGGTGTCGTAGGACACGATCTCGTTGATGCTCATCACCCGGCGGCCGGTGCTGCCGTCGGGCAGTCTCACCGCGCTCATGATGATGACCAGGTTCAGGCTGTCCACGTAGGTCTTGGGGATGTTAATGGGGTGCCCGGTCAGCCGCTGGATCAGTTTCTCCACCGACGATGCGTGGAACGTGGCCAGACAGGCGTGTCCGGTCTGCATGGCTTGGAAGGCGATGGCGCCCTCCTCCCCCCGGATCTCGCCGATTATTATCTCGTTGGGACGCTGCCGCATGGCCGCCTTTAGCAGGTCGAACATGGTGACCGACGAACTGCCGCCGGCGCTGCCGCGGACCACCTCACGGGTCCAGTTGGGGTGGGGCACCTGCAACTCGGCGGTATCCTCGATGCTTACGATCTTGTGGTTGGGGGGTATGAGCGTGGTTGCCGCGTTCAGCAGAGTGGTTTTGCCCGAGGCCGTCTCCCCTGAGACAAAGCCGTTCATGCCGGTGCCAATCATCAGCGACAGGTAGGCGGCCATCTCGTAGGAGAGGGTGCCGCCATCGATCAGGTCGATGATGCTCATTGGGGTTGTCTTGAACTTTCGGACGGTGAAGTTGCTGCCCCGTTTGGAAACGTCGCCGCCAAACACGATGTTGACCCTGGAACCGTCGGGCAGCACCGCGTCCACGATGGGGTCGCGCACGGTCACGGGCCGGCCGATCTTCTCCGACAGCTTGATGACGAACCGGTCCAACTCAGACTCGGTGTCGAAAGATATGCCCGCCTTCAGCCCGCCGAATATCTTGTGCTCCACGAACAGGGGGCCGACGCCGCTGCAAGATATGTCTTCGATGTAGGGGTCCAATATCAGGGGTTCCATGGCGCCCAGGCCCTCTTTGTCGCGGACCATCAGGTAGCGCAACCCTTCCAGTTCCGCCTTGGTGACCCTGATGGCTTTGCGGTTCCGCATCCCGCCATTCACCGTGCAGATACGCTCCAGGCAGCTCAACAACACCTTGCTGCGGTCGTCGCCGTCGTCGGCCTTGAGTTCTTCGATATAGCTGATCAGCTTCCGGTCGACCTGGTCCATGAGACCAGGAACGTTGGGCCCCATGGACGGTTCTATGGCGATGTAGAAGTCCCGGCTGTCGCGTGGGTCGGGGTACAGGTGGATGAAGATGCCCTCGCTGACCGGGTAGATGATGTTGCGGTATTCCTGCCCGCCCATGCCCTTGGTCAAACGGGAGTGGTACTGAGGCATGCCGATCTCGTCCATCGGCAACTCCGTCAGGTATTCCCACACGTGGGGATGGGTGCGGGACTGCTCCTGAAGGTCTTCCGTCAGAGAGAGGTACAGGTCAGAATCCAGGTCCAGCGGCTGGCCGCCGAGACCCTGGTCCACCGCTGCGTGTTTCTGGCCCGAGAGGGATGGCGGCCAGAAACGCCATGGCAGGCGCAGGAAAGACCCGGCCTGTTGATTACCCGGCACGGCAACCAAAACGTCATCATTCTCTGCCGGGTCTCTTTCAGGCGGCTCTTCAGAGGGCGCGACGGCGGCTCCGGCCATTCCGGAACCGCTGTTCATACTGATGTTTAGTGGACCTAATTGCACAAGGTTTTATCGCTCTCTTGGACCAGAATTGGTTCAGCTAAGAATCTAGCTCGCGCCCCTGGTCACGCCCGGGCTTTAGATATGGGTACGATCCTGATGCCCAGGCCGGGGTCGACCTCGAAGCCCGAGATGTTGCCGGTGGGAGCGTCGGCCCCCCGGATCTTGGCAACCTCAATGGTTTTCTGAAGCTGGCCCCCGGATTTGACCACCTCCAGGCGCAGGTGGGCGTCGCAGATCGAACGCACCCTGGTCAGGATGGCCGGGTCGAAGGCGTCGGCGTGGACGGTGCCGATCACCACCTTGCCCTGGTCGCAGAAAGATTTGCAGCCGTTGAAGAATTCCTGTATCTGGTCGCCGCCGGTCCGGGAGACGAATGTGGTTAGGGCGTCCACCAAGATGACCCGGCATTCGTCCTGTTTCATGATGTGGCTCCGCAGTTCCTCGAAGAGGACCTGTGGGGCCGCGGTGTCGGGCGGGATGGATATGGGGTAGACCTGCAGCAGGTCCAGCAGGAAGTAGTCGCGGACGTCCAAACCCAGGCTGGTCATCTGGCGGAGGAAGCTTTGCACCGTCTGCTCGGTGGTATAGAGCGCAGCCTTCTCGCCGGACTGCAGCGCTCCCCAGACCAGTTGCTGGGCCAGGGTGCTCTTGCCCGACGAAGACTGGCCCTCGATCAACATCAGCGTGCGGTAGGGAATGCCTCCGCCCAGTGCGCGGTCCACATCATCCGCGCCGGCTGAGATGATTTCAGTAAGTTGCTGGTCTTCAAGTGTGGTAGTCATGTGGTCTCCATGGTCTAGGGGCGCTCGTCTAAAGGCGCCGGTTAGGGCAGTCTGATCACGGTTGGGTACACGGTAGTGTCATACGCCAGCCACATGTCCTTGCTGGCCTTGATGGTGTCGGCAATCATCCTAGCTTCCAACCGGTTCCCCGCGGGGATGGTGTAGTTCACGTCTGGAATCATTATGGTTTGGGCGACGAAGGTGCCCGACCCCTGCTGCCAGTCCTCGACGAAGATACTGCCGTTGGCAATCTCGGTGTAGCTGGCCCCGTTGTAGTCCCGAAGGTAGATGGTCATCGCGCCCGATTGTTCGGCCTGGAAATTGCGAACTCCGGCCCAGATGTCGACCATGACATCGCCCTCGATGCCAAGGTCTTCGCCCAGCGGGCCGGTCTGCCAGACCTGGAACTTGTCGGCGGTCACCTCGGCCAAGCCAAGGTCGGTCCCTTTCAGCAGCAGTCCGGGGTTGTTGTTGGGAACCCCGTAGCGGTATAGGACACTGCCGGAGCTGCCCGTTTCATCCAGAGGGAGTACGGCTTGGCGGCTGGTGTCGCCCGCTGGCGGAGACGGATCGTTGTGCAGGTAATAGGAAGTGGACGTCATCGGCGGCAGGAAGGCCAGATTGACCAAAGATGAATGCTGCACCGTGTCGTAGGCCACGGTCATGTCCTGCTCAGATGCGATGTCGATCTGCAGGCGTATCTCCAGTTCGTTGCCCGCTGGGATGGTGTAATTTATGTCTTTGATCAGAGCCATCCGTTCCACGAATCCGGTGGCGCCAGACTGCCAATCTCTGGCGAAAACAGCGCTTTCGCCGATCTCTGTATGGGAAACCCCGTCAAAGTCCCGCAGGTAGACGACGACTATGCCGATCTGACCTTGAGTTACCGGAGCCAACGCGGCGAAGATATCGACCAGCACACTGCCGTTGATTACCTTGGGAGCGCCCAGAACTCCGGTCCGCCAGACCTGGTACTTGGTGGTCAGGGATTCGGACAGACCGTTCTGGGTCCGCAGCAGGGTTAGCCCCGGGTCGGCGTCCCGGTTGTTGTCGTAATTGAACAGGGTGGTGGCCGAGGGCAGGCCGCCCTCCATGGTCAGCAACAGTTGCGACGCGGTGTCGGCGGTGGGCGGGGTCGGGAAATTGTGCAGGAACCGGCAATCGGCATCGGAAACGTCGGTGAAGTTCACGTAGCTTGAGTCGCTCACCCCGTTGGGGGTGACCACGGTGACATAGCCGGAGGTCCCCGGCAGCTGAGGCCGCAGGAACCGCCAGGTGAATGACAGGGTCTCGCCCGGGTCCCATGCCCCGCCGAAATCCACCGGGTCTACCCCGGTTACCGACCATTCGTCTTGCAAAAGGTTTCCGCTGGTGTACTGGAACGGCGTAGTCGCCGGCTGGCCTGTTTCGTCGGTGTACCAGGTAAATACGTCCATCGCTTCAAAATCGTCGATTGGCTTACTGCCGACGTTCTTGATGTGGGTTCGGACGATGGTGTCGCAGCGGAAGACACTGAAGGCGGTGGCTTCCTGTATGGCGATGGCCGTGGTGGCCTGCTCACGGCCAAGAGAGGCAGACCGGCGCACCGCGCCGCCCACCACTTCGTCGCCGTGTAGTTTCGTTTGATACATCATGAATACACTGGTGAATAGAACAGCCAGGATCAGCAGACTTGTGACTGCGGTCCCCACGGGTTAGCGCCCGCTCTTAACGGCGAATGACCCGGCGGTTTCCGGGTTGGCTAAACATTGGCTAAACATCGGCTAAACACAGGGGGCCATGTCTACCAGGTCTACGCTGTCGGTCACCCCTTGGGGCGTTCCCACCGTGACGGTGGCGGTCCCCGGTTCGGTCAGCAACGCCTTGCCGTCGACGGTCAGCATCTCCCCTGGATTGAATATCCCCGGCTCGAAACTGCCGGTCAGAGCGGTATCCGTCCACTCTCCAACCGCCAGCGGCCCCGATGGAACGTAGGTCAGCCGTTGGGCCGCGTTGTTCCCGGAGGCGAACTGGACAATCACATCCATATCCACGGCATCCAGCACCCTGGTAGAGCCATCGTTTTCCACCTCCAACGAAAACCAGCAAGTGTTGTCTTGGTCCACGTTGCCGATCTTGATCCCAGTGCGGGCGTTCTCGCCCATGACCTTGTTCGCATCCCGGGTGGCGCCGCTCACTGCCACATCGCCGAACAGGGTGGAGCGGAATGTTAGCAGCGACGTGGTGAGGAACATCGCCAATATCAATAGGCCTGCCAGCGTCGATGCCATGGCGCATCACCTGCTGAAAACCCGTTCGGCAACGACGCCGTTGGGGGTGGATATTCGGATGGAATGGCTGCCGCTGACCAACGGATCGCCGGACGGCAATGTGATCGCGATATGCAGAGTCTGGCCCCGGTCCCATGACGAACCGGCCGGCAGTTCGGTCCAGGTGTTGTCGCCACTGGTGGCGTAGGCCATTGCGTCGTAGCGCGTGCCGGGCGTCACCACGAAGACATCCGAGGAGCTCAATCCAAAGATGGGGGCCACGCCCACGTTCTTGATCCAGGCGTCCACCAGGGTCCCGGCGCTGTTGGCCGCCACGGCGATGACCTCGATGTCGGTTTTGATGATGGCCGAGGCTTCCCGCTGCGCTTCCAACACCGACTGGCTGCTGCCCGACACAGACGGGCCGATGGTGAGGATCACCACCAACGCCGCCGTGACCGAACCGATGACCAGTAGGCCGGTGACAATGACCTTATCCAACCGGGCCACCGTACTCTGAGATTTCCCGGCCGTCGTGGGACTCTGGGACCTGGATGGTCCTTATGTTGTAGTTGCTCGTGTCCGAGTCGGCGGAACCGTGGGAGTTCTTCTTGATATTGGGCTTGCCATTCCCCAACGGCTCCGCCTCGATGCGGACCTCCTCCAGGTTCTCCAATAGGTTCGCCCGGTGATTCTCGGGGAGATTTCCTGATAGATTTCCGGGCATATTTCGAGGGAGTTCGTCCTGGCGCATCGCCGAGTAGCCTTCCATGATCCCCACGGCTTGCTCCGACACCACTTCCACGGCGCAGATGATGTCGTGTAGTTGGCCGATGCAATCGGCGTATTGCTCGGGGGAGAATTCCACTTCCTGGGGTGTGTAGGCCAACTGGTCCAGGTCGGCCAATGACCGGAGCAGGACCTTTAGCATGATCGGCGGCAGATAGCCCGACGCTTCATAGGCCTCCAAGAAGGGGGTCACCTGCTGCAGAGACAGGCCCATCCGTTTCACGGTGCCCAGCCAATCGATGACGTTGGCCAACATCATTGGGTCCATGCCGTCCGCCCGCGGGCCGGGGGCAGATTGACCAGCCGGGGCGGTGGACCGCCTGCCGTTGATCCCATTCGTGCTAACCGGAGGCTCCCTGGCGTAAACGACGCGGGCCGGCAGAGGCGACGATATCCGAAGCCTTTCTTCCTCTTCCGTTTGGGAAAACACCGTTCGGCCCTTCATCATGTGTTCCCGCAGGTCGATCAGCGTCTGCTTGATCTCATTCTTCAGCAGGTCAACCTCGTCTTGGAGGGCTTCGAACCGCTCTGCGATGTCGATGGAAACCAGCCGGTCTACTCGGGTTCCTTGTTCCACCATTGCTATTTCTCCGGTCTGCCGTTTGTCTGGGGTTGTGTTTGGAAAGTGCCGGTAAATCGGATCTGGAAAGCCGGATCCGTAAGGTTTGAACGGGGATCTGATCCGGAAACCTTGATAAGGATCAGTGGGTGCCTGCCAGGGAAAGCAGGCACCCACCAACCCAGCCTACGGGGACGTGATTGACGGCGAGTTTGGGTTAGCCCAGGTCCATGATCTGGGTGATCTCCACCGGGCTGGTGCGGGTGACGGTGAACGGAGCGCCTTGGGCGGGGATCAGTTCCACCTTGAAGGGCTCGTTGGTCGGCACGCTTATGCTCTGGTTGGCATCAAGGTCGTAGATCGAGAGACCGTCGGCGTGGGCGGAGGCCGTGGTGCCATTGTCGCCACGGGTGACCGTGAGGTCGTTGAGGGCGATGCCGGTGATGGTCATCTGCTCGTTCTCCAGGTAGATGATGTCGTTCGCCGCGAACACGGAGCCGTCGGCGACGGTCAGGGTCGTGTCGGTTGAGGAGAACACGGCCCCCTCGCTGGTGGTGGTGCCGCTGTCGGTGGTGGAGAAGAAACCAACCGTGATCTCAACCACTTCACCGGAGTCCAGTGAGTTGCCGGTGCCCAGCTTCCACTCTGAATACCACCATGGCGAGGTCTCGCCGATACCCGTGGGGCTGGCGGAGCGGGTCAGGGTGACCAAGTTGCCGGTGTCGGTGTAGGTTAGCAGGGTGCTAAGGGGGTCCAGTCCCACCGGGGCGGAACCGCTGTTGGTCATCTTGAACTGGACGGTGGACAGAGAGCTCAGGGCGGGGTTGGCCCTGGCGACCACTGCGCCCTTGGGAGTTAGCGTGGTCGAGGCTTCGCCCAATCCAGCGGAGGCGGACTCCGCTGCTTTTTCTGAGCTGAATAGCCCGGTGGTGATGACGGCGAAGGCGAACACCGCCGCAACTACCACGAAAGCGATCAAGACGATGGCCGTTTCCAAGCCGGTGATGCCACGTTGGTTGTACAAACCAACACCAAAGAGGGGATTTCTGCCGTTCAGAATGCTCTTCATCTTTAGACCTTCCAACAATTAGGAATCAGGTTGTGTCGTGGATAAATATATTCCCGTTAGAAGTTTAAGTAGTGTGGAAATAGTGTGAGAAACCGAGATTAATTAAACAATACGGAGAAATTTCTGGAAATTATAGGAAATACGGGAAATAATCAACCAAATTGGTACGAAAGGAGTAATAGAGGTTTGAGGCTAAAAACGGTAGGCGGAGGAGAAGGTGGGCAGGGCTGCCGCGGAAACGGTCAGCCCCATTTGGTGCGCCGGGGGGCCCACGGCGGGCCGGCCGGCATGCTTGGCCTATGTTTTGATGTCGGTTCCTTCGTGCTTGGTTGGTCCGGCGTGATCACCTGCCAACCGTTATCGGGCGAACCATGGGACGGCCGTGTGGCTCTCCCATTCCACATATCCTCTAGCTGTTGGCGCAACGCTGCCCGGGCCGGACCGGTTGGCTCCGCGTCCCAGGCATCTGGCCTGGGCTGAGACTCCCCGTCTAGATCACCGGGTCGCACGCCATCGCTAAAGGGACCATGTGGATCTGCTCCACGAATGCTTGGATCGCTTTGATGCGCCGCTCCTGAACGGTACCACCAAGTATGCTGAATTTTGCGTAGATGGACTCCGCACAATCGCTGACCTGCTCCTGGTCCAGATGCAACGTGTGGCAGATATAGGCGTCGTCGTAGCCCTCCGCCATGACGCCCAGAACGTCCTGTTCGATGTTTGACAGGCCGCTGGTGAGGACGCTGGAGTGCTTGCAATAGAGCCGGGCCATCTTCTGTACGATCCCCGAATCCAGCACGGTGTGACCTTGGTCAACGGCTTCCACGATACGGATCAACTCCGAGATGTCGGACAAGGAGTTCTTGAGGAGATAGGCTTTGCGGCTGGAACCGTTCCGCATCAGGTCGGCGACGAAAGAGAGGTCGTCGTAGGCCGAGATGATCACAATGGCCGTGCCGGGCCGGTTGTCCAGAATCTGATGGGCCACACTGATGCCGTCTATCTTGGGCATGCGAATGTCCAGGATCGCCACGTCGGGCATGGACTCCGCCGCCTTTCTGACTGCCTCCTCGCCGTTCGACGCCATCGCCACCACCCTCAGGTTGGACTGGGATTCCAGGATCCGCTTGTACGCGATCCGCATGAATTCCGAGTCGTCGGCAATCAGTATCTGCAGTTGCTCCATATCCATCACTTCCGGTTGAGATTTAGTGATTCCAAATCAGTGCATCAACGGGGGAGTCAGCTCCAAGCCGTACCCTATCTAGCTTGGGCCAAGGCCGAGGTAACGGCTGTCTCCACCACACCACGGCGCCAAGGCTTGGTCACGTGATAGGTGTTGGGCGTGTCAAGAATCTGGTTCTCCTGCTCGGACAGCGAGAATGCGGTGAGCAGTATGACCGGCAGGTTCTCGGTGGTCGGATTGTCCCGCAGCCTCTGCAGCACCTGGATGCCGCTCATCAAGGGCATCAACACATCCAGCAGGACCAGGTCTGGGCGGTCAAGTTGGACCTGACTTACCGCGATCTGGCCGTTCTCGGCCTGGGTCACCTGGTGTCCGGCTTCTTCGAGCAGGTCGGCCAACAGGGCCCTCATGTCTGGTTCATCGTCCGCGACTAATATCCTTCCCATTTCTCACATCCTCCTCAATCTATGCGCCTATGCGCGCTCCCGGCGGGCAAAACCGTCCGGGATCCAATCACGGTTTTTGTCAGTGGCTAGGTTGCGGCGGCCAATCGGTTGCCGGCGCTCTCCCCAGCGGGCCTGGACTCGGCGCTGATGGGCAGCGTTAGGCTGAAAGTGCTTCCCTTGCCCTCTTCACTCTCCACCCAGATCTTACCCCCATGGGCCTCCACCAGTTGCTTGGTCACGTACAGACCCAACCCAGTCCCCGACACCGCCTGTGCCGATGGGCTGCTGGCCCTGTAGAACTGGGAGAACAGGTTGCGCTGGTCTTCTTGGGAGATGCCGAACCCCGAGTCCACCACGTCGATCTGGGCGAATCTGCCAGCTTCGTGGACCACCACCGAGATAACGGACCCGGGCGGCGAGTATTTACAGGCGTTGCCCAGCAGGTTAACCATGATCTGAGAAAGCCTCAGCTCATCGGCGCGGACGTGGGCAACCGCGTCGGGGGAGACCAGTTCCAGCGTCATGCTCTTCTCGTTCAGTTGGTTCTGGATGTATCCCACGACATTTTCTAATTCTTTGGCCAGGTACAGGTCGGTGGCATTGAGCTCCAAGGTGCCAGAATCGATCTTGGCCATGGCCATGATGTCGTCCACCAGTGCGTCCATGCGGTAGCCGTTCCGTTGGACGGCCCTCAACTGCCTTAGCTGTGTCTCGTTGGGTGCGCCGTTTCGTTCCCAATCGACCAGGATCAGGTCAACAAAGCCCGAAAGATTGGCTAACGGAGTCTTCAGTTCATGGCTGGCGAGCGACAACACCTCCGTGGTGCGCCAAACAACTTGGTCCAGTTCGCGGGTCTTTTCCGCCAGTTTGGCTTCCAGCTTGGCCTTGGTGGACCCGGTTGCTACCCCCATTCCGGTCCGCGCCGCCAGGGATGAGCGGACACGCAGCAGCAGTTCGTGCGGCTGCACTGGCCGGCAAATCACATCGGTTACGCCGGCGTCCACGGCTTTTTGGACACCGGCAGGGTCGTTCCTGTCCACCAGGCCCAACAAGGCGGTCCGTCCGACGGATAAAGCGTTCTTCAGTCCGCCAGGGAAACCGGGTCCCTCGGTCTCAGCCTCGGCCAGATTGATTATGACCAGGTCGAATCGGGAAAATAATCGGTCCAGATGATTGAAGCCGGTGTAGCCGGGAGCGCCCCTAACGGTCTCGGCCGCTACCACGCCGGTGTATCCCGCGGACTCAAGTTCAATTTTAAGCTGGTCCCGGTCCTTGAAGGACCGGTCTATGATTAGAATGTTCATCGATCGTTATGCTCTTGAGTCCAGATCATTCGGACTGCCAAAGTCTGGCTGCCACCCGGACGTTCCACCCGAATGTTCCAACCGGACGTACCGCGCAGATGTGCGGGTGTAAGGATAACCGGCTTCAGCTAGGCCACCGTCATGGCTACTCGTACACAACCTCCACACGCGATAGATACTCCGCCAACCCGTTGACCAGTATCTTGATCTCTTGGACCTGCTTACCTAAGGCCGCGCTCTCCAGAGAGCGGCCGATCAGCGACATGTCTTCGAACCCAAATGACGCGCCGGTGCCGACCAGGTCATGGGCTACGTTTTGGATGTGCTCAAATTCGCCTTGCTCCAGGGCCCGCAGCAGCGAACCCACACTCTGACGCCGGTGCTCAAGATAGCTGTCCACGATATCGCCTATCCTTGGGTTTACCTGGACGACGATCGTTCCGCCGGACGAAGTGCGAGGCGTTTGGTTTGGCGATTGCGAGGTCGGATTTAGGGATGCTCTTGACCGCCGCGCCAAGCTACTCATGACCAGACTCCTTGGCACGGCGCGGAACCCGCGCTACCCGGTTTAATTCTTGGCTTGCATAAAATCTATAGATTGTTCTACTCTTAATAGCAAATCCGCAATGGATTGTAGGCACGAAATGCATGTTTTGTGATCCGTCCGGTCGTACCGGTGGCATTCGCCGGTCCACGGGGGTCTGATGGCCGATACCAAGGTGTTGATCGTCGATGATGAGCCTGATTTTCTGGCGCTCGTCGAGAACTGGCTGGAGGATGACGGCTACGAAGTCCATACCGCCGCCAACGGTTTGGAGGGCCTGCAGTTGTTCGCGGAAGTCCGGCCTGAACTGACGATCACCGACGTGCGGATGCCGGCCATGGATGGGTTTCAACTCATCAGCCGGATCCGGGAGATATCCGACGCCCATATCCTGGCGTTCACCGCCATGGGCGATACCGAGAATACGGTTCGCGGACTTGATCTGGGCGCCGACGACTACTTGGTTAAGCCCATCGCCAGGCGGGAATTTTTGGCCAGGGTGCGCTCCATCGTGCGGCGGGCAAAATCTCCCGGCGACGCTCCGGTGGAATACCAAGACTCCGTGATCACTTTGGACCTGCTGGCCCACGGCGCTACGTGCCGGGGTGAAGATGTCCACATGCGTCCCACGGAATACCGGCTGCTCACCTATCTGGCGCTCAACCACGAGCGGGTATTGGGTCATCAGGAACTCCTGGATAACGTATGGGGCAATGAGGGAGGCTCGCTTGATTCTCTAAAGTGGTACGTTTCCGCTTTGAGAGACAAACTTGAGACCGATCCCAAGAAGCCCAACATAATCGTTACTTTTCCCAGGGTGGGATACCGCTACATCCGTCCCTGACCCATACCCATCACCACCGCTCCGGCGTTCGATTTCCCACCCGTTTCTCGGCGGTCTGGTCCGCCTACCTGTGTTAGTAGTTTGCTCAGCCGGGTCGTTAATTGTGTGTGCGAACGGTGTGCGTTTCGCCGCGCAGACACGAACACGGCCAACCGGTAGGGGGCCCGCAGAGGGTCCAATGGGACGCTACAAGGAAAAGAGGGCGCCGGCTGGCAGGGCCAAGAAAGGGCGGTGAAAGGGTCTTACCCGGCGTCAACCCGGGCCAGCGGGCTTCGGTCCATCAAGGGATGCCTTTCGCCGTTCATCAGCAGTTGCGTGGTCATCTCGGCCAGGGCCGCCGACATCAGAAATCCGTCCGTGCTGGGCACGTTGAGGAACACCCCGTCAACCCCAGGCGCCGGGCCCACCAGCGGAATGCGGTCTGGGGTTGAGGCAGCGAACGCGGCTATGTTTTCCACCCCGGATGGCTCCAAGCCAGGCATGATGGCGGCCACCCGTTCCAGCAGCCATTCCTGCGCTTGGAGCGACGGCTTGGTGTCGAACCCGGCGGGGTCGAAGCTGCTTCCGGCGTGGACCAGTCCATCCTTTCGCGAGACGATGTTCACGCCGTCCCAGCGGACGGCGCAATGCAGCGGCGGCGGGGTTCCCAGGTTGAGGTGCAGCTTCTGCAGGCCGTACGGTTCTACCGGCAGTTCCAAGCCCAGCCAATCGGACATGAGTTTGGACGTCCAGGCCCCGGTTGCCAGGATAACCGACGAGCATTCCAACGTGGTCCCGTCCTGGAGGATAACGCCCTTGGCCTGGCCGGCGGCGATGTCCAGTCCCACCACCTGCGTCCCGCCGACCACGTTCGCTCCCGCCGCGCTGGCCGCCCTGGACAGTGCGGTCATGAACAGCTTGGGTTCCATCTGGATGCAGTCTTGGTGCAGCGTCCCGCCGGTGATCGACGGTGATAAGCGAGGCTCGATCTCGCGCGCCGTTTCTCCGTCGACCCATTCGGCTTTCAGGCCGGCAGAGCGCAGGTCGTCCAAGATACGGCGGACATCGATTTCTTCTGGGTCGTTGGTTGCGGCGTACAGATAGCGGACATCCTGCTCCTGGTAATCCACGCCGCCCCATTCCTTGATCTGGGGCAGGTGCTTGCGCCAGAGAGCAAGGCTCTCGGCCCCCAGGGCGATCCTGTAGGCGTCGTCGTCCCCCGAAGCCGGTTGGACGTTGCCCGCCGAATTGCCGGTTGCTCCCGAGCCTGGGCCGCCCATCTCCAACAGGGTTACGGCGGCACCCATGGACGCCAGCCGGTAGGCCGTGAAGCAACCCACCACGCCGCCGCCCACGACCACCACCGTGCTTTGGATGTTGCTTTGGGGAACGGCCACTAGCCGACGTCCACCACGACTTTGCCGATCGCGCCGTGCTCCACGGCCAGGTGGGCGTCTTTCAGTCGCTCCAGCGGGAAATGTGCGCCTGGGAAAGCCTGCAACTTGCCCTGCTCTAGCCAGGACGTGATATCGGAGACAGCCGCGGTTTTGGCCGACTCGGCCATGTCGTAAACCAAGACCAAGCGGACGGTTACATTGGTCGACCTGAAATTAAGTGGCACCGCTGGAGCCTGGCTGCTGCCGGCGGAATAGACCGCCAGCACGCCCGAGGACCGGATCACCTCACGGCTCACCGGGAAGTTGGCCGCCAGGTCCACTTCCACCACGTGGTCCACGCCCTGACCTCCGGTCAACTTGAATATCCTGGCGGCGGTATCGCCCTCGCGGTAGTTGACGGTGTGATCGGCCCCGGCCGCCAAGGCGATCTGGGCCTTCTCGTCGGAGCTGACCGTGCTGATGACCGTCGCCCCGCCCAACTTGGCCTGTTGGATGGCGTAATGGCCGACGGCGCCCGCTCCGCCGGTGACCAGAACGGTCTTGCCGGTGACCGGTCCATCGGAGAAGACGCAGCGGTGCGCCGTCATGGCGGGCACGCCCAGCCCGGCCCCCATGCCGAAATCGGTGTTGTCGGGCAGGCGCACGGCGTGACCGCTGGGCTGAACGGTGTATTCCGCGCCGGTGCCGAATGGCCGCCCGAACTGGGACTCGAACAGCCAGACCCGCTCGCCGATTCGTGACTGGGCCACGCCATCGCCCACCGCGTCGATCACGCCGGCGCCGTCCTGGTTGGGGATGACGCGGGGAAAGCCGATCCGGGCCGTGAGGCCCTGGCGGCGCTTCCAGTCGGAGGGGTTCACGCCGGACGCGGCAACCCGGACCCTGACTTCACCCGGCCCTGGCTCGGGGTCGGGCATGTCGCCGTATTCCAAGATGTTCGCGGGGCCGTTTTGCTCGTACCAGACAGCTTTCATATCCTGGCCGTGGTCCTAACGAATATAGGTAGAATATGGGGATCCTGGCTATGACCGGCTGGCGTAATCCGACTTGGCCCGGTCGATGGCCTGCGTCCGCCCGGCCGTCAGGGTTTCCCGGTGCTCGTATGCCCACTTGTTGGAGGCTGCGGGGCCGAGGGTGGAGCCCTGGAACCGGGGCATGACGTAACGGGCCAGCAGCTCGAAGCTGTGCAGGACATGTTCCCGCTGCGCCCAGTCAACGGTCTGGACCATCAACCCGCCAAAGCCGCCGCTGCGCTCTTCAAGTTTGCGGATGCCGGCGGTCACATCGTCGGGGTCGCCGATGATCCAGGTGCCGTTTTCGACCATGGCGTCGATGATCTTTTCCTGGGGGCCGTCGATGACGGGGTCGCGGCCCATGGTGTGCTCGAAATACTCACCCTGGTAGCGGCCGGCGCCCAAACGTGCCTGCTCGAAGGCCTCCTTGCGGGTCTCCGCCACGTGCACCGGGATCACCAACCGCCAGTCGTCGCGGTTGACCGTTTTACCATGCTCGGCGGCCGATTCCTCGGCGATGGCCCAGAGTCCGGCCAGATCAGACTGCACCGCCGACGGGTCACGGGGCCGTGTGATGGTCAGCACCGACGCACCGTACTTGCCGGCCAGGGCAACCCCGGCGGGCGACTGCACCGATGCCACCGCGATGGGCATGTGGGGCTTGGTGTAGGGCCGCAGTTGCAGCATGGCTTCCCGCAGCTCGAACCAGTCGCTCTTGTAGGTTATGGGCTCGGTCTCGGTCATCAACCGCAGCACCAGGCCGAACGCCTCGTCCATCTTGGCGCGCTGGGTGGTGGGGTCGATGCCCAGCATGTAGGCGTCGCCGGGCAGCGCGCCCGGTCCCACGCCCAGCATCACCCGGCCGTGGGTCATGTGGTCCAGTTGTACCATGCGGTTGGCCACCATGAAGGGATGGTGGTAGGGCAGGCTGATCACGCCGGTGCCCAGCTTGATGTGCTTGGTGCGGTCGGCGGCCACGGCGATGAACAACTCGGGCGATGAGATGGTCTCCCAGCCGGCGCTGTGGTGCTCGCCGATCCAGGCTTCGTCATAGCCCAGTGAGTCGAGCCACTGGACCAACTCCAGGTCGCGGTCCAGGGCCAAGGTGGGGTTCTCACCGACGCGGTGGAAAGGCCCCATGAATATTCCGAATTTCAGCCTCTCTGGTAGAGCCATGCGATCAATTCTCCTAACCGGTTGTCTAGCGCTGGTTCCTCCGCCGTGTGATGTGTCGCCCGGACCTAAATGCCGGGGACACAGGCCGACATAACTACTGGCGGTGGATATTGGGGCGCATTATAGCTTTCTGTTGTTTCATGTGCCAATGTGCTGACCTCAGACCTTAGACCCCAATGGGTAACCCAGGGTAGATTGACGACACCCGCCGCCGGTAGTAGTCTACTGCGTGCCCACCGGCATTATGCGGGCGCCGGATTCCTGTTTCTTCACCTGGACCCACATACGGACTCAAGATCTTGAGCCCAATATTTGAAAAGGAAGGTCTATTCATGAGTTACGAAGGTATGCTAGCGGAAACCGTGCTTATCAACGGACACAACGGAGACCAGATAGACGCCTACCTGGCCCGTCCTCTGGGCGCTGGCCCCGTCGGCGGCGTGGTCCTGATCCACCATATGCCCGGCTGGGACGCAGCTTCTAAAGAGATGGCCCGGAAGCTGGCCTACAACGGCTTTGCCACCATCTCGCCCAACCTCCACTTCCGCGAGGGCAAGGGCAACCCCACCGACAACAGCACCAGCATCCGCGAGGCCGGCGGCATGCCCGACGACCGCACCATGGGCGACGTGGCGGCGGCGATGGCCTACCTGCGTAGCCTGCCTTATCTCAACGGCAAGGTTGGCCTCATCGGCTTCTGCTCCGGCGGACGCCAGACCTACCTGGGCGCCTGCACCCTGGACAATGTGAACGCCGCGGTCGACTGCTGGGGTGGCGGAGTAACCAAGGGCAACGATGAGCTGACCCCCGCCCAGCCCCGCTGGCCCATCGAGTTCACCGACGGACTTAGCTGCCCAATGTTGGGACTGTTTGGTGAGGAAGACGCCAGGCCGTCTCCCGCTGACGTGGCGGAGACCGAGGCCGAACTGAAGCGCTTGGGCAAGGACTTCGAATTCCACATGTACCCCAACGCCGGCCACGGGTTCTTCGCGGTCGACCGGCCCAGCTACCGCCAAGAAGCGGCCACCGACGGCTGGGAAAAGGTAATCGGCTTCTTCGGCAAGCACTTGAGCTAGACGTCCGCACCGGTATCATAGGCTAATAAAAAGGGCTGCCGCGATCGGCAGCCCTTTTTGTTTGTTCCGAGAGTTTTCGCGGAGTTTTTTCGCGGATTTTATGCTACGTGATCTAGTTGTAGCGGATCCGTGGGTCAAGCCAGCCGTAGAGTAGGTCCACCACCAGGTTGATCAGCAGCACCCCGGTGCCGATGACCACGATCACCGCCTGAATCATGGGGAAGTCCCGGTGGAAGATGGCCTCGATAAGGATGCGGCCAACGCCCGGAATCAGGAAGATTGTCTCGATGATCACCGCGCCCTCGAATAGACGGGCGAACTGCCAGCCGGAGATGGTCAGGATGGGCAGGAACGCGTTCTTCAGTCCGTGGCGCACCAACACCACTCTCTCCGAAAGTCCCTTGGCCCGGGCCGTCCGCATGTAATCCTCGCGCAGAACCTCCATCATGGCCGATCGGGTTACCCTGGCGATGAAGGCCATGTCGTAGATCGCCAACGCCAGCGCGGGGAAGATCATCTGCTGCATGTTGCGTAGCGGGTCGTCCCAAAGCTCAGCGTAGCCCAGCGGCGGCAGCCAGTTGAAGACATTCAACAGGAAAAGTATCAGCAGGATGGCCATCAGGAAGTTGGGGATCGCGATGCCGACGATGGTGAAGGTGCGAGCGCCCAGGTCCAACCAGCTATTCGGCTTGATGGCGGACAGTATCCCCAGGGGCACGGAGAGCGCCACCGACATGACGATGGCCAGGACCGCCAGTTCCAACGTCCTGGGAACCCGGTTGCCCAACTCGTTCATCACTGGGGCCTTGAACCACAGCGAGTCGCCGAAATCGCCCTTCAGGATCCCGCCGATCCAGTCGGCGTATTGCACAACCAGGCTCCGGTCGGTGCCAAGTTCCTGCCTCAGATTGATCAGGTCCTGCTCGGTGTAGGAGCCGCCGCCGTCCCCCTCCAGCAGGGCGATGGCCGGGTCTCCGGGGACCACGCGCATCACCACGAAAACCAATATGGTCATCAACAGCACCGTGGGGAGGAACAGGCCGATCCTCTTGATGGCGTATCGGGTCATTGGGAGGTCCGGATCATCTGGACGGGTTTCTCCAGGTTGGATCGGTCCGCGTCGACGTGTGTCGGAACGGCTTCACTATATCAGAGCGTTGGTCTGATGGGGCTTTCCCTACCGGCAAGGAGCGGTTGCGAAAAATGGCGTGACAGCGGATTATGTATCCAGCGATTTTTCCCGGTCGCCAGACCAAGACCAAGTCCGGCCCTGAAGATACTGGAAGACCCTTTAGGAGGAAACATGGCAGAGATTGTGTTGGGCCTTGGCACTTCCCACAGTCCCATGTTGAGCCTGCCCGGCGACATGTGGGGCGAGTACGCCGCCCGCGACAAAGGCAACCCCATGCTGCTGTCTTTGGAGGACGGCTCCACCAAGACCTACGAAGAGCTGCTCAGCGCAGCCGATCCGTCCATCGCTTCCCGGTTGACAACCGAGGTCTTCCAGGCCCAGTACGAGGCCTGCCAGAAAGCCATCTCGGCGCTGGAAGACGCCATGAATGACGCCGACCCCGACGTGGTAATCATCGTGGGCGACGACCAGGAAGAGCTGTTCTTCGATGACAACAGGCCCATGTTTTCCATCTACTGGGGCGACACCATGCTGCTCACCCCCCGGCCTGTGGGCGAGAATGCGTCTCCGGCGACCAAGGCTTCCATGTGGGGTTACGGCGATGTGGAGATGGACGTGCCCGTGGACGCGGAATTGGGTCTGCACCTGATCCAGAGCTTGATAGAAGACGACTTCGACATCGCCCAAGCCCGCTACATGAACGAGGAGGCCGGGGGCGTTGTTGGGCCCATCGGCTACGTGACCAAGCAGAACGTGACCAAGCGCCGCCCCCAGGCCATGCCCCATGCCTACGCCTACGTGGTGAAGCGGATCATGAACAACAAGATCAGGCCCATCGTGCCCGTGACCCAAAACACCTTCTATCCGCCCAACCAGCCCACGCCAAAGCGCTGCTACAGCCTGGGCCGGTCCATCGCCAAGGTCGTCAAGGACTGGGACAGCGATAAAAAGGTTGCCATAGTCGGCTCTGGCGGTCTGAGCCATTTCTTGGTTGACGAAGAGATCGACCGAATGGCCATCAAAGGCATGAAGGAAAAAGACGCCGACGCCCTGGCCGCTCTGCCCCGCTACCGGCTGAACTCGGGCAGCTCGGAGATACTGAACTGGATCACCGCGGCCGGAGCCTGCGAGCACCTGGACATGGACGTTGTGGACTACGTTCCCGTCTACCGCTCTCCTGCCGGCACCGGCGGCGGTTGGGGATTCGCCCTCTGGCGTTAAACCCGGCCGGCGCATAGATCACGCAACATACGGCCCGCCCGGACCAAACATCTCGGCGGGCCGGTCTGAGTCCGGAGTAATCAGGCTATATCGAGGTCTTATCAATGGCAGAGGCCCCTAGAGCGCAGGCCCCTAAATCAGATGCCCCCAGGGAAGAATGGGTAACAGTAGATGGCATGAGCTTTCATTACCGAGACTGGGGCGGTTCCGGCCAGCCGATAGTGTTGCTGCATGGGTTGGCTTCCACCTGCCATATCTGGGACATGGTTGCACCCATCTTGGCCCAGGGCCAAGCGGTGATCGCCCTGGACCAGCGGGGCCATGGGGAGAGCGCCAAACCCAACGAGGGCTTCGATTTCGCCTCGGTGACCAACGATGTTATCGGCGTGATCAAGCAGTTGGGCGTCGGCCCGGCCTTAGTGGTCGGCCATTCGTGGGGCGGCAGCGTGGCCTTGGAATTGGCGGTCAGAGCGCCCGAGTTGGTTAAAGGCATGGTCTGGGTCGACGGCGGCATGATAAACATCACCGCCAGGTATTCCAACGTCGAAGACGCCAAATTGGAGATGGCCCCGCCGGACTTCACCGGGGTGAAGGTGGGTGATTTCATGGACCGGGTCCGCACCCGCCACCTGGGAGCCGGCATGGCGCCGGCGGTTGGCGACATCGTGCTGGCCAACTTTGAGGTCCTGGAAGACCAGACCATCAAGGCCCGTCTCTCGCGGGCCAATCATCTGCGAATCATAGAAGCCCTCTGGGACCACCGGCCCCAGGACCTCTACCAGAAGGTGCAATGCCCGGTGCTGGTCTTGCCGGCCCGCCAGAAGAACCAAGCCCAGGCGACCCAAGAGAGGGGCCAGCGGCGAATCATGTCGGTGGACCAGGCGGCGGAGCTGCTGCCTCAGAGCAAGACGATCTGGCTTGAGGACAGCATCCACGATGTGCCCATCCAGAGGCCCGAATTGGTGGCGGGGCTGATCAAGGACCACCTGTCCGCCGGGTTCTTCGGCTAGATCGCTATCTCCGGTTCTACCCGCTGATCTGAGGAACGAAACATGCCTGAAGTGGACTACTCGGCGTTGGACGCCCCGAACATATCCATGAACTCCTTCTACCCCCGGCAGGGCTGGTCGCCCACCCCCGAAGGAGTCCAAGACTACACGATAAACGTCGGCGGCGACATCGGCCTATCCTGCCGGTTCTTCCCGGTGGGGAACAGCGTTCCCACCGTATTGTTCTTTTACGGCAACGGCGAAACGGCCATCGACTACAACTCCATCGCCCCGCTGTACAACCAGATCGGGGTCAATTTCTTCGTGGCCGACTACCGTGGTTATGGCAAGAGCGGCGGCTCACCGTCGTTCACCACCATGCTCGCCGACGCCAATACCGTGCTTGAGTCCATGCAGATCGTGCTGGGCGCCAGTGGCTTCAGCGGGCCGGTTTACGTCATGGGACGCTCCATGGGACGGCACGCGGCATTCGAACTGGCCGCCAAAGAGGCGCCGGGCGTCAAGGGAGTTATCATCGAGAGCGGGCGGCCCAGCCTGGGCCAGTTCACCAACGGCCTGGACCCTCAGCAGGCCCAAGTGTTGGAAGCTGCCTACAAAGCCAAGGCGGCGTCAATTTCCATCCCCGTGCTGGTGATTCACGGCGAGATCGATACGTTGGCCCCCTTGGAATTCGCCGAGGAGATGTTCCGGAGTTTCGCGTCCACAAACAAGAAGATGCTGATGGTCCCCGGCGCGGGCCATAACGACCTGCTGTTCAAAGGCTTGGACGAATACTTCACGGCCATCCGGGATTTCATATTCGGATAGCGGGTTCCAACAAAAGATCCGTAGAGAAGACCCGTGCCGAAGATTAATGCATGGGATTCCGGCGGCTAGGTCTTTGGGGGGCTCCACTCGTTCTTCAGCAAGCCAAACACCAGGGTGTCCCACCAGCGGCCTTTGAAGAACTCGTTCTCGCGCAACCGGCCCTCTTGTTGCAAGCCCAGTTTCGCTAGCACCCTGGCCGACGCGCCGTTGCCGGCGATGCACCATGACGAGACGCGGTGGAGCCCCATCTCGGTAAATCCATGTTCGATCAAAGCGGCGGCGGCCTCGGTGGCGTAGCCCCGCCCCCAATGCTCCGGTGCGATCTCATAGCCGATGTCGGCCTCCTGATCGCTGTCCGGCTTGCGGCGGATGCCACAGTTGCCAATGAGCGCGCCGGTGTCGCGCCTGACCACGGCCAGTTGGAACCGGCGTCTTGGGGACTCGGCCTGCTCGTCCAGGAACCATTGGACGAATTCCTTTACGTCGGACTCCGTGCGGGTGGACCAGGGGTAAAACTCCAGGTAGCGTGGGTCTTGCTGGTAGGCGAGAACCGCCGGCCAGTCGTCCGACTCAAATTCGCGCAGCGTCAGCCGCTCAGTCGTGATCTGCATGATCGCTCCGGGTAAAGCAGCGTCCCTTTTGACAGGAGCACGTTGGGGTTCTAGCATATCGTAGTTGAAATTACGGCGGCACGAGAGAGTCTGGGACCGGACGGGCCTGACTTAACCAGGCAACCCGTGTCCGCCAAGCCCGTGTCTAGTAAAAAGGAGCCCCTGCGATGGAAGCAACCTGTGTGACCCACGTCGGCGTGTGTGTCCGAGATATGGCCAAGTCCTTGGAATTCTACCGGGACGCTTTGGGCATGAAGGTCATCGGCGAAAAAATGACCGACATCACCGAGGGCGGCACCCAGACCGCGCGCCTGGATAACTACGCTGAGGAGCGCAACACCCGGCATTGGGTTAGTCTGTCCTACGGCGACGGCGCCACTCCGACACTGACATTGACCAGCCATCCAGGGGAGAAACCCTCCGGCCAGCCCATATTGCTCGACCAGGTTGGCATCAGCCACATATCCTTTGGCGTCGCCGATGTGGCCGGTCTGGCCGACGAACTGGCCGCCAAGGGGTACGAACTGGCCGGGTCCAGAGAGTCATACACCGACGCCAACGGCGAGATCCGGAGCATTTACGTCCGCGACCCCGACGGCATATTGGTGCAATTCAACACGCCGTAAATACCAAAAAATCGGCAGAACCTTTAGAACAACGGAATAACTAAAAAGGAAGTTTTCAGATATGCCTAAAATGACCGGAGGCCAAGCGTTGGCCAAGTCCCTGTACCGGGAAGGCGTCCGCGTGATATTCGGACTGCCCGGAGTGCAGCTCTACCACATGATGGACGGGCTGTACGACGAGCCTGGCATCCGTTTCATCACCGTGCGCCACGAGCAGGCCACCGCCTACATGGCCGACGGCTACGCCCGGGCTGGGGGACAGGTCGGGACCGCGCTCACGGTGCCCGGTCCCGGACTGCTGAACGCGTCGTCGGCCTTGTCCACAGCATATTCAGCATCTTCACCGGTGCTGATGGTTACGGGCCAGATCGAGCGGGACCACATCGGCGGCGACAGCGGCATGCTCCATGAGGTCAACGACCAGATGGACGCCATCAGTCCCGTCACCAAATGGGCCCGCCGGATATTGGACCCGGCGGAAGTGCCCGCGGCGGTGCACCAGGCGTTCTATCATCTGAAGAACGGCCGGCCCCGCCCGGTGGAGATTGAGATTCCGCCGGAGACGCTGGCTGAGGTCGGCGAAGTGGAACTTATGGAGCCGGAGGAGCCTCGCCAGGTCGTGGCCGGCAAGGAGCAGATCGAAGCGGCTGCCGATGCCCTGGCTGCAGCCGCCAACCCGCTCATCTGGGCCGGCGGCGGCGTCATCTCCTCCCAGGCTTCGGAAGCGCTGACCAAGCTGGCCGAGCACTTGCAGGCCCCGGTGGTCACCACCGCCGAGGGCAAGGGCGCCATATCCGATCACCATCCGCTGGCCCTGGGCGCGCTCTGGCTGCGGAACGACACCATCGCCAAAGAACGATTCGGTCACGACGTCATCTTCGCCGTGGGCACCAGGCTGGTCACGGCCCAATGGCTGGAGGGCCAGAGGGTTGTCCAGGTCGACATCGACGCCGAGGAACTGGGGCGCAACTACGAGAACACCCTGGGCGTCCAGGGCGACGCCAAACGGACCATGGAAGACATCCTGACCGCACTACAGGCCAAGATGCCGGCTAAGGCCGACCGGTCCGCCCAGGTCCAGGCCCAGAGGGACCAGCGCTCCAACGACGTCATCAAGGTCGAGCCCCAAGGTGAGCTGCTGGCGGCGGTCAGGAGGGCCATGCCCGAAGATGGCATCTTGGTCTCCGGCATGACCCAACTCGGCTACTACAGCCGCGCCCATTTCCCGGTCTATGAACCGCGCACCTTCATCACTTCGTCTTATTCCGGCAACCTGGGTTACGCCTACCCAACCGCCCTGGGCGCCAAGGTTGCCCAGCCCGACAAGGCGGTGGTGGTGCTCTCCGGCGACGGTGGTTTCTTGTTCAACTCCCAGGAGATGGCCACCGCCGTGCAGCACAACATCAACGTGGTGGTGATCGTCTTCAACGACAACGCCTACGGGAACGTGAAGCGCGACCAGATGAACCAGTTCCAGGGCCGGACCATCGGCGTGGAACTGCACAACCCCGACTTCGTTAAGCTGGCTGAGGCCTACGGGGTCAAGGGCTTCGTGGCCAACGGCCCCGCCGAGCTTGAGGCCACCCTCAGGGACGCCCTGACCCTGGACTCGCCGGTGCTGATCGAAGTCCCGGTCGGCCCCATGCCCTCGCCGTTCTTCAGGCCGCAAACATAGGGCCGCAGATCTAATAATGAGATTGGCAGGGCCTGCTTGACACCGAATTCAGCAGGCCCTAGCCTTCGGGACAGACTAAAGAGAACATTTCACCCTCACTCTAACTCTTCCCATTGCGAGGGGGCGTTACCAAAAAGTAATTTTGGAGAACGGTCTAAGGGTATGAACGGCGCCCCTCAAATGTCACCCTGAGTCCTTCCGCGGAAGGGCGAAGGGTCTGCCTAGTTGAAGATTGGCAGATTCTTCCTCATCCTTCTGCGGAAGGACTCGTCAGAATGACATTGTCGGGGTAATGCGCATTGAAAGGGGGAGAATCAGCCCATTCCCCCGCGAAAACTAAGTTCCCAGTCTATCTCCAGCTAAGGAAACACATGACTATAACTGAAACGACCAAGCTGATAGTCCTGGACCCCACGGCGGCGCCCCGAAAGATGGAACAGGCCATGGCTCCGAGCCTCGACGGTCTGGGTGGGCGGTCGGTGGGATTTTTGTGGAACAGCAAGCCCAACGGCGACCTGCTCTTCGAGCGGCTGGAGAAGCTGCTCCGGGAGAAATACGAGATATCGGACGTGGTCTATAAGCGCAAGCCGACGGCGTCCATCCCGGCCACCGACGCAGTGATCGACGAACTGGCCGGGTCGGTCCAGGCGGTGGTCGTCGGGCTGGCCGATTGAGGGTCCTGCACGTCGTGGAGTATCCACGACGCGGTTGAACTGGAGAAGCGGGGCGTCCGCGCGGTAGTGGTGGGCACCGACCGTTTCAAGCGGCTGGGCGACGTTGAGCGGCGTTCCCTGGGCATGCCCGAACTGACCATGGCCACCGCCGAGCATCCGCTGGGCGGGCTGAAGGCCGACCAACTCCTAGCCAAGGCCGACGGGTTGTTGGAGCAGGTGGTCAAGGGCTTAACCGGAGGCCGCTAGGCGGATCTTCCCCGGTGTGCAGATTCTGGTATGCAAGCTAATATGAGTCATCCCGGGCAGCACGCTACCGAGCAGATGCCGTCATCTCGGCGAAAGTCGAAATGACGGTCGGGCAGAGCAACCACACTCGCTACCTGTCATTCTGACCCTTCCGCAGAAGGAGAAGAATCTCTTCGCTTACCTTCAAGGTTGCTATCGTTCCGCGGACCGGCAGTTGGCCTCCCTTCGGCAACGAAATTCCTCTCTTAGCTCGGAATGACCAAGGCGGCCGGAATGATAAAGCTTGCGGCATCCACCCAGCAAACTCCGGGATGACTCATGTTTATATTTTCCCGTAGCTGGAGGGCACATTGGCCGACCTAGTATCAGAACGATTGGAAGTTAACGACGATTTCGAAGCGGTCCAAAACCTCTACCTAGATCGGGGTTGGACCGACGGCCTGCCCATCGTTCCGCCCACCGCTGAGCGGGTCGAGGCGATGCTGGCGGCCACGCCCCTGAACCCCCAGGACATCATCGGCGAGATACCGCCCAACTGGGGTTCGGCCACGGTGGAGAAGCTGGCAGTGAACGCCGTGATGGCCGGCTGCCGCCCCGAATACCTGCCGGTGGTCATTGCCGCGGTGGCGGCCATGTGTGATGAGGCCTTCAATCTCTATGCCATCCAGGCCACCACCCACCCCTGCGCGCCGCTGATCATCGTGAACGGACCCATCTGCGACGACCTGGGCCTGCACGGCGGCTCGGGCGCTTACGGGCCAGGCTGGCAGGCCAACGCCACCATCGGGAGGGCGGTCAGGCTGGTTCAGTTAAACGTGGGCGGAGCGCATCCGGGCGTGGGCGACATGTCCACCCAGGGCGCTCCTTCCAAGTACACCTACTGCGTGGCCGAGAACGAGGAGGCCAACCCCTGGCAGCCCCTGCACATCGAGCGAGGTTTCCAGGCCGATCAGAGCACGGTGACCGTGTTGGCCGGGGAGCCGCCCCACAACATCAACGACCACGCGGGCAGCAGCGCCGAGGACATCCTGACCATCATCGCCGGCGCCATCTCCATCACCGGGGCCAACAACGCCTACACCGGCGGCGAGACCCTGCTCGCGTTGGGACCGGAGCACGCCGCCACCATCGCCAACGACGGCCTGGGCAAGCAGGAGATAAGGGAGTGGCTGCACCGGAACGCCCGCATCCCCCTGGAGCGGTACACCCACGAGACCATGATGGAGCGGTTCCAGAAGATCCCCGACGGCCCGGTGCCCATGGTGGTCGACCCGGACCTGCTCACGATCATCGTACTGGGTGGCCCCGGCAAGCACTCGTCATGGGTGCCCACCTTCGGCGGGAGTACCCACTCGGTAACCAGGGAGATACGGCGCGTTGGCCAGTGACCGGTCCGGCGATCCTACTTGGGTCCGGCGTCAACCGAATATTCCTAGGACTCTATCGCCGCCCGCATCAGGTTGAATTTCCTTTTTGAATTTTGGTGAATATGCATGCGGCCCCAATCGGGGCCGCATGCATCGCTAACCCGACTTAGCTCTTGTGCTTTGTCGAATCGGGCTTTCCGTAGCCCATTCCAGGCTTCGGAGTTGGGGGAAAAGGCTCCCCCTTTACAACGGTGACCTCTCGGCCCTGGTCTCCACCCTTTGGTCCTACCAAAGGATATTGGCCCGAACGTTTAGCGGTTTCACCTGGCTTATGTGCCGGTTTAGCCATCTTGGCACCTACCACAGATTATCTCGCCGAGAGAGGAGGGCAATCGAAGCGTACAAAGACGCGTTACCCGGGCTTGACCCCAAGTACCACCAGAGGTTACCCTCCGGTTTGTCTACGGCAAATGGGAGTCCCTGTCTCGACGGGGAACCCCGAAAAAAAGACCCCGCCTGATTTATGGCGGGGTCTTTGCTCATACTGTATAGTACGGGCCGCATCGGTTGATTGAAAC
>MUCI01000057.1 GCA_002816575.1 SAR202 cluster bacterium Casp-Chloro-G2 | reverse complement strand
TCCCACTCCTTCCTCACAGCAACAGCTGTGGCTATTTTAGGAGCGGAACTCTCACTTAGCTACCTGTCCGAATTTCCGGGTCCACCTCACGCTACGCGCTCGGGGTGACTCTCGGTTAGAAAATAAGTGAGGGGGCTGTGGAGACTTTCGGGGCAGTGTCCCCGGCGGGGAAGGTTGGTATGGGGGCGACGCCACTGGAAAGCCAGCCCTATAAGACCAGTATCTTCCCTTCCACTCGCCCCGGCCCCACCTCCAGCAGCCCGATTGACGGCACGACCTTGAACCGCCGTTTGCCTGCCGCCCCTGGGTTGAAGAAGGTTAGCGGTCCGCGCTGTTCATGGAAGGCCATGTGGCTGTGGCCGAAGACAACCGTGTTGGCGCCAGCGTCCAGATAAGGGGAAAGCCCGGCTTGGTCGCCCTCTTTCGGGACCTTGACGATGTGGGTGAGGTAGATTTGACACCCACCCAAGTTGACGGATTCGACTTCGGGGAACTGGGACTCGGGCCCTTCCCGGTCGTTGTTGCCCCGCACGGCGGTCACCGGCGCGATCGCCGCTAGCTGCTCGATGATTCGGACCGCGCCGATGTCCCCCGCGTGCAGTATGTGCTCGACGCCATCCAAAAGCGGCGGCACGCGCGGGTCATAGAAGCCGTGGGTGTCGGAAACCACGCCGATCAACATGGCCCACATTATTCCACTTGCGGTATATTAACGCCATGCCGGAAGCGCCTGACCTGGAAGTCATCAAGGACTATCTGAACGCCGAACTGAAAGACGTTTCGGTGGCGTCGTGCCTGGTGTTGCGGCCCACGGTTGTCCGGTCGCTGACGGGGGAGATGGCCTCTGATCTGCCGGGACGCTGGTTCCTAGACGCCAAGCGCTGGGGCAAGTTCCTGACGCTGCGGTTCTCGGGCGGGCGGAGTCTGGTCATCAACCCCATGCTGACCGGGGCGTTGCAGCACTGCCAGGAGAGCGAACGGGTCCTCAAGAAGACCTCGGTGGTACTGACCCTTAACACCGGGATGGACCTGCGGTACCTGGATGACCGGCAGATGGGCAAGGTCTACTTTATAGACAACGGGGAGGACGGTGGCGACGCCCAGGACGATCAGGTGCCCCAATACACGGAGTTGGGGCCGGACGTACTATCGGGCATCTCCATCGAGGAGTTCCAACAGCGGCTGAAGAAGTATAACGGAGAGATCAAGGGCGTCTTGACCCGCGGGGCCTTCATATCGGGCATCGGAAACGCCTATTCCGACGAGATACTGTTCGCCGCCGGAATCTCGCCCTTCAAGAAATGCCGCGCCCTCAAGCCAGAGGAGTTGCAGGCGCTCCATGCCCAGTGCCGCCAGGTGCTGGAGGAGGCCACGGAGGTTCTGCGGGAGCGCATGGGCGGGGTTATCCACAAGAAGTTCCGCGACTTCCTTAAGGTGCACAACAAGGGTGGGCAACCCTGCCCCAGATGCGGCGGCAACATCACTCAATTGAACGCCAATCAGCGCATCACCAGCTATTGCCGCCACTGTCAGCCCGGCCTGTTGATACGCAACTAGCAGATCCGTGCGATCTTCCCCAAAGATTGGGGATGAGGCCCAACCTGGCCCCACGTTGTTTCAAATAATCGATATTTTATGATAAAGCGGTTATATGAAACGCGGCTTCAGCTTCGACAGGCATGATATTGAGTATTGACATCGGTCGCCCTGATTCATTAATGTTTCCATAAATCGATCGCCGTTGGTTTTTTCTGCCAAAAACCAACGGGTGATTACCGGTTTTCAGCCCGTAAACAAGTGTCCGGTGTTACCAAAGTAACCGGATCTGTGTTGGTTGAACAATTTTCACCTTGATCTAGCAGATACCCGTTCATGGAGAAGGAGGAATTAATGCCTGACGAGAAGATTGCACTGATGGCCCACCTTCTGCGCCGCGCCGGTTATGGGGCGAGCCGCGACGAGATTGAGGCCAGAGTTGCCCAGGGTTACGACAGCGTGGTCGAGGAACTCTTGAACCCGGGCGACGACCCTGGGATCGACGAAGACCTGATGTACCGCGCCTATCCGTCCTATTTCGACAAGGCCGCCATCGAGACCGGCCAGACCGAATGGGTCTACCGGATGATCAACAACAAGTACCAATTGAAAGAGAAGATGGCCCTCTTCTGGCATACCATCCTCTGCGCCGGCGACAACAAGGTGGACAACGCCCGGACCACGGCGATCCAGATCGATAAGTTCCGGGACATGGGCATGGGCAACTTCAAAGACATGCTCATGATGCTTTCCACCGACCCGGCCATGCTCTATTACCTGGACAACATCGAAAGCCACAAGACGGCCGTTAACGAGAACTATGGCCGGGAGCTTTTGGAGCTGTTCTCCATCGGCGTGGGCATGGACAACGAATTCAACTACACCGAGGACGACGTTAAGGCCTGCGCCCGCGCCTTCACCGGCTGGAACCTGGCCCCGACCATACCGGTATTTCCCTACGGCCGGACCCCATTTGAGTTCCGCTTCGACCCGGCCGACCACGACTACGGCGAGAAGACCTTCCTGGGCGAGACCGGCAACTGGGACGGCGGAGACATCGTAGACATCATCTGCAAGCAGCCAGCCACCGCCCGGTTCGTCGCCCGCAAGCTCTACGACTTCTTTGTCGCCGATGAGCCGCCGGTGCCCTCCTGGCGCCTGAGCGCGCCTCGTGACCTGGCAGCCATCCAAGCCCTGGAGAAGGCGTATTTCGATTCCGGGTACGAGATCACCGCCATGCTGCGGGTATTGTTCCACTCGGACTTCTTCAAGGACGAGAGCGTGCGTTTCGCCAAGGTGAAGAGCCCAGCCGACGTGGTCATCGGGACGATGCGGATGGTGGGCGACCACACCGAGCCCAAGCCGGGGCTGTTCTTCGTGGCCATGGAGCCCAAGTACATGGGATTGGACCTGATGAACCCGCCCACGGTTGAGGGCTGGCATATGGGCCGGGAGTGGATCAACAGCGGCAGTCTGATCGACCGAATCAACTTCGCCTCATCCATGCTGGGCAACACCGACCTGCCCGGCGTCAAGAAAATCGTCGATCGGCTGATGGGTCTGGGCGACGTTCCCACATCCGAGCAATTTCTGAACGGCTGCTTGGACTTGGTCGGCCCCTTGGACCTGGCCGAAGAGACCCGCAGCCAGCTTACCGAGCACTTGGACGCCGGCGGGGCACTGAAGCACGGCACCGAGTCTGAGCGGAACGACTTCACTAAACGGACCGGCGAGGCTCTGAAGATGATCGCCACCACATCAGAGTTCCAGTTCGGCTAGGCGGCCCAGTAGACCACGGTCCAAGACCAGACTAGATATTCGCAGTTAACCGATTTATCGGCGGAGGAATAGAGATGGTATCAACGGTTAAAGATCCAGTCCTGGCAGTTATGTCATTGTCCGGCGGCAATGACGGCATGAACACGGTCATTCCTTACAACAACCCGCTCTACCGGGATTACCGCCCCTCGCTTGGTATCCCGGAAGACCAGATCATACCCCTCACCGACCAACTGGGGCTGCACCCGGCCATGGCCCCGTTGAAGAAGTACTGGGATGCCGGCAACCTGGCCATAATCCTGGGCGTGGGCTATCCCAACGGCAGCCTGTCCCACTTTCGGTCGATGGACATCTGGGCCACCTGTGAGCCCGACGAATTGGGACTTACCGGATGGCTGGGCAGCGTGATTCACGACGTGGACCCCGCCGGCGAAAACGTGCTGACCGGAGTTAACTTCGGCCGCGGACTTCCCCGCTCTCTGGCCAAAGAAGGTGTGGCCGTGGCGTCCGTGGGTGACTTGAGCACCTACGGGCTGCTCACCGACATCGGCGCGGAGGCCCAGCGGACCGAAGCTTTGGACCTGTTTGGCCGTATGTACGCCCCAGCCATCGGACAGGGCGCGGTCGACGACTACATCCGCCGCACCGGGATCGAAGCGCTGAAGGGCGCCGACATCCTCAGCACGGCGCCCGGCATGTACCGTTCCGAGGTTGAGTACGCCAGCAGCGCCATGGGCGGTTACCTCCGCGACATGGCCCAGGTGCACAACGCCGACTTTGGCGCCAGGGTGTTGTTCACCACGGCTCCCTATAACATCTTCGACACCCACGCCAACCAGTCGGTGGGACACGCCAACCTGTTGCGGGACGTGGCGGTGAACGTTGATTCGTTCATGACCGACATCCGCCAACTGGGCAAGAGCGACAACGTTACGCTGTTCTTCTACTCTGAGTTCGGGCGGCGGGCCATGGACAACGGCTCGGGAACGGACCACGGCACCGGCGGAGTGGCCTTCGCCCTGGGCGACCACGTTAAGGGCGGCCTCTACGGCGAGTACCCCTCCCTGGAGGCGGGCAAGCTGGAAGACGGCGGCAACCTGCAGCACAACGTGGACTTCCGGCAGGCCTACACCACCCTGCTGGACCGGTGGATGGGCTTGGATGCCAAGGCCATCGTCGGCGGAAGCTACGAAGCCCTGGACTTTATCTAAGAGACTAGGCTCTTGAATCATTTCATGGATCTAAGCCTCACCGCGGCCCGGAACTTGCCGCGATGGGGCGTCGACATTCCGAAGGAGAATGGCAATGGCTAGTGTATTCCTGGGGATAAACGACCGGACGTTCACCTATAGCTTCACCGCCGGCCGGTCCGAGTTTCAGGGCACCGGGTTCCGCAACCCGATGGACTTCGCCCTGGGACCCGACGACCTGGTTTACGTGGTGAACCGCTCCTATGAGTCGCGGTCAGACGGCACCCGCATCAACCTCTTCCGCATCGGCGAAGGAAAAGAAGAGTACATCACCGAATTCGGTTCCTACGGCGATCAGCCCGGTCAGTTCATCTGGCCCATGGCCATCGCCTTGGATAAAGACACCAACGTCTACGTAACCGATGAATGGACCCACCGGATCACAATCTTTAACAAAGATGGCGAGTACCAGAGGCACTGGGGGATTCACGGGTCCGGAGACGGTGAGTTGGACCGTCCGGCCGGCATCACCATCAGCAAGGACGAGACCGTCTACGTGGTGGACAGCCGGAACAACCGGGTGCAGATGTTCAGCCTGGATGGCAAGCATCTGGGCCAGTTCGGCAGCGCCGGTGAAGGCGAAGGCGAGTTCAATCTGCCTTGGGGCATCTGCCTGGACAAAGAAGGCAACGTGTTCGTCGCCGACTGGCGCAACGACCGCGTCCAGTCCTTCACCAGCGATGGCAAGTGGCTGGCCACGTTTGGCCGGCCAGGCACCGGTGGAGACTGCTCCATCGCCAGGGAGCAGGGCGGCATGGCCTACGTCGACGTTCCCGTTGGCCAGTTCAACCGCCCGACCGGTGTCTGCGTCGACGACGACGGCGATATCTACATCGCCGACTGGTTGAACAACCGGGTGCAGGTGCTGACGTCCGAGGGCCGGTTCATAACCGAGTTCAACGGGGACGCGGCTCTTTCGGCGCTGGGCATCGACAAGATCAAGTCCAACCCGGATATGATTCGGCAGCGCAACGGCGTTCGGGACTTCACCCCCGAGAAGGTGCTGTGGGCGCCCTGCGCGGTGCGCGTCGACCGCCGAGGCCGCGTCATGATCGCGGACACCTCCCGGCACCGGTTCCAGGTTTACCAGAAGAACGGTGAGCCGGTACTGGTCTAAACGGCCAGCCATGCTGGTTTAGTGGGAAATTCTCTGGCGCTTGGGTGGCTGAACTGCCCAAGCGCCAGTTTTTTTTGGCGCACTCGGCTGTGCCTGGATAACTCAGCCAGAGACAGGCCTAGGCTGGTTCAGGGTCGGGAGGCCGCACCATCAGCACCGGGCGTTCGCAGTGGCGCACCACTCGGTCGGCGATGCTCCCCCACATCAGGGCTTCGCCGTCCCGCCGAATCAATCGCCTCACTCCGGAGCGGCCATGGGTGGTTATGGCCACCATGCTGGCTTCGGTCTCTTGGGCCACGGCCACTATGGCGTCGCCCGGCCGGCCTTTACGCACCAGTTCCCGCACCGACGACACCCCTTGGCTGCTCAGCCTCTCATTGACCTTTTCCAGATAATTTTGGGAGGCGGCCTGTTCGTGCTCGTAGGGGACCATGAGCAGCACCACTTCCAGGTCCAGGTTCTTGGCCAGGGCGACCACGTGGGGAGATATCTGATTCTCGGAAACCGATGACCCGTCGAGGGGCATGATGATCGACTTTATGGCTACTTCCGCTTCCGGCGCGTTGTTACCTTCGGTCCCATGCCGAGGCCCATGCCCCGGCCCAGGCCTGACCACCAACATGGGTTTGCCGGAGGTGCGGAGCACTTGGTCCATCACGCTGCCCATGACCCAGCGGCCGATGCCCATGCGCCCGTGGGTGGAGATGGCAACCAGGGTGTCGGGTTCTTTCCGGGCCTCTCGGGAGATGCAGGCGGCGGGACCGTGTTCCTCCACCAGGCATGAGACGCTCACGTCCAGGTTGCCCAGTGAGGCCTTCATCCTGTTCAGGTATTCCAGGGCTTGGGTGTGAAGGTTGAGACCGCCGCCAGGTTCCTGCCGGCCTTGGAGGTGGCCGGGGACGATGCGCAATAACTCGATGCGTGAGCCGAATGCGCGCCCCAACGCCCGGGTCCAAGGCAGGACCTGTTCAGACAGCCGGGAGCCGTCCAGGGGGACCAGGATCCGTTGATACATGCTTGTGCTCCTTCTCGATGGAGCGCCGTCGTGTGACCTTGCTGCGTTCGGCGGTCACCGCCCTGTCAATCTCCTGATTTTGACTTAATGAATCAACTTTTTATTGTTTCAAACTGTAGATCCGCGCGCCAACTCCGTCAATCGCTTTCTGAAGGCATGGCAGGCCGTGGGGCGGCCAAAGCTGGTATGCTGCCACTTGGCGCAAAAGGCGACTCAACAGCGATACAGGAGTGGAGAGCAGCCATGACTCAGGACAACCACGACAACGGGCCGGGTTTGGTCGCCCAGCAGGTTTTTGGCCCTCAGGCGGCGGTCTATGCCACGAGCCAGGTGCACATTCGGGACGACAGTCTGGAGTCGGTGGAGCGCATGGTGGGGGCCGGAGTGGGGTCCAACCGCTACGGCTGGACCGTCGATCTGGGCACCGGCGCCGGGTTCACCGCCTTTGCCGTGGCCGGAGTATCGGACCGGGTGGTGGCCAGTGACGTTACCGAGCCCATGCTGCGCCAGGCCCAGCGCTTGGGGCAGGAACGGGGCATCGCCAACCTGGCTCTGATCCAGAACGCCGCCGAGGCCCTGCCATTTGCCGGCGAGTCGGTTGACCTGGTCACGTCTCGGGTGTCGGCACACCACTTCAGGGACTTCGAGAAGGCGCTGGATGAGGCCCAACGAGTTCTGAAGCCGGGCGGCTCCTTGCTCATGGCCGACAGCGTGGCCCCCGAGGACGATGACATCTGCGATTGGATGAACGCCATCGAGCTGCGCCGGGACTTCAGCCATGTCGAGAACCGCAAGATATCGCGCATCACCGGGATGCTGACGGAGCGCGGATTCACCGTCATGGAGAACGATTACCCCCGTATCTACCTCCGCTTCAACGAATGGACCGCCCGCACCAGGGTCTCGCCGGAGGAGACCGAATCGCTGCGCCGGGACTTCGTCCAAGCCCCTGCCGCCACCCGCGAGTCCTTCCAGGTAGCACCGGTCCACAACGACATTGCCTTCTCCTGGCCCTGCTGGGTGTTCCGCGCGGTTAAGGGGTAGAACTCAAGGCTTCCTTCTGGATGATTCATACAGTTGGATAAACGCAGACACAGGTGTCCGTGATACTGCCTCGCCGATCAGGTCAATGGGCAGGTCATCAAGGTTCTTGAACCGGACGCACGACCGGCCCATATCCAACTTCTTCCCAGTGGCCTTGAACCTCTCGACGAACCATTCCTTTTCGGACTCGCTCCCGTAGATGTTCATCAGATAGACGGTCATGTATGACTTCTGAGAGGCCAGAGCGGCAAACACAAGCGGCGACCCGTTGTAGGTCTTCGGGTAGGTCGAGAGGGGTATGATGTAGGAGATCATTCCGTGCTGGAAGGTCTCTTCGTACCCAACCGGCAGGTTTTCTAAGATCGCGTCACGCACAACGCTAATGGTTTCCCTGCGGTCGTCTTGCAATTGCTGCAAATATCCGCCCACCGTTTGAGCATCTGCCTGCGTCATTTAACTCCCCCACTCTTCCAGGTTGTAGGCCATGTCCCAGAACCGGCGTTCCAGGCGGACGCTGGTTAGGTAGGCCTGGCCCATGGCGGCCTGCTCGGCGGGGCCGGCTTCGGCGGCTATGCGGTCGGCCATGTCCCGGATGTGGCGGGCCAGTGCGGCGAACTCCTCCGAGGTGTACATCTGGATCCACCGGGCGTAGAGGGGCGCGTTCTGGGGCAGGCCCTGTTGCTGCAGATGGTCGCCGATCTCCCAGTAACCCCATTGGCAGGGGAGCAGCGACGCCACCAACTCGCCGAAGCTGCCCTGGTGGGCTGTCTTGAGCAGGAAACTGGTGTAGGCGACGGTTGTGGGCGCGGCCACCGTGGCCTCCAACTCCTGGGCGCTGATGCCGAACTCCTGGCAGTAGCCGCGGTGGAGGGCCATCTCCACGTTTAGGGTCTCATCCAGAAGTCCGGCGAACCAGGACATGTCGTCGAGCCGCGGGGCCATCGCCGAGGCCAAGGCGAGTGTTCGGCTGTAGTCGATTAGGTAGGCGTAGTCCTGGGACACGTAGAACTTGAACTTCTCCACGGGCAGTGAGCCGTCGCCCACGCCGGTGACGAAGGGATGGGCCAAGATGGCATCTCGTAACGGTTGAGTCCGCCGTTCAATCTCTGCTATGAAACCCATTTACGCCCTCGAAGTCCAAGATATTCGTTTGAGATTGGATGATACTGCCTGGCTTTGTCGCTGAAAGAGGGATATATTTCAGCGGTCATAAGTGGATTGCCACCCTCAACCGATCGCCGCCCGCCGCCTGGCGGGTGACAACGATTCTAGGAGGGGCGCAGCTGGCAGTCAATTTCAGGCGCGGATCTAGGCACGAAAAGACCAGGGGCAGGCCGCAGACCGGCCCCGCTTTCCCCTCAGACCGGGCATGCCGTATAATCAAACTGGCCCCACTTATGGGGTTAATTTCGCGTTCCGATCAGCAATGTCCACCGGGATAACCCGACCGACATGGCTGAAACCGCATTCCAATCAGGAATGTCCATCGGGATATTCAAACGGAAGTGACCAACAATGGAAGTAGTTTTCACCCAGGACGTTCCCAATAAAGCCAGGGCCGGCGAGGTCCGGCGCGTGCCCGACGGTTACGCCCGCAATTATCTTCTGCCCCAGGGGCTGGCGGAGATCGCCACCGCCGAGGTGTTGAAGCGGATCCACAAGATCACCGCTGTCGGAGACGAGATACGTGTCCGTGAGACAGCCGTCATGGAGGAGTTGGCCCAAGGGTTGGAAGACGTGACCGTCACCCTGTCAGCCAGAGTCACCCCCACCGGCCGGTACTACGGCGCCATCACCAGCACCCACATCGCCATGGAATTGGCTGAGAAGGTTGGCCGGGAGGTGGAACGACGCTGGGTGGAGATCGCCGAGCCGATCCGCGAGCCCGGTGAATACGATGTGACGCTTCGGTTCTCCACCGAAGTCACCGCCACGGTACACGTGAAAGCTGAGGTGGAAGAATAGGGCGATGTACGCTGAGAAGCTATTACCCCATGACTTGGAGGCGGAGGAAGCGGTCGTTGGGTCAGTCTTAATAGATGGGGACTGCTTCTCTCGCGTGGCGCCTTACATCAAAGCTGGCGATTTCTACCGCGAGAGGAATCAGCTTTGTTTCGCCGCCTGTGAGGCCCTCTTCCAACGTGATGAGGCCATCGACCAAGTAACCCTGGCCCGGGAGCTTAGCCGCTCCAGCCAGTTGGAAACCGTGGGCGGCATGGCCTATCTCAGCCATCTGATCTCCGTTACCCCCACATCGGCCCACTCCGAGCATTATGCCCAGGTGGTGGCCCGGACCGCGACCATGCGGAAGCTCATCGACGTTGCCTCCCGCATCTCGGCCATGGGCTACCAGGATACCGACGATGTGGACACCACCCTCCGCCAAGCGGAGGATGCTCTGTTCACAATCCGGGGCACCGACACCCAACGGGGTTTCGTGCCGCTGCGGCAGATCTACGACCAATACCTGGAAGACCGCGCCGCCATCGCCGATCCGGTGGGCGAAAACACCGGCCCCGTGATGGTGGGATACACCGACATGGACGAGCTCTTGGGCGGCATCCAGCGGTCGGACTTGGTCATCCTCGGCGCCCGCCCGTCATTGGGCAAAAGCACGTTGGCCCTGAACATCTGCCTGAACGCCGCCAAGAACGGCTCTTCGGCGGGGTTCTTCAGCTTGGAGATGAGCCGCGAGCAGCTGGCCCTCCGCATCCTGGCCTCCGAGGCCGAGATTGACTCCCACCGCCTGCGGCTGGGGTTGTACACCGAGGCTGAAGAACAGCGGATCATCGACGCCATCGGTCAGCTTTCCGACCTGCCGGTATACATCGACGACACGCCCTTCCAGACCATGATTGAGATGCGGAGCAAGTCGCGCCGCCTGTCGTTGGAGCATGGGTTGGACCTGCTGGTGGTGGACTATCTGCAGTTGATCCAGGGCCGGAGCGGACGCAGCGACAACCGGGTACAGGAGATTGGCGAGATATCCCGGTCGCTCAAGATAATGGCCAGGGACCTGAATATCGCCCTAATCACCTGCTCCCAGCTAAGCCGCGGCGTGGAGCAGCGCACCGGCCACCGGCCGATGCTCTCCGACCTTCGGGACAGCGGAAGCATCGAGCAGGACGCCGACGTGGTGATGTTCCTGCACCGTGAAGACCTGTATTTCACCGAAGACGAATGGGCCCAGCAGTTTCCGGGCCGGCCCTATCCCAGGAACGTGGCGGACCTGATCGTGGCCAAGCACCGCAACGGGCCCACGGGCAATGTGCAGCTCTACTTTAGGGATAACCTGGTCCGCTTCGATTCATTCGCCCGGGTGGACGACTACTAATCATGGCGCCTTCGGGGGCCTCCTCCGGTTTCCCCGGGTTTACCGGGAGCACTCTTTACACACCGGTGCCCAACCCGGTGTTTGGACCGATCTTGGAGGAGATCCAGGACCTGGCCGAACTCAAAGTAACCCTGCGCGGCCTGTGGCTGTTTCACCGCCAACGGGGGGCGCACAAGGCCGTTTCACTGAGCGAGTTCCTGGCCGACCGGTCACTGGTTAAGGGTCTGACGTTAGAAGGCAAGGATGCAGGGGAAGAGATCCGGCGGGGGCTTCGGCTGGCCGTGACACGGGGCACGTTCTTGACCCATAAGTCCGAAGGGGCGGATTCTGTGTTTCTCCTGAACACCGACGCCGGCCGGCGGGCGGTGGCCGGTCTACAGTCGGGAGAAGTATCGGCCCCCCTTGAGTATGCTGGCACAGCCTCCGGCGAGGCCCCGGAATCGGAACGGCCCAACATATTTGCCCTCTATGAGGACTGCATCGGGTCTCTTTCGCCGCTCTTGGCTGAGGAATTGAAAGAGGCCGAGGCCCGCTACCCCGGCTCCTGGCTCCGGGAGGCTTTCGGGATCGCAGCGGCCGAGAACAAACGCAGTTGGCGTTACGTGGCTGGAATATTGAGGCGCTGGACGGCCGAGGGCAGGGAGCGACCCAGGGACCAGGCCAGAAGCGAAGATGCCAAGCGGGGAGACGCCGGAAGGGGGGACGATGGAAAGCCTGGGCGACATTCTGAGACGGATCACGGCCAAAAATATATCGAAGACTACCAACGGCGGCGGGGTGGCCCTCCCGGACAGCGAGCCGGCCGTTGATCTGTGCCCCCAGTGCAAGGGCAGCGGCTGGGTAACCCGCCGCGTCCATATCGGCCATCCTGAATTCGGACAGGCCATTCCCTGTTCCTGCCAGGAAACCGAGGACGCCGGCGCCCGGTCCGCGGCGTTGCGGCGTTACAGCAACCTGGGCGCGCTGTCCAAGATCTCTTTCGCCACCACCGGCCTGGAAGGCACGCTGCCCGACGCCGCCAACCGGGAGATGTTCAACAAGGGCGTTGCCGCCGCCACCCGGTTCTCCGAGGACCCCCAGGGCTGGCTGGTGTTGACGGGCCCCAGCGGTTGCGGCAAGACCCACCTGGCCGTGGCCGTCGCCAACCGGTGCATCGAAAGGAACCAGACCACATTCTTCATCGTCGCCGCCGACCTGCTGGACCACCTGAGGTCCGCCTATTCGCCGGACAACCCCGTTTCATACGACGAATTATTCGAGCAGGTTCGGAACGTCCCCGTTCTGGTTCTGGACGACCTCAGCACCGCCAGCGCCACCCCCTGGGCGCAAGAAAAGCTGTTCCAGGTGATCAACCACCGCTACAACAATTCGCTGCCCACGGTGGTCACGGTGCGGGGGCCGCTGCAACGGCTAGACGACTCCCTGCGGACTCGGCTGGAAGGCTCCGATCCCACCGCCACGGTGGTTCAGTTGGGCAATTTCAATAGCCGTCTCATCATGGGCATCGGCGAGGTCCGCCCCGAGATGCTGCAGCGGATGACTTTTGAGAATTTCGACACCCAGGGCGGGATGGGGGCCACTCCCGCTGATCAGGAGACGTTGGACCGGGCGCGGCACACCGCCGAAACGTTCGCGGCCGATCCGGATGGCTGGCTGCTGGTCAACGGTCCACGCGGTTGCGGCAAGACCCACCTGGCGGTGGCCATCGCCGGGGAACGCCTCAAGCAGGGCGGCCAGGTTTTCTTCGCATTCGTGCCCACGCTTCTGGACCACCTGCGAGCCACGTTCAGTCCCGACAGCCTGGTGGGCTACGACGAGCTGTTCGAGCAGATAAACTCGGTGCCGCTGCTGGTGTTGGATGACCTGGGCGCCGAGAGCAGCACGGCCTGGGCCGAGGAGAAGCTCTACCAGATCATCGTTCACCGGCACGAGGCCCGTTTGCCTACGGTCATCACGACCGTATCCACCATGGACGAACTGGAAGACACCAAGTCCCGGATCGCCTCCCGCTTGGTGGACGGCATGGTGGTTGACTGGGTGCTGATAACCGCCCCCAACTACCGCGACCAACGCCGCCGCGGCGGATAGGCCGGGGCGGGTTATCCGCGAAGCAGCTTGAGCGGGAGCTTGGGGTGACTTACAAGACGGCGTGGAGAACTCATGGAGCGGACCGACGAACCGCTGGACGGTAAAGGCGAGCTTGGTGAATCCTGCTTCGCATCGACAGAGCATCTTCGTGGTTACCTGGACGGGTATGCCTGGCCGTACTACCACCGGGATGATGGTCGGGCGATGTTCGAGTTAGCTCTTGTTCGAGCGGCGAGTCGGTGATTTCGTCTCCGCCACCTTGTCTAAGTTCGTCTCAAACTCCTCCTTGTAGGCACAGGAATCTCGTGGTCCTTCGGGGTTTTCTGCGTCTCTTGTTTCTTTTTGCTCATAAGAAGGGAGCCTTAGCTTATGACTAATTATATGGATACCTTTCGCCTTCGCGTCAAGCGGGCAAGGCAGAATATCACCAATTTCGACCGTGTATCCCGGAATTTCTTTGAACCATCCCCGTACAAGGTGATTACCAAGATCAAGCCTCGTGTTAATGATGATTGGCTCGAAATCCATATCGAAATTATCAAAGACACTCCGAGAAGCCTCGGGTTCATTTTCGCTGAATGTATTCATAACCTGCGGTCGGTGGTCGATAACGTTATTTGGCAACTCGGACAAAAACATGGAACTCCGGACAGAATTTCCTTTCCCGTAACTGTTCATTGCAAATACTTCACCCCCTTGCTCACCGACAAGACCAACACCTTGTCTCTCTTGCCCACCAAGGCTTTGAAAGTTATCGAGGAGCTCCAGCCGTACCACCGAGGGAATCCTCAAGACCATCCGCTCTGGATTCTCAACCGACTCTGGAACGATGACAAGCATCGCACCCCTGTGGTTGTCGCAACAATTAGCAATGACACCGTGCTGGATGTCCAGGCTGGTGGTATCGGCCAATGGTTTGGTCCCATGTCCTTGGACCATGATTTTCAACTCATGGGTGTTGCCATTCCTAAGTACGTGAAGATCGATCCTGAGTTGCACTTTACCCATGAGGTAATCTTGAAGATAAACGGGCAAGTCGCAGGGGGAACGAATGCCAGAGAACTCCTCTTGAAGTTGCACGACTTTGTCCGTGATGAAATTGTCGAAAAGTTTAAGCCATTTTTCTGAATTAACCATTAGTCCCCTTCGTAGGAGTGAGCGACTTATACAGTGAAGTCCTACTCACCTTTACGAAAGGAGAAGATTAAGTCCCCTTTCATAATGCGCCAGGGGATTTTCACTTGACATCCGCCAAAGCAATGCTATATTTAACTACATGGTTAAATATCAATCGCGAACGCTGAATTCCACCTTCGCGGCGCTGGCGGACCCCACCCGCCGGGCCATATTGGAACGTCTTTCCACCGGCGACTCCTCGGTGTCGGCATTGGCTGAGCCGTTCGACGTTTCACTGCCGGCGATCTCCAAGCAACTCCGGGTGTTGGAGCGGGCCGGGTTGCTGGTGCAGGAGAAAGACGGCCGGGTGCGCCGCTGCAGATTGGACGCGCAGCCCATGAAGGAAGCGGTTGATTGGATAGCCCAGTACCGGCGGTTCTGGGAGGACCAACTGGAATCGCTGGCCGGCTATCTGGAAGACCTGGACCCCGATGATGACGATGTGAGCGAAGACCAAAAGCCTGTAGATTCGGAGGGAAGAGACCAATGACCAGACCAGCGCCGGAAACGGATATAAGCCTAAAGGTCAGCAGGACCATCAACGCGTCCCGCCGGCGGGTGTTCGATGCCTGGACCCAGCCGGAGATGCTCCAAAAGTGGTGGGGCGTCCAAGAGAGCTTCACCGTGCCAGTTGCCGAGGTGGACCTGCGGACCGGCGGCAAGTACCGCCTGGGCATGCAAGACCCGAGCCAATCCGTGCCCTACGTGTGTTATGGCGTCTACCGGGAGGTTGACCCGCCGGCCAAGCTGGTCTTCACCTGGACGTTGGAGAAGATGCCCGGCGACGATTCGGACTTCGTCCCCGCCGAGACCCTGGTTACGGTTGAGTTCATCGAACGGGGCGACGCCACCGAGGTGGTGCTGACCCACGAGCGGTTCACCGACGAACCGATGCGGGATGAGCACCAGGGAGGCTGGTCGGGTTGTCTGGATAACCTGGACCGCTTATTTGCGTCCAGCAGCTAGGACTTGACCGGAACAGCGCGCAACCCATACGGATAGACCAAGATTTTAGGAGGAAATATCATGGCCAAAGCCATTTATTGCAGCGACATGGGAGCCGATTGCGACTTCGTGGCCAGAGGCGAGACGATGGAAGACGTGATGGCGGCGGGGGCCGAGCACGGGAAGGAAGCTCACGGCATGACTGAGATCGCCCCGGAGATGGTCGAGAAGATCAAGTCGCTGATTCGCGACGAACCGGCATAACCGGCTTTAGGACCTACCGGAAGGCAGAAATGAAAGCGGCCTCAATATCATGGGCCGCTTTCATTTCCTTGATGCGGGGTCCGACTTCTTGGCGTAAAACCTAGAGGGGCAGCGCCACCGTCTGGCCGGACTGGGCGCTGCGGGTCACGGCTTCGGTGAACTCCATGTAGTGGAGGCCTACCTCGAAGGGGGTGCGGGTGATCTTTTCGAGGCCCCTGATACCGTTGCAGAATTCCTCTTCCACCCGCCACACGGCCCGGCCTTCCTCAGGATTGGGAATCTCGGCCAGTTTCTCGTCGCCACGGCGACCGCCGTAGACGTTCTGGGCGCCGTCCACGTGGATGGTGCCCTCGCTGCCGTAGATCCAGACGCCGTTGCCCGATGACAGGCCGGTGACGGCGCTGAATTGCATGTTGGCGTGGGCGCCGCTGGCCAACTCGGCGATGATGTTCACGTGGTCGGGGATGCTGACATCGACCATCAATCCGTCCTCGTCCTTGCGGCGGGAGACGTTGATCTTGGTCATGGACGTGACTTTTGTGGCCCGGCCCACCCAGCGGATCATGGCCTCGTACCAGATGCCCATGTTCAAGATGTTGTAGCCGCTGAGGTCGCGGTCGTTGCGCCAGTGCATGGGGCCGCCCTGGTCCTGGAAGTTGTTGCCCAAAGACTGGACCGATACGCCGATGACGTCGCCGACAAAGCCCTCGGCGATCTTGGCTTGCAAGAGGCGGTCGATCTTGAAGGTGAGGGGCGAGGGCACGATCTGGGTTGTCAGGTCGGGCCGTAACCGGGAGGCGTCTAGCATCTCCTGGGCTTCCTGGGCGCTGGTGGCCATGCGTGCCTCGCAGAGCACGTGCTTCCCGGCATCCAAGGCGGCCAGGGTCAGGGTGCGGTGCATGTAGGGCCAGGTGCCGATGCAGACGGCGTCGATGCTGGGGTCTTCCAGCAAGTCCTGCCAGTTGTCATAGACGTTGGGGATGTTGAACTGGTCGGCCACCACCTGTCCCGATTGGCGGCTGCGGTTGGCCACGGCGGCGATCTCCAGGCCGTCCACTTTCTGGAAGCCGGGTATGTGCCGGTCCCGGGTGTTGCGTCCCGCGCCGATGAGGCCGAGCCTGATTCCTTCTGAAGCCATGGCGCCCTCCAATCTCGTCTGGAAATCATTGATGTGGGTTTCGGGTTAAGCCGGAGGGCAAAGGTCCCAAGCCAAATGTGCCCTCCGTTGTGCCGGAAAAGAGTTGTCGCGACCGTTTTGCAACCGTCTATAGGGGCAGGTGGACCACTTGCCCGGTCTGGGCGCTGCGGGTGACGGCCTCAGTGAACTCCATGTATTGCACCCCCACATCGAACGGCGTGTGAGTCACGGCCGCATTGCCCCGGATGGCGTCGATGAAGTCCTGCTCCACCCGCCATTTGCCGCGCTTGTCGTCGGCTATGGGGTGCTCCTTCAACTGTTCATCGCCGGGCTTTCCGACCAGCACCTTGTCGAAGGGCGGGCCTTCCAACTTGATGGTGCCCTCGCTGCCGAATAGCCACATCTCCGAGCCGGTCTGCAGGCCCGTGACGGTGCTCCAGCTAAGGTCGCCCTGGACGCCAGACGCGAACTCGCACAGCACGTTGACGTGGTCCGGGACCGACACCCCGCGCAGGATCCCGTTTTCGTCCTTGCGCTTGTTGGTGAAGACCTTGGTCATGGCCACCACCTTGGTCGCGGGGCCAACGTAGCGCATCAGCGCCTCGTACCAGATGCCCATGCCCATGATGTTGTAGCCGCTGAGCTGCCGGTCCTGACGCCAGTGCAGGGGGCCGTCGGTGTTCATGAACGTGTCGGCGCGGTTGGTCCGGCCGTGGTAGTCGCAGACCCGTAACCGCAACGCAAGCGGCTCGCCCAGGAATCCGTCGGCGATCAGCTCCTGCACGGTCCGGTCGACCTGCAGCGTCTGGGGCGCGGGGACGATCTGGGTCACCAGGTGCGGGAACTGCCGGGAGGCGTCCAGCATCTCGTGGGCTTCCTGGGCGTCCATGGCCATGCGGGCTTCCGTTAGGACGTGTTTGTCATTCTCCAGGGCGGACAGCACCAGGGTGCGGTGCATGTAGGGCCAGGTGCCAATGCAGATGGCGTCGATGTCGTCGGCCTCCATCAGCTCCAGCCAGTTATCGTACACGGTGGGAATCTCGTACTCGCTGGCGATGGCTTCGCCGGACGCGCGGCTGCGGTTGGCCACGGCGACAATCTCAACGCCTTCTTGTTCGCGAAGGCCGGGGATGTGCCGCAGGCGGGTGTTGGCGCCGGCGCCGATCAGCCCAACGCGGATGATTCCATTCTCCATGAGTACACTCCGAGGAAGCCTTTAGGCCACCGTCTAGACATAAATCTGAGTAATTCTAGGATAGGCCCGGGGATTAGTCCATAGGCAGCCAACCCGGGACTCTTTCGGGCGGCGCGTTGCCTGGCGCGAGATTGGTACGCGAGATTGGTATTAGAATACTTCAGGCGAAAGAGTCAACACCAAGGACCCGCGTGAGTGCTGGTTTCATTGCTAAGCAGCTTGGCGATCATCTTCCTGCCCGCCTGGTACCGGATAGCGGGGGATAGCATGCTGCCGTCACTGGCGCACGGCGATCTGGTCTTGGTGGTTAGGGCGCTGTTCTCGCGGAAGGGAAGCCTGCGCCGGGGCGATGTGGTGGTGTTTGAGCGGCCCGAGAATACCTACGGGTCAGAGGACTCAACCGGGCTCTACATCAAGCGGGTGATCGGCCTGCCGGGCGAGGACATCAAAGTGGCCGGTGGCAGGGTGTTCTTGGACGGCGAGATACTGGTTGAGGAATACATCCGGGGGCCGGGACCCACAGGTGGCGGCGGAATGACGGAGGGGGAGGAGCAGTGGTTGGCCGGTGATGCTGGCGCCGGGACCGGCCGGTTCAGGGAGTGGTTCACCGGCCCGGATGAGTATTTCCTGTTGGGGGACAACCGGGCCGCCAGCGGCGACAGCCGGGCGTTTGGGCCGGTGCCGGAGCGGTTGATCAAGGGGCGGGCGTGGTTCCGATGCTGGCCGGTAACCAGGTGGCGTTTCTTCGGCGGCGCCTGAGGCGTTTGCTCGAAGGTTTCTGCCCGAAGTTACCACGGTAGGCCGGGAACGGTCTGGCGGCCTACCTTATTCATTCTTTCGCGCTTTCGGGCCGGTTGCGGTGTCGGGGGCTAGAGCTCCCAGATATTGCCCACCTGCATCACCATATCGACGTTGAAGATACTCTCGGCGGGCCAGCCGGTCATCTTGATCCAGTCCTCAAAGTGCTCCTGCTCCACCGCTTCGCACTCGGTGACCAGCTTGCCGCGTTTCAGGTCGCCGTAGACCTTGAGGATGGTGGTGCGGCGGTCGGGACGCCATTTGCTAACGGCGCTCAGTTTTTCCCGGAACTCTTCCTGGGTCAATCCGGAAACGTTGTGTATCGCTAGAAATCGGGCCATGTCGGTCCTTTACCTCGTCTGGATGTCAGATAAGAAAGCTGAAAGCCGGGCGCGCTAGTCCTTTGGCGGCACGAAGGGATACGGGATGTCCTTTCCGCCCTTTAATGGAAGCACCACGGTGGCGCTGCCGGGCATGCTCTCTACGCCGTCCTGGGTCTTCATTCCCAGGTCCATCTCGATGAAGCCCATGCCTTCTTTCTCGTACTTGTTGGTCACGGTGGCCCACACGATGAGGGTGTCGCCGGGAACCAGCATGGCGCGGTGTTCGAAGGCCGCCTTCCAGGGCCAGCCTTTGGGCAGCGTGAAGTCCTTGAGGTACTGTGGCACCACGCTCTGCTTCCAGGAACCGTGCACCAGGATGCTGGGGTTCTTGTCGTGGTTCACGCCGAAATCCAAATCGTAATGGATCCGGTGGAAGTTCTCGATGGCCGCGCTCCAGCGGAACAGGTGGGTTGGAGTGGGCGAGTAGATGTATTTGGGAAGTTCCATGCCCACTGCCACATCTTCATAGTAGGTCTGAGTCTTGTTCCGCAACTGGTCGGCGGTGGGCCGCTCGTTGTGGGTGACAATCTCTTCCGGTTTCATCTTTAACAGGTCTTCTAGAGGGACGGTCATGGTCAAATCCTTATTAGAGTGGTTGCCGCCGGGCTCTCGGTGTGCCAGGTCCCGGGCAAACGTGCTCGGGTCTCACGTCTTTGGGGTATAGCGCCGTCGTTTAGCGCCGTATCGAAGACTGGCGGGTGATACAAAGCACAGCTTTGTTCTGGTTGGTGTAGGTAACTTCGCGGGTGATGATCAAGAAAGCCTTGCCGTCTCGGCCCACCCGTTCGCGGATGTCGTGGTAGCGGTTCTGGAAGAAGATGACGTCGCCGATGCTGGGGTACTGGAAGATCTCAATCTCGTTACCCGCGTTCAGCGTCCGTACCAGGTGGGTGGGAATCTCGGGAAGGGCGCCGGGCCGCTCCACGTTGCCGATGCCGTCGGACATGGGGTTTTCTTGAAAAGCCTTGGTGATGGCATCATCCTGGTCGGGCCGGATGCGTCCGGTCATATAGCTGACCATGATGGGCGGCACGATCACTTCGCCGTAGTGAGTGGTCTTGGCGAAATCCACATCCCAATATCTGGGGTCGGGGTCCATCACAGCCTGTGTAAAACGACGCAGATATTCCACGTCCACGGTCCCCCAGGACTCAACCAGTTCGCCCTCGACGCCGATCATGGCTTTGACCTCTGGCGTGAGGACCGACTGAGTTTCTTGAGCCTCTTGAGTCATAGCTGATTTCCTCCGTTGATTTGACGACCTCAGCCTACCGCAGGCTCCCAGATTCGTCAACAAACCTGGCGGAGGCGCGGTCCAAAGTATCCGGAGATCCCTTTTGGGAGCCATGTTCCGGCCTGCCAAGGAGCCTTTTGAAGGAGCCTTTGAGGAGGCTGTTTTGCTTGTGAAATCGGTAGCTCTGGGATAACATTGCGTCCGTGATATCGAACACGGCGGGCGGCTGATGGTCCGCCGGTTTGGTCCAGAGATTCGGGGAAGAATTGAGCGTCCACCGGTTATCAAATGCGCGCCCCATCCCGGAGAGAATCATCCGGCATCTGACCCTTGGAGTAATAGCCGGTCTGGTAGCTTTTTCCGTGGCCTGCGGGGGCAGCGCAACGTCGACACCGCAGCCCACTCCGGACTCCACCGAAGAAGCCGCACCGACAGCGGCGCCCTCGCCCACCAACTCGCAGACACCGGATGACGCCGCCACGCCTGCCTCCACTCCCGCAAACGGCTTGGTTCTGGGCGGAATGGTCCGGGTGGGTAGCCTGGATTTCCCGGTTGAGACGGCGGTGAAGGCCGACGACCGGATACGGGGGCTTTCGGGCCGGGCGTCCTTGGACGCGGGCACGGGCATGTTGTTCATATTCGAGAAGGCGGAACGGCTCCGTTTCTGGATGAGGGAGATGGAGATTCCCCTGGACATGGTCTGGATCAGCGAGGACTGCCGGGTGGTGGACGTGTCAGAGAATGTTCCCTTCCCGGACCCCGAGACGTCACTGGAAGACCTGCCCCGTTATGCGCCGGAATCTCCGGCCAAATACGTTCTCGAGATCAACGGCGGCGAGGCGGCGGACCTGGGATTGGGCGTGGGCGATGAAGTGGAATTTCTAAACGCCATCGCCGGCCGATTCGACTGCTGACCGGATAAAACCCGATCAGATCACTAGCTAAACCACGCAGAGAGGGACCCCCACAATGGACATCCTGGTATCCGGTTCAATGGCTTATGACCGCATCATGGACTTTGACGGCAAGTTCTCCGACCACATCTTGCCGGACCAACTCCATATGATCAACGTGAGTTTCACCGTCAACAGCCTCACCGAGAATTTCGGCGGCACGGCGGGAAACATCGCCTATTCATTGTCGCTGCTGGGCGAGAAACCGCGGATCTTGGCCACCATTGGCCAGGACTACCACCGATATTTCGAGTGGTTGGAGCAGATCAAAGTTCCCACGGCGGACATACGGATCGTGGAGGAGGAACTCACCGCCGGGGCGTACATCACCTCCGACACTCAGAGCAACCAGATCACCGGGTTCAATCCGGGCGCTATGAAACACCAGTCCGGTTTCGACTTCAGCACGGTTGACCCCAACGACTGCCTGGCCATCGTGGCCCCAGGTAACTTGAGTGATATGGCCGAGTACACCGCCGAGCACCAGAAGCGGGGCATCTTCTCCATCTTCGATCCCGGCCAGTCTCTGCCCGCCTGGCAGCCCGATGCCCTTGCCAGGTGCATCAGCCAATCCCGGATGTTGGTCTGCAACGACTATGAGATGGAGTTGATCTCCAACGCCACCGGCATGTCCCGGGTGCAGGTGGCGGAGACGGTCGACACCATCGTGGTGACCAAGGGCGGCGACGGCTGCGACATCGTGACCACCAGCGGCACGGTGTCGGTTCCGGTGGTGCCGGCCGATGACGCGGTGGACCCGACCGGCGCCGGAGATGCCTTCAGAGGCGGCCTGATCAAGGGGCTGGTCGAGGGAGTCGGCATCGAACGGGCCGTGCAGATGGGCAACGTGGCCGGCCACTACGCCGTTCGAAAGCTGGGAACGCAGCAGTACAGTTTCACCATGGACGAGTTCAACGCCAAGTTGAAGCAGGCCTTCGGTTAGGGTCCCGGTGGCTCCGCGTAAAGCTGGAGCCGATTGCCTTGGTCAACGGCGTCGGCTACAATTCCACCGGTTCGTGCAGCCCTCCGTGTGAAGCCCTCTGAAAGTACAAGAGGAGACCGACCGTAACGTGACTTCCACCCAATCGCACCAGGCCCCCCTCACTCACGGTCCACTGGATGGAGTGAAGGTGCTGGACCTGAGCGAAGACATCGCCGGGTCGTTCTGCGGCCGCTTGCTGGCCGACTACGGGGCCGACGTTCTCAAGATTGAGCCGCCCACCGGGGCCGCCCTGCGCCGGATGGGGCCGTTCTTCGGCGACGACCCGCACCCGGAGAAAAGCCTCTTCTATCTGGTGATGAACCTGAACAAGAAGGGCGCCACGTTGAACCTGGAGACCGTCACCGGTCAGAAGATACTGAAGCGTCTGGTCCCCCACGTGGACGTGGTCATCGAATCCTACCGCCCCGGCTACCTGGCCGGCCTTGGCGTGGGTTACGACGACCTGGTTGCCGAAAACCCATCGCTGATCATGACCTCCATCACGCCCTTCGGCCAGACCGGCCCCTACAGCCAGTACCAGGGAGAGGAAGTGGTCAGTTACGCCATGGGACTGATAATGAGCATCAGCGGGATACAGGGCGAGGAGCCGCTGAAACACGGCGGCTTCCAAGCGCAGTACGAGGGCGGACTGAACGGCGCGGCATCGACCTCCATGGCCCTGTTCATGCAGGGCAACACCGGGGAGGGCCAGCACATCGACGTTTCCGTAACCGAGTGCGTGGCCTCGACGGCCATGGCCACCCAGACCATGTATCCCTTCATGGGCGGCACGCTGCCGCGGCGGCGGCCTTCGGGCAGCAACTTCGGCCACCCCATGCCCTGCAAAGACGGCTGGATCATCGTCCAGACCGGCGGCGGCGCGACCTGGGACACCATCGCCGATTTCTTTGGCGACCCCCGGTTGAAGGAGCCCAAGTTCGCCGAGCCAGCCCAACGCATCAGGAACACCGTGGAGTTGGACCAGGTGGTGTTGGAGTCCATCAAAGAACGCGGCAAGTGGGACTTGTTCACCAAAGCAGCCGAGGCCCGGATGCTGTTCGGACTGGTCCAGACGCCCTCGGAACTGTTGGAGTGTCCCCAATTGGAGTCCCGCAACTTCTACCGCGATGTGGACCATCCGGTTATCGGCAAGGTAAAGGTGCCGGCGGTATTGTTCAACCTGAGCCTCACTCCGTACCAGTACACCGGCCCGGCCCCAACCCTGGGTCAGCACAACGCGGAGATCTACGTGGACGGCCTGGAATACACGCGCGAGGATTACGTTCGCTTAAGGCAACTAAACGTGATCTAACCTTGCCAAGATCAGGGCCAAGATCAGGGCCAAGATCAGGGCCAAGATCAGGGCCAAGATCGGGAATAACTTAGCCATGCGGTGGTTCGATAGGCTCACCATGAGCGGAATATGGGACTTTTGAATCGGGGTACAAAAAGAATCAAGACACACTCATGGTTGGCGAAAGAAACGACCGCCAGATTGTGAATCGACAACATTCTCAACCGCTCATCATGATACTGTCGAAGGACGGGCATCAGGCAAGCGGCAATAAAAAGCAGAAGGATCAAACATGGCCCGGTTACCCCTGGAAGGCATCCGAATAATCGACTCAACCTACGTGTTCGCCCTGCCCTATGCCGGCGGCTTGCTGGCCGACATGGGCGCCGAGGTCATCAAGGTTGAAGGACCAGGCCGTCCCGATGTCACGCGCACCGGCGGCTACGCCGGGGCATTCCCCGAGAACGACCTGGGCGAGGACTGGTGGAACCGGCCTTCCACCTACAATCTGATCCACAGGGGCAAGAAATCGATAACCCTGGACATGACCGACTCGCGAGGGCGGGACATGTTCCGTGACTTGATCAAGGTCAGCGACGTGGTGATGGAGAACTTCACCCCCCGGGTGATGCGCAGTTGGGACCTGGACTATCCCAACATGAAGAAGCTTAAGCCCGACATCATCATGGTCTCCAACACCGGTTACGGCCACGGTGGCGGCCCCTACTCCAGTTACCCGGCCCAGGCGACCACCCAAGAGGCGACCCACGGGCATTGCTGGATCACCGGCTACAAAGACCTGGGTCCGGCCAAGGCGGGGGCGTCATTCGTGGACTTTCTCTCGACCTGGACCGCTTTGTTCGCCATCGGCACGGCGCTGCGCTACCGCAACAAGACCGGGCAGGGCCAGTGGGCCGACATCGGCATGTACCAGGCTGGCGTGATGTTTATGTCGGAATACATCCTGGATGCCCAGGTCAACGGACGCGAGGGCGGCCGCATCGGCAACCGGCACCCCTACCGGGCGCCTCAGGGTTGCTACCGGGCTTTGGGCGACGACCAGTGGATCACGCTTTCGGTTGGCGACGACGAGAGCTGGGCCGGAATGTGCCGCCTGATGGGCCGGCCGGAACTGGCCGCCGACCCTGATTACGCTGACCTTCTTTCTAGGCAGCGGAACCACGACCAGCTGGACTCGTTGATTCAGGGCTGGACCTCGGGCGTGGACAAGTACGAGTTGATGCACGCGCTTCAGGGTGTGGGCATCCCAGCGGGTCCGGTGCTGAACAGCAAAGACATCCACTACGACCCACAGTTCAAGAGCCGCGGCTTCCTCGAGCGGGTGGACTATCCCAAGGAGCGTCAGATGGGCTCCCGAATGTTCATCGGCCGACCCTACAAGTTCTCCAACAGTCCCTTGGCCATCCAGGGTCCGTCCCCGACGTTCGGCCAGCACAACGACGATGTCCTGCAGGGCCTGCTGGGCGTGGACGGCGAGACCTACCAGAGTCTGGTCAACGACGCGGTCATCGCCCAGGTGCCGACCACCGGCGAGGCGACGCCAAGGGTGCCCCAGACCGAGGCGCTGGAACGCGGTTTGCTGGCCGACTGGGACCCCGACTACCTGAATAGTCTGGGCTTGGCGTAATCCCCGACGGCGGCGCTGTGGCGGGTTTCGGCGGCGCTTGCGATTCCTTGACACCCTCAAAACCCCAGGGCTAAGCTACCTATGCTTAGGCTTAGACCCAGGCGACCCTAGACCTCCCTATTCTTGGGGGCCCGTAGCTCATTGGTAGAGCAGACGGCTCATAACCGTCTGGTAGTTGGTTCGATCCCAACCGGGCCCACCATTTTGTTTCTTTCATCAGCCCAGCGCTTCAAGGAAATTGGTATACCCATGAAAACCGTTGCCGCTTTGATATTTGAGGGGATGGCGCCTCTGGACCTGTTTGGGCCGATACAGGTGTTCAACGTTGCCTGCACGCCCAGAGAAGACGACCCCAGCAAGCCCGACACGGCCAAGCCGCTCTACCGGGTGATCACCGTGGGCAAGGAGCAGGGTCCGGTGGCGACCGGGTCCAACGGATCAGGGCCGGTGGTGGTGGCGGAACACGGCATCAACGACGATTTCGACTTTGATATCCTGCTGGTCCCCGGCGGCGGCGGCACCCGCACTCTGGTCGCCGACCCGGACTTCATCAAGTCGCTGTCCGCTGTCTGCCAACGGGCCGGAGTCGTGGCGTCGGTCTGCACCGGGGCCGCGCTGTTGGCCCGTACCAAGATCCTGGACAACAAGGCCGCCACCAGCAACAAGACCGCTTGGAACTGGGTGCTGACCCAGGGCGAGAATGTCGCCTGGGACCCGTCGCCCCGGTGGGTGGACCTAGTGGACAAGAGCACCGGCAAGGGAATCATCACCTCCGCCGGAGTCTCCGCGGGCATCGACATGACCCTGGCCCTGGTGGCCGACCTGGACGGAGAGGATGTCGCCGAGAACGCCGCCGTGTTTATCGAGCACCACCGCGTCAAGAACCCGGCCAACGACACCTTTGCCTACCTGGCGGCCCAATAACTTCTGATTGGCGCACTTGGCTGGCACGACCGGAGGGCCCATGAGCGTGGAGTTTGAGATATCGGACGTGTCGAGGCCCCTGTCCGAGAGCCGCTTCGACGAGTTGTTCTCTCCTGGCCCGGACGGCTTCGGGCCCAGGTGGCGTTCCGTGGTGCGTGACTTGCTCATCACCTCGTAGCCTCGCTCCTGAAGCAGTGCCTTGCCCAACCCAGGCTCCATTGACACCCGGCGGCGCCACTGCTAGATTTTGGCATCCTCCGTTGGCTTGGAATCCGCCCCATGCTTGGCCTGGCCGAGCGATGGAAACGGAGTAGCTAGGAGCGATGCGTTATGACCGATAAGAACATCTCTTGCGCGTTCGGAGTGGACCTGGACGCCGTCGGCGGTTGGCTGGGATCCTATGGCGGCGAGGACTCGCCCGACGATATCTCAAGGGGCATGTTCGCCGGCGAGGTGGGCACTCCCCGCCTGCTCAAGCTGTTTGACCGGCTTGGGATCAAGACCACCTGGTTCGTTCCCGGCCATTCGATGCAGACCTTCCCCGTAGAATGCGATCTGATCGTCAGCGGCGGCCACGAGATTGGGCTGCACGGCTACTCCCACGAGAACCCCATAGCCATGTCGCCGGAGCAAGAGGAAGACGTACTGCTTCGGTGCATCGACCTGATCACCGAGGTTTCCGGCCGGCGGCCCACCGGCTACGTGGCCCCCTGGTGGGAGTTCAGCCACGTGACCAACGAGCTGCTGCAGAAGAACGGCATCAAGTATGACCATAGCCTGATGCACCGCGATTTTGAGTGCTACTACGTGCGCAAAGGCGACCGGTGGACCAAGATCGACTACTCCCAGCCGGCCGAGCATTGGATGCACGCCCTGGTGCGGGGGGAAGAGACCGACCTGGTGGAGATTCCGGCCAACTGGTACCTGGACGACCTGCCGCCGATGATGTTCATCAAGGGCGCGCCCAACAGCCACGGGTTCGTCAATCCAAGAGACATCGAGCAGATGTGGCGCGACCAATTCGACTTCGTGTACCGTGAGTACGACGAGGCGGTCTTCCCGATTACCATCCACCCCGATGTGAGCGGCCGGCCCCAGGTGCTGCTGATGCTGGAACGGCTGACCGAATATATCACGTCCCACGACGGGGTCCGGTTCCTGACTTTCGACCAGATCGCCGATGAATTCTTGGCCAACCATCCACGAGAGATACTGGAGAAGAGATAATGGCGAGAGAGATCCTACGCGCGCTGCTGCCCATCGCCGGACTGCCGGAGGCGCGCGCCAATGAACCGACACTCACCGGCGGCGGCGACCCGATAATCCCAACTCCCTTCCGGGTGGGGGACGCCAGCACGGCCGCCCTTGCCGCGGTTGGACTGGCCGTGTCCGACCTGTGGGAAACCCGCACCGGCCGCCAGCAGGAAGTGTCGGTGGATGCCCGCCGGGCAACGGCCTCGCTCCGCAGCGGCAAGTACCTGAAGATGGACAGCGCCGGCGTCTCCACCGATCGCAACCCCGTGATGGGCGTGTACCCGGCAAAGGACGGGCGCTGGAGCTACCTGCACTGCAACTTTCCCAATCACCGCGCTGCCGCCATGAGCGTGCTGGGCGTGGCCGAAGACAAGGCCGCCGTGACCAAGGCGGTGGCCGGTTGGGACGCGCTGGAGCTTGAGGAGGCCATCATCGCGGCCAAGGGCGCGGGCGGCATGGTGCGCACCATGGACGAATGGGCCAAGCACCCGCAAGCCGCCGCAATCGCCACCCTGCCCCTGCTGGAGATCGTCAAGATTGGCGAGGCCCCGCCCGAGGCCCTGCCCGAAGGCAGCCGGCCCTTGTCGGGAGTTAGGGTGCTGGACCTGACGCGGGTGCTGGCCGGGCCGACCTGCGCCCGCACGCTGGCGGAACACGGCGCCGACGTCATGAAGATCACCGGCGCGCACCTGCCGAACATCGGCTACCAGGAATATGACACCGGACACGGCAAGCTGAACGCCAACCTCGACCTGCGCGAGCAGAAGGACATTGAAACTCTGCACGGGTTGGTGCGGCAGAGCGACGTGTTCTCCCAAGGTTACCGGCCCGGCACTCTCGGCAGCCGGGGCTTGTCGCCGGAGGAACTGGCCGAGATACGGCCCGGCCTGGTCTATGTTTCACTATGCGCGTTCAGCCATGTTGGTCCTTGGGCGTCGCGCCGCGGCTTCGACACGGTGGTGCAGACGGTCAGCGGCATCACCAGCCGCCAGGGCGACCTGTTCCCAGGCGCGGAACCCGGCCCCCAGTTCTACCCGGTGTCGGCCATCGACTACCTCACGGGCTACCTGATGGCGTTTGGCGCGTGCGTGGCGCTGGAACGCCGGACCCGAGAGGGCGGCAGTTGGCTGGTGCGCATATCCCTGGCCCAGGTGGGACGCTGGCTGGTCGAGCATGGCCAGATCCCCGAGTCGGCCCTCAAGAACGTCGCCAGCGAGTTCACACCCGAAGAGATTGCAAGCTGGTCGATGGTGAGCGAAACGCCCATGGGCCGGCTGGGGCATCTGGCGCCGGTCATCGGCCTTTCGGAGACGCCGCCGCGCTGGGCACGCCCTTCAGTGCCGCTGGGCTACCACGACCCGGTGTGGCCCGAGCGGAGCAAGTAGCCGCCGGACCTGAGGGCAGAGACAAAGAAGAACCCCCGTACTCCCAAGGGAGGGCGGGGGTTCTTCTGCTTTTAAAGGTGACCCGGTTCGGTTTGGCGTTGGCTACTTAGACCCGTACATGGGCTTGAAGAAGCTGTGCAGGTAGTTGCGGCCGTGGGCCCACGAGTGGCAGCGGCGCAGCACCGGCTCGGGGATCTTCTCACCCGACTTGTGGGTGATGCGGAAGGCTTCGTAATTTCGCAGCTCCGGCGGAACGTCCAGGGTAAAGATCAACTCGCACTCTGACGCCTCCAAGAACAGCTTCAACGAATCGAAGCCCTTGGGTTTGGTGTTGGGAGTCTGGTAAACGAACAACTCGGTGGCGCCGACCAACTCGTCCAAGTGGTCGTTGCCGTTGCCGCGGCCTCCGCCCTGACGCAACTGGGCCCGGGTGATACCGGAGCCGGTCAGGCTGCCTCGTCCTCGAAGTGTCATGGTAGATGCTCCCGCTAAGGCTTATGAGCCTGTCTTCACCTATGGTACCCGATCTGGAAGCCATGTTAGGCCGGCTACCCTTCCGTCCTCAGGAAATCCGGCTATGGCGGCCGGTGGCGGTTAGGGGAATAGGGCCCAGCCTTCCATGTCGGTCTCGGCCTTGAAGAAATGACCCTCGGCGCTGGTCACGTATAGGGTGGAGCGCCCGGGACCGCCGAAGACGCAGTTGGTGGGTCGGATGCAAGGCACCGGGTGGGTCTCGATGACGCGGCCCTTGGGGTCGAAGACATAGATCAGCGGGCCGGGGCCGGACTGGGGCCAGCCGGCGGTGGCGACGATGTTGCCCTCACGGTCCAGACACATGCCGTCGATGCCGCGCTGGGCATGCCGCTTGTTGGTGCCAAAGGCATGGAGGGTGTCGTACGGGCCAAGGGAGCCGTCGTCGCGGATAGGATAGGCGCGCAGCTCGCGGTCGATGCTGGCGTCCTCGCTGTTGCTCTCGGCCACGTACAGGGTCTTGCCGTCGATGGACACTAGGATGCCGTTGGGCATGGTGCTATCGGTCTCTACCCTGGCCACCGAGTAGCTGCCGTCGGCTTGGGCGGTGGCGCAGAGCACGGCCCGGTGGTCCAGTTCTTGGACCTCGGTGGCGTCGATGTTGGTGGCGTTCCAGGGGTTGGTGAACCAGATGCGGCCCTGGCGGTCCACGGCCAGGTCGTTGGGGGTGTTCAGTTTCTTGCCCTCAACCTGGTCGGCGACAACCACGTTGTTGCCGTCGGGGTCGAAACGGAGGATGGCGCGGCCACCGGAGCAGCAGCCAAACAGGTTGCCCTTCTCGTCGTGGGCCAGGCCGTTGGTGCGGTTCGTACCCTCGCGCCAAACGGTGATCTCGTCGGTCTTTACGTCGCAGCGCATGATGCGGCTGGCGGCGATATGGGTGAAGAGCAGGTTCTCGCCGTCCCAGACGGGGCCTTCTGTAACGCTGCCGTAGGGCTTGTTAAGCAACTGGAATCGCCAACTCATGGGCGTGTCCCTCCGTAACTCGTGAGTAATTCCGGGGCTGTTAATCTAGGCGCAGATTGTAGCAGACGGCAGGCACAGGCACAAACGGCAGTGTCAAAGCGCAGGGCGGGTGTATACTTTTTGGAGCGGCTGTTTTTAGGCGCTATCCGTATCTGAGGAAACTGGAACCCATTGTCACGAGTTGGTAGAGAGATAATCGAAGCGGTGGTCCTGGCGGTGGTGGTGTTCATGCTGCTGCAGACCACGGTGCGGAACTTCAAGGTCGATGGCTCCAGCATGGACCCCACGTTGGAGGGCGGCCAGTACCTGCTGGTCAACCGCCTGGTTTACCAGCAGCTCGACCTGCGGCGGCTCTCCAGGATCGTGCCGTTCTGGCAGGTGGACGAGGAGTCTTCCCGGTTCGCGGTCCACGCACCCAAGCGTGGGGAGGTCATCGTATTCCGGTTTCCCCGGGACCCGAGCAAGGACTTCGTTAAGCGGGTGGTTGGGCTGCCCGGTGAAGTTGTTGAGATGAGAGACGGTACGGTGTTCATCAACGGCGCTGCATTGGATGAGCCGTACCTGTTCGAGAGTGACCATTCCAGCGCACCGCCGACACTGATGGGGGAAGGCGAGTATTACGTTCTGGGTGACAACCGCTCGCACAGCAACGATTCAAGGAGCTGGGGCGCCGTGCCGGAGGCCAACCTGCTGGGGAAAGTGTGGATGGTTTACTGGCCCGTGCCGGGAATGCAGATCCTGAACATAATGGACCGGATTCCCGGACTGGGCTAGTTTTTCTCGGGATTTTGGGCCGGGGCCTAGCGGCAGCCTAGCTGTTGGGCGGTCCGATTAATATGTCGTCACCCTCGATCTGCACCTGAAAGACGCGGACGCTCGTATTGGCCGGCGGGGCGATCGGCTCTCCGGTGATGGCGTTGAACGCGCCGCCGTGGAGCGGGCATTCGACCTCCTTACCCCTCAATTCGCCGTCGGATAGGCACGCATAGGCGTGGGAACACATATCGTCGATGGCGTGGATGGTACCGTCGATGTTGGACACCAACACCTGTTGGTCGGAGACCTCCACTCCAATCATTTCACCGGGACGAAGGTCGCTTACCTGGGCCACTTTGACAAAGCCTGGGTCGGCCATGATTATCTCTACTCCTGTGCCGGGTTGGATGCTGATTCGAATTATGTCACATTATAGGGGAGCGGCCGGGCCGAATTGAAGGGCAGGGCTGGTCAATTCGGGTCTGCGTCTGTGGACAGTCCGGTAAACCGTTATCTATAATGGCTGATGTCTCAGAGTTTTCGGCCACTTGCGGCATGCGGTGCAACCGGGTTCTCTGGGCGGGTTGATCCCGCCAAGCTGGAGAGGTGCCGGAGTGGACGAACGGGCGCGACTGGAAATCGCGTAGGGGAGCAATCTTCTCGCGGGTTCGAATCCCGCCCTCTCCGCCACCGTCTTCTGCCGCGGTATCCTCACCGAAGCCCATCTCTCCCGCCATCGCCGATCCCGAGCGCCTCCGGAGCCCTTAGTTTATGGGAAAGTCTTGGCTGCTGATCGCCTTGTGTGTTTTGGCGGCCGCCCTCGTCGGTTGTGGTTCTGAGCGCGGGACCGTGGGCGCCCCGAAGCCGCCCACGCCGCAGGCAGAGGCGACGTACCCTCCCTTGAGGGCCACCGTCTCCACCAAAGCGCCAACGGAAACCCCTGCCGCCGTCCCGACACCGACGATGGTGCCTATCTTGAGACTGATGTCGGGGTGGGTTGTAACGGCGATTGAACGTAATTCAACGGAGATAGAATTGTTGCGTGTGCGCCATGAGAGCGGTGAAATCTGGGAGTTTGTTACCGATGGACCCATCGGTATAGATGCCGCGCACCTATTGCTCCACCGCGATACCGGAGAAAGGGTTGAGGTAGGTTTCCTAGACCGGGACGGCTTTCTAATCGCTCTGGTGGTCAACGACCTTCCTACCCGATAAACTGCTCCAACTTCCGCAGCGTTGCCAGTCCCAATCTTCATCGCGACACCGCCGCCAGCCAGCACCGGGCTATCGGCGCCTGTACCGGACATTCCCGATGATTGGATAGCAACCACAGAATTAGGAGCCGTAACCGCGTACCTAGTTGATCGTTGATTCAACAGGGTTTGTTGAGATACCGCCTTTAAGCTCCGTTGGATGGGGAGCAAAGAACCTTTAAAGTGCCACCCTTGTTATCCATAACCAGGGCGCCACGTTAGCACGAACCGGTGAAATTTGGCTGGTGTCTGACCCGGCTGGCTACGAGGCACAGGGACCGAGCATTGGAGTCGGGATGCAGGCGTCCATCGTTGCTGATGATTGGCCCACTGTTTCAGCGGTTCCCTGAAAACGTGGTCACCAGAGCAATTTGGTAAATGTGCGCGAATCGGTTTCGATGTCGACGGAAAAGGAATCAGCATGCCCCTGCCCCATCCATGATTGGCGGTCGGAATCGAGATCAATCCCGGCTGTCGAAAATCACCGGGTAACCCCAAAATCACGTGATGGTCACATGCCCAGGCTCTTATATACCTCTGGGTTGGCGATCTGCTCCATGCGTTCGCCGTTCAGGCCGGCCACCAGGTTCCTGGCCGCCAGCAGATGCATCTCCCGGCGGGACCGGTTGGATGCGCTGCCGATGTGGGGCAGGATCACCACGTTGTTCAGGGCGAGGATGGGGTGGTCCGGGGGAACGGGTTCGGGGTCGAAAACGTCCAGGCCGGCGCCGGCGATCCAGCCTTCGTTCAACGCCTTGTAGAGGGCGCCGGTGTCGATCACCGCGCCGCGGGAGAGGTTGACCAGGATGGCGGTAGGCTTCATCTTCTTGAGTTGCTTCTCACCGATGAACTTGTGAGTTTCCGGGGTCAACGGCACGTGGATGGAAACGAAGTCGCTCTTGGCCAGCACCTGGTTCATTGAGGCGTACTTGAATCCGTACTCGGCCTCCAACTCAGGCTTCCTGGTGCGCGAGTGGTACATCACCTTCATGTCGAAGCCCAAGCCCCGCTTGGCGGTCTCCAGGCCGATGCCGCCCATCCCCAAGATGCCCAGCGTGCTCCCGTTGACCTCCGAACCGAGCCAGAACATGGGGTGGTGGGATATCTTCCAGTTGCCCTCCCGGACCCATTTGTCGCTTTCCACCACGCGGCGCGCGGTGGCCAGCAGCAGGGCAAAGGCCAGATCGGCGGTGGACTTGGCCAGGACGCCGGGGGTAAAGCCGACCATGATCTCCCGCCTGGTGGCTTCGGCGAGGTCGATGTTGTCCAGTCCCACGGCCACCTGGCTGAGTACCCTCAGTTTTGGCGCGGCGTCCAACAGCGGGCCGTCGATGCGGTCCATGACGTTGATGAGGGCGCCGTCCATCTCCGAGAGCGCCTCTTTCAGTTGCTCGGGAGAAGGCGGTTCGTCATCGGGCCACAGTTCCAATTCAGCCGACTTTTCGATGAGGTCGAGGGCGTCGGGGAATATCTGCCGGGTGACGTAGACGCGGGGTTTAAACATCGCCTAGATTCATCCTTTTCGTGGATTGGTGCGGCCGCCCCGTAATTGTAGCAAAGGAACATCTGAAATTGATGCCTATCGCGGCCACAAACATGAGGCGCGAATGGCTGTTTCCGGTGGAATCCACGGTGCTATACTCTACTGTTGCCCGTGCCTTGGCATAGAAGCGTCAGGAGATGATCATGGCCCTGTTTTTGAACGACCAAGAAGTGGCCCAACTGCTGCCCATGGACGAGTGCATCGAGGTGCTTGACCTGGCATTCACCCAGGCGGGAGAGGGCAAGGTGGACAACCGCCCCAGGAACCGGATACGCATGCCGGGCGGGTTCTTCCACTTCATGGCGGCGGCCAACGGCGGGCAGGGTGTGTTCGGATACAAGGCCTACCCGTCGTTCAGCGGGCCTGGCTCAGCCAAGATGATCGTTATGCTGTACGACTATGAGACCGGCGGGCTGCTCTCATGCATGGAGGCGGGTCGGCTGGGGCAGATACGCACCGGGGCAGCCAGCGGTCTGGCCACCAAGTACATGGCCAAGCCGGACGCGGCGACGGTGGCGGTGATCGGGTCGGGCTTCCAGGCCCGCTCCCAACTTGAGGCTGTCTGCGCGGTCAGGGACATCAAGGGGGTCCGGGTGTTCAGCCGCCGGGAGGAACGCCGCGAGCGATTCGCCGAGCGCAGCAGCGAGAGTCTCAAGGTTGACGTTAAAGCCGTGGCCACCGCCCAGGAGTGCGTGGAGGGGGCTGATGTGGTGATAGTTATAACCTCGGCCCGGGAGCCGGCGCTGCTGGGTGAATGGCTGTCGCCCGGCGCTCATATCAACGCCGCCGGAGGGAACCATTGGATGCGGCGGGAGATCGATGAGGAGGCGGTGCTGCGGTCCGACGTGATTGTGGTGGATAACCTCGAGCAGGCAAAGATAGAGTGCGGTGACCTGCTATGGTTGGAACCCAGGGGCAGTTTCCGTTGGGATATGGCCCACGAACTGCAGGATGTCGTCGCGGGGCGGGTCAACGGACGCCCATCCGCCAACTCGATCACTCTGTTCGAGTCCATGGGTCTGGCGCTGGAGGATATCGCGGCGGCCAAGCTGGTCTACGACAAGGCCAAGGAACAGGGTATCGGGCAAGAACTTCCCTTCTAGGGCATAGAACGGGGTTGGCGAGTGATTCTGGCAATCATTCAGGCGCCGATGTTGGTAATGGTTGCATGAAAATGGCGGCAGCTAAAGTAGCTGCCGCCATAAACAATGGAATCACTTTCGTGGCTAGAGAGAGACTCTCCAGGGCGCGATTTAGAAGCCGAGAGGGCCGGTGCGCCTGACGGGCTCGCTTTCCACCAGCTTTTGCTCGGTGCGTTGTTTCTCGGTCATGGCGGGGCCGGACAGCCAGTCGTAGGCTGCTACGATGCCCTCTTCCATGTGGTGAATCACTTCACCCAAGTGACGAATGTTCGAGTGGCCGTTGTTGTTCTTGTGTACTTTTTCCATTGTGTTCCCTAGCCTTTGGACTTACCTTCCGGATGTACCGGTTAAGCCGGTTAAGTATGTAGTATTGCGATAATGATATCGCTACTTAATCTTTATTTATGATATACCAGACACCGTATTGTGTCAATGTATATTCCATGCCTGGTCCTATCTCATTTTGTGATAGTACGTATCGCACCATAACAGGGTTGCCTTTTTATTCATTTCGCAACCATTCTCTGATATAAGGGAATCGATTGCTGAAAGCGTAACAATCTGCCCATAAATAGTGTGTTTTATTGTCAACTAAGAACTTCTTGGGGGAACAGACCCATGGAGCTTGCAGCATCCGGATCAGACAGCATCGGACACCAACCAGAAGTCGATTAGGAAGAAGCGGTGTGGGATCGCCCACTGCACCCGCGTGCCGGCCGGCCGGTTGACTAACATCTTCCGAGTTGCCGGTTCGGATGGTCAGGCTGTCGAACGGGGCGTCGGCCGCGAGTTTCTTCGCCGCCTCTTCGCGGAAGGACTCTGCTGAACGATATCCCGGAGAGGGGCCGGACTGCGGCCCCTGTGAACCCCAGGTTCTAGAGTCCCAGTTTGCCGGGGTTCATGATGTTATTGGGGTCCAGGGCTTGTTTGATGGCGCGGACCACGTCTTGGCCCACTCCCATCTCCCGCTCCAGCAGGTGGTTCAGCTTGACGCCCACCCCGTGGCAGTATTCCATGACCCCGCCCATGTCCTGGGCCAACTGAAGCACCTGTTCCACCGTCCGGCCCAGGCGCTCCCGGGACTCGGCGGGGGCGCCGGACTCGGGGGCGATGAGCATGGAGAAAAGCTCGGGCCGGGACCAGATGGCGTACTCGACGGAGCGCACTCCGGCTTGGGACATGATCTGGTCAGCCTGTTCACGGTATTCCAGCACCTTGGAGATGGGGAGGCCGATGTGGAGGTAGTCGAAGCCACGGCGGCCACGCCACCGGCTCCAGCGCACGCTGCGGGGCTTGCCCAGGGCCGACGCCTTGTAATTCACGGCCGAATCGTGCCGGTGCTCCCAGTAGGTTGCTGCCGGGCCGGGTCCCGCCGGCCGTCCGCCGTGTTGGACGCAGACCGACATCGCCCGGTCGCGGTTGGCCTGGACGCCTTCTTTGAAGCCCTCGAAGACCAGGTGGAACATGATGCCGTCGTCTTCCTCTGTCAGGTCCACCAGGGTTGGGCGCACTCCCAGGGCGAAGATCTCGGCTGCCGCGTTGAACCCCTGGTCAAAGGTGTCGAAAGCAACGCCCTCGAATACCTGGGACTCGGGCAGACGGAACACTCGGACGGTCGCCTTGGTGATGACGCCGAAGACGCCCTCCGAGCCGATGAACAGGTGTTTCAGGCTGGGGCCGGAAGATTGATTGGGAACCGCCCTGGTCGTCATCACGCGTCCGTCGGGCAGCACCACTTCCAGCGCCACCACCTGGTCTCCCATGGGTCCGTGGGCGCCGGCCCGGTAGCCGACGCCGTTGGTGGAGATGGTCCCGGCGACGGTGGCGATGGGCACGCTGTAAGGGTCGTGCCCGGGCATCAACCCGTGGGGCAGCAATGCGTTATGTAGGTTTTCCAGGACGACGCCCGCTTCCACCTCGGCGGTCATATCCACCGGGTTGATGGCCAGCACCCGGTCCAGCCGTTGCAGGTCCAATACGATGCCGCCTCTGGCCGGGACCGTGCCGCCCATCACGCCGGTGCCGGCGCCGAAGGGGATGACCGGGGTGGCCGACCCGTTGGCCAGCCGCAATACGGCGCGGACGTCATCGGTGGAGCCGGGGCGCGCCACAACATCGGCCAGTCTATCGAAGGATGCTTCGGCCCCGAAGGCCCGGGTGGGTGAGAGAGCGTCGCCTGAGTAGCGGTCCAGGTCGTAGGGGTCGGTGAGGACGTTGTCCCGGCCCAACGCCTCGATGAGGGAATCGATCAGGGACGGGGGTAAGGCGTTATCTGGCGTCAAGGTCGGCTCCGCTGCGTCCCGTGGCCCGCGGCGTGTCCCATCAGGAGTTGGGCCGGCACCGCCAGACGTTGCCCGCCGCCGAGGTTTCGGTTGGTGGAGCGTTCCATCAGGAGTTGGGGCGGTATTCCCAGATGCTGCCCGCCCCCGAATCTTCAACTGAGATGTTCTGGCTGTCCAGCCAGCCGCGGATGTCGTCGGCCAGCGCGTACTGCTTGTGTTCCCGGCAACTGGCGCGGAGGGCGACCAAGCGGTCGATGTCGGTATCGGACACCGCCGATTCGGGAGATGCCTCTTCGGCGATCAGGCTCGTCAATTCGACCAGACCGGCCTCGGTGAGCTTGTCCCGCAGGCCGTCCAGGATGGTGGCGTATGACTCGGGGTCGATGTCCATGGCCAGGTTACGCTCCTCGAAGGTCAAGCCAAGCAGCGAGCCCAGGTCCCTGAGGCAGTCTTGGGCGGCGGCGATGGAGCGTCCGGCGTCGCGCTGCCGGTTCATCTCGCGGGCCAGGTCGAATAGGGCCGCCAGCGCCCTCGGTGTGTTCAGGTCGTCGTCCATGCCGGCCATGAACTGTTCCCGGAAGGAACTTGGGTCCATGGCTTCGCCCTTGGCGCCGGGGTCCGGCCTAAGGGCGTGACGCAGGCGGCTGGCGCTGCGTTCCATGGCGTCGCAGCCCTCGTCGGAGTAGCTGAGCGGGCTGCGGTAATGGGAGCTGAGGAAGTACAGGCGGATGGAGTCGGGGGTGTACTGGGCCAAGGCCTCTTCCACCGACACCAGGTTGCCCAGTGACTTGCTCATCTTGTCTTCGCCCAGTTGCAGCAGACCGTTGTGCACCCAGTAGCGGGAGAATGGGGTCTTGCCGCTGGACGCTTCGCTCTGGGCGATCTCGTTCTCGTGGTGGGGGAAGATCAGGTCCTGCCCGCCGCCGTGGATGTCCAGCGTGTCGCCCAGATAGGTCATGGCCATGGCGGTGCATTCGATGTGCCAGCCAGGCCGGCCCGGTCCCCAGGGGCTGTCCCAAGACGGCTCACCAGGGCGCGCGCCCTTCCAGAGGACAAAGTCCATGGGGTGCTCTTTATTCTCGTCCACGTCGATCCGCGCGCCAGCCTGCATGCCGTCCAGAGTCCGGTGACTCAACTTGCCGTAGTCTTTTTTCTTGGTGACGCGGAAGAACACGTCGCCGCCGCCGGGGTAGGCGGAGCCGTTATCCACCAGGGTCCGGATGGTCTGGATGATGGGGCCGATCTCCTGGGTGGCGCGGGGGTAGACGTCGGCCCGCTTGATGTTCAGGCGGTCCATGGTGCTGTAGAAGTCTTGGATGTAGCGTTCGGCCAGGTCTTCGGGCGAGATGCCCTGTTCTTGGGCGCGCTGGATGATCTTGTCGTCCACGTCGGTGAAGTTCTGGACGTGACGCACCTGGAAGCCGAGAAATTCCAGATACCGGCGCAGGGTGTCGAAAGCGACGTAGCTGAGGGCGTGGCCCACGTGGGTGGAGGAATAAGGAGTAACCCCGCAGACGTACATCTTTACGGTGTTGCCGTCGTCGGGGGCGAACTCTTGGGCATCGCCGCTTAGGGTGTTGTATAACTTCATGGATCTACTGCGGACCAGGGCGGGCTTAGCGCGGGCCGGATACGATGGTGGCCACGGCGCATGCCGCGATGCCTTCTTCCCTTCCCACGAACCCCATATAGTCGGTTGTGGTGATCTTTACGCTGACGCGGTCCGGGGAGACGGACAGGCATCTTGCCAGGTTCTCCCGCATCTCGGAACGGAAGGCGCTGAGGCTGGGTTTTTGCGCCAGTATTGTAGCATCAACGTTTGAGAGCCGCCAACCAGCCTCGCCGACCAGGGCGCCGACCCGCTCCAGCAGGACCAGGCTGGAGATGTCCTTGTACTGGGCGTCGCTGGAGGGGAAATGCAGCCCCTTGTCGCCCAGGTTGGCCGCCCCCAGCAGGGCGTCCATGACCGCATGGACCAGCACATCGCCGTCGCTGTGGCCGGAGAGGCCCTTGTCGTGGGGAACGTCCACGCCGCCCAGCACCAGCCGCCGCCCCCCGGCCAGAGGGTGAGAGTCGAAGCCGATCCCGGACCGGAATTCCGAGGGTTCGTTGTTAGCGGGCGTGGTCATGCCGCAGGCCAATATCGAATCGAATAGAGGAAACGCCTATCTGTATTCCCGGAAATTATCAATCAGCTCCTTGAACGAGGTCGGTTTGTACTTCTCGAAGCCGTCCTCGTCCACGTAGACGTAATCATATACAACACTACTTTGCACGCGGTTGATGTCTTCGCACCACTGCCTTAGCCGCTCCATCTTCAGCGGCACGTCTAGGTCCTCTCGTCCTTTGGTTTCGACGATAAAGGTTTTCTTGTCCGAGACTTTCACCAGAAAATCCGGGTAATAGTTGGAAATGTTGCCGTCGGCATTGACGTAATCCAGCTTGAAATTCACGGCGAAGTAATTCTTGGCGTAGGCCAGCACCTCGCTATCCTCAAGAAAACGGGCGAATCTGAGTTCAAGATTGTTGTCACCAACCAGCCTATTGAAAACGCTCTTGCTGGGCACTAAGTAGGGTTGGTCCTTGGTCACGAATGGGCGGGTCTTGCGTAATTTGATGGTATCGCGAATCTCAGCGTCGCCCTTGCCCATGATGGTCAATTCGTTAATCGCTTTTTTGAAAGTCTCAATCAGTGTTTTGGTGGCCGCAAGTTCGGACATATTACGGAGGGTGTTGGGGTCTTCCAGGTCAACGGGGCGGTCGAATAATTGGCCTTGGACAAAAGATTTGACCTTGCCGTACAGCACGTCGTAGCCGCTGACTAGGCGTAGGTCTTTCATGATGGTTTGGCTGAAATAGCCGATCACGCTCCGGTAGTCGGCGATGCCAGCCGTATCCAAAACGGTGGTATGGGTGGTCTCGCCGGTGGTGATGTCTTTGAAGATGATCTCACGCTGTTGTTCTTCGGTGAACTGGCGGTAGTTAACCTTGTTGTTCCCCAGGTCTCCAACTTCCAAACCGGCCAGGTTCTTGTACTCCCGGTACACTCGTGGGGTAAGCACGGGAATTTCAATGTCCAGGGCGTTGAGGTCCTTCTTCTCGTTTTCATTATCAATTTCCACAACCAAGGGGGTCTTGGGCTGCGTCCCTTCGCCCATGGGCTTGCGCTCCAACTCAACGCCTTCGGCTTGGATGGATTCCACAAAGTCCATAAATGCTTCCGTGCCCACCACGCTGACTTCTTCTTTCTCGCTGTCGGGGTACATCTTACGCAGGCCCCGCCCCAGGGTCTGTTCGGGCAGGATGTTGCTTTTGGCTGAGTATGGGCGCAGCCCAACAATGGTGGTGACATTGCGCACGTCCCATCCCTCTTTGAGCACCATTACGGAGACGATTGCCTTGTACTTGTTGTCCTGACCGTCGATGGCGTTGGCCAACCCGCGAAGCCGTTCTAGCTCCTCTTTACCTTTGCCCGTCGCCGCTTCGGAAATCTCACCGTTGTTTCGGGTGTGAATCACCAGAACCGCGTCCTTCAAGTCGGGGTAATTGCCCTCCAGATACTCGGCAACGTCGTCACAGTTTTGGGTGTCGTCGGTCATGACAAAAAGGATTGCCTTCTTGCCCATCTTGTCATGCACGGCATAGGCATTGCGCCACTCGATCACGCCCAAGTCGATGTAGTCGGCGTACTTCTCGGTGTACTTGACACTCTGGCGTTCCACCAGCTTAGCCCGGCTGGGGGCGTCGGGCAGGACCGGGTGCTTGACTATGTTCTGAGAAATGGCTTCCACCAGCGGGTAATCGGCCACGGTCTGCACGAAGATTGCGCCGTTGTTGTGCCTGGGGGTGGCGGTCACGTCTATTTCAAGTGCCAGGGCGGACCCCTTCTGCTTGAGCCGGTTGTGGATATCCTCGATGGACTTGAACCAGGCCATCTTGGGGTCGTGAATGTGGTGCGCCTCGTCGTTGAACACTGCCAGCTCGTCAACGTCTCGGACAATCATGCCCAGGTCCACCTTGGAGTCGGTGGTCGAGCCGGAGGGCCGTTTGCCCAGGAAATAGTCCATGGTGTTGTCGTCATCGGGTGAGGCGGGAACGTCGTCGCCGGCGTAGACGCGGTGGATGTTGGTCAGAAAGATGTTGCCGGTGGGTCTGGTGATGTTTACCTGGTCCTGCTTGTGCAGGGTTAGTTGGAAATCGTCACGCCAGTTGCGCCCGTCCACGCCGTTATCGGGCAGCACCGGGTCGGCGAAGAAAATGCGGAGGCCACCGAAATCCCGGTATAGCCGGTCGAGCACGATGATGTTGGGGACAATCACCAAAAAGTTACGCGCCAGTTCGGAGTCCGGCTCGTACAGCCTGTGGAAGTAGCTCCAGGCCAGGGCTAGGCTCATGACCTTGGTCTTGCCGGTGCCGGTGGCCATCTTTATCACCAGCCTCCGCCAGGTCTCGTCGAACATGCCGGTCGAGACCGCTCCTGAACTATCGAAGCGCATCAAGTCGTACTTATCTTTAGCCCTTACGACGTCGTACAGGTAAATGATGGTTTCCAGGGCCTCCCGCTGGGCGAAGTAATACTGGAACTCGGCCATCGCGCCATCGGACTGGGGCAACAGGTGCGGCGTGTTGAACCACCAATTGAGGAGGCTGCGGCTGGTGTCGGTAGCCCCGGCGTAGCTTTTGTCCCGCCATGCTTTAACTTGCTTGCGCAGTTCCGGTACCAATGGCGGCAACAACTTGTCCATGGTGGTCTCGCGCAATGCTTCGTCAGCGGGGAACCAACGGATATCCGGGTCGAGGATCGCGTGGGGGGACTGGGGGAAATCAGGGTGCAGGGCCATATGGCCTAACCTCTTTCAACAGATGATGGGCCTCTGTAATGTCTGTAAATCATAAAGCTTCTTACCGTCATCGGCGGCCTCCCACTGTCATTTCGACCGAAGGGAGAAATCTTGGCCCCATTCCGAGCTCAAATCTTTCCACGCAGGGTTTTGCTCATGAACCAAGTTGTTCTTCTTTTCACGACGCCACTTCTTTATTTCCTTCTTTCTTTCCAGTGCCGCCGTGACATCAGTAGTGTGTTCGAAATACACAAGTTTGCTCACATTGTACTTTTCGGTAAACCCTTTCAGAGCCTTGGTTTTGTGTTCGTAAACCCTTCGTTCGAGGTTGTTCGTAACCCCGACATACATCACCTTGTTGTTCCAATTGGTCAGCAGATAGACATAGTAGGTTCGTTCCGAGGTCACAAGATTTATCCCTTCGGTCGAAATGACAGATCACGGCGTGATGAAGGTTATCTAATAGTTACCTCGACAATCGTCATGGTGTCGTTGCCAAAGATGTCCACGACTTTTACGGCCAACTTGCGCCGCCCCGGAGGACATTCGCGGGCGACGCTGGTCAGTTCCAGGGAGCGGTCTTTCTTGGTGCGGAAGGACTGCCATTCGTTCTCGAAGATGTAATCCCCGGTCCAGACCTCTTCGTACTCGGTCAGGGCCGCTTGTTCGGGCCGCTCCATGCTCGCCATCTGCGCCTGCCTGGCTGGCTCACGCTTGACCCGGATGATCTCCCGCTTGTTCTCGAAATTGAAGTCCACCGCCCAATAATCGATCCAGTCCGTCCAGTTCTGGGTGAGCAATTCCCGGCTGACCAGGCCGTTGGCGTCTTTGCTCACCTTCACGATTTGACCTTGCTCCACCACGATCCTGCTAGCCTTATCCTTGAGAGTGGCTTCGGCGTTGGCGATGGAGTCCTGGGAGTAGAAGACGGAGAAATCGGTGAGCTGCACGGGCACCTGATTGGCGTTGACGCGGGGCGTGACCTCGATGAATGACACATCGTGGAAGACCACCTGATTGCGGTCCACCGCCCGTTTGTCGAATACCTCAGCGGGGATGTACTTGGGGGCGATGTCGATGCCCTTGGCTCGGGCCTCGTCCAGCACGTTGGGGAACAGGCCCATCTCGAACTCGAAGCCCAGGATGTCGACCCGGGTGATGTGCTTCTGGCGGCACTCCAGGATAACCTCTTCCACGTACAGCCGGGTGACCGGCAGGTTGACCGGCCCCACCGCCACCAGCCGCCCGGCCTTCTTGCCGTGGAAGGTCTGAAATCCGTCGGTCTTTTCGGCCCTATAGGCCCGCAGGATCAGGTCTAGGAAGGCGGCTTCCTTCTCCTGCATCTGTTGCTGCTGTTCGGCTTCCCGAAGGTTGGGATTCACGCCGATGTAGTGCTGGCGCTCGTACTTGCCCAGGTTGAGGACCTCGAAGGCGCGGTAGTCCTGGCCTTTGGCTTTCAACTCCCGCTGGACGCCAATCATTCGCTTGCGGGTGGTGTGGATGGCGAATTTACCGAGGTCCGATACGATCCACTTACGGCCCAGCTTTTCGGCTACGGCGGCAGTAGTGCCAGAACCGACGAAGAAGTCAGCTACCAAGTCACCCTCGTTGGATGAGGCCTTGATGATTCGGTCGAGCAGGGCCTCGGGTTTTTGGGTAGGGTAGTTTAATATTTCGGCATTCCTTCCCTTTAGCAGCTTGATATCCACCCACATATTCGTGATGAGTTGGCCTTCATACGAATCGAGGTATATCTTTTTGTAAACCTGCCTACTCTTATCTTCGGGATAATATATCAATCCTTGGCTGTCGAGTTCCTCCATCGCTTCCCGCGAATAGCGCCACCCGTTTGCTGGCGTCTTGTACCCTTTAAAGTCATAGTACAAGTTCGCTCGGAAGGTGGGGCTACCGCAGACGTTCAACATGAACCGTCGGCCATCGGGGTCTGACCGCGTGAACATCTGTTCCACGTAATCTTGATCTGGCTCCATGTAAACCTGATTCCAAATTGGGGAGTCAGTTTTTGAATATAGATAAATTGTGTCGGTGTTTACAGACATCTTGTTCATGTTGCTCAGCGCAGAGCCGCCTTTTCGCTTCCATATGATCTCGTTGACCATGTTGCGCTCGGAGAAAACCTCACTCAACGCTTGCCGTATGAAGCTATTGACTCGATAATCGCAGTGCACATATATACTGCCATCATCGGCCAGCAAGTCCCGCATCAGCACCAGCCGCTCGTAGATCATGGCGATGAACGAATCCGCGCCCTTGCCCCAGGTGTCCCGGTAGGCGATCTCCTCCAGGATGTTGGGCCGCTTGGTGAAGGTGCCGCCGCCGATCTCGATGTCCATGCTGAAATCAGCGCCTACGTCGAAGGGCGGGTCGATGTAGATCAGCTTGATGCCGTCCTGGGCTTCGATCTCCTCCCGCAGCGGGCCGTTCTTCAGGCTGGAGAGGACCAGTTTGTTGTCGCCCCAGATCAGCTTGTTGGTCCAGCCCTTTAGCTGGCGGCCCCGGTCGTCCAGGTCAAACAGGCTCCCCTGCAACCGGGTGTCCGTCTCGGCGCGGGGCTCGTCCACCTGCTCGATCACCTGAAATGGCAGCACGATGTTGCTGACCTCGTTGGTCTTGCCGTTCCAGACCAACTCAACTTCCCGCTTGTCCTCGAACAAAAGAAAGCGGTACTTGTCGGGCAGGGGCCGGTCGGCTTCCAGGTAACGGATTATCTCTTGTTGCTCTTGTTCCGTCAGTCGCGGCATGAATCTACCCTACTGCGCCTTTCGTTGGGTGACCGATGGGTTGAATAACTTTACACCACTGACCGGTTCGGTGAACAGCGGCGCGTGTCCATTCGGGGACCGTGACTGCGCCTAAGTTCGGGTCCTTCGACAAGCTCAGGATGAGCGGACGGAGGGCGGTAGTGTTGTTGGAATCAGGTGGTGGACGACGCCTTCAAGAACGCTTCGGCGATGATCAGGTCGCCGGCGGTGGTGACTTTGATGTTCTCGTAGGCGCCCAGGAACATCTTTACGGGGTGGCCTTGGGCTTCGACCATGGCGGCGTCGTCGGTCACGTCGCCGGCGTGGGTGCGGTGGGTCTCCAGCAGCAGGCCGTAGCGGAACACCTGCGGGGTTTGGGCGGCCCAGAGGAGGGAGCGGTCGGGGGTGTCGCTGACCATCTGTTCGTCTGAAACCAGCTTGATGGTGTCTTTCACGGGCACTCCGGCCACGGCCGACCCGCATTCGGCGGCGGCGTCCAGTCCGCGTTGCAGCATGGCTTCATCGAAGCAGGGGCGGGCGCCGTCGTGGACTATCACCCAGCCGCAGGGCGCCAGTTGTTCCAGCCCGTTCCGCACCGAGTCCTGGCGTCTTTGGCCGCCGGCGCAGACCTGGGCAACCTTGCGGTAGTTCTGTCGCCGGACCAGTTCTTGGCCGCGTTCCACGGAGTCTTCGGCCAGGACCAAGACGATCTGGCTGATGCGGGGGGAGGACTCGAGGCGGCCCAGGGTATGGGCGATCAGGGGCAGGCCAAGGATGGGGGCAAAGGTCTTGTCCACGCCTCCCATCCTGGTGCTGCGCCCGGCAGCCACCACTATCGCGCCTACATCGGTCAACGGGGCAGTCAACTGGGCGTTGCCTTGAGGGCGAGGGTGTTGAACCGGCCCGCCGGTCCAAGGCGTGACAAACTTGGCACCCTGAGCTGGCGAAGGGTCTCGTTCTTTGAATCTGAGTGGTCACGAGTCAAGATAGGCTTCGTCGTTGCACTCCTCTGAATGACACGTTTGGACAAGGGCTGCTCCGGTGGCCACCGGCTAAGGCCTATTCGCCTCTGGGTTGGGCGAAGATGATTCGGCCGGCCGCGGTCTGCAGCACCCTGGTCACGGCCACATCATGGAACGCGTTCAGGTAGCGCCGGCCGCCTTCGACCACCACCATGGTGCCGTCGTCCAGGTAGGCGACGCCCTGGCCGACTTCCTTGCCCTCTTGGACTATGTTCACCCGCAGCTCTTCGCCGGGGAGAACGATGGACTTGAGGGCGTTGGCCAACTCGTTAACGTTCAAGACTTGGACGCCCTGCAGTTCGGCCACGCGGTTCAGGTTGTAGTCGGTGGTGAGGATGGACGCTTTCATCTCCCGGGCCAGCTGGACCAGGACGGCGTCGACTTCCTTGCCGTTCTCCACGCCTACGTCCAATACCTGTAACGGGACAGACTCGTCTTTCCGCAGCTTGCCCAGTACCTCCAGGCCACGGCGGCCCCGGTTGCGCCGCAGCGGGTCACTGGAGTCGGCGATGTGGCGCAGTTCATCCAAGACGAAGCGGGGGACCACCAGCGAGCCCTCGAGGAATCCGGTGATGCTGAGATCGGCGATCCGGCCGTCGATGATCGCGCTGGTATCCACCAGGATATTGCCGTTGCGCGACGATTTCTGAGACTTGACCTTGTCGGCCTTGCCGGTCCAGCCGTTGCTGTTGGAGCCTTTGGCGTGGCCGTTCGTGCTGCCGATAGTGCCGTATGACTCCACTACGGAATCTAGGCTGGGAAACAGCGCGCGGACGTCCCGTTCCCGCTGCACGCCAAGCCAGAGTCCGAAGAGGCCCAGCGTGACGTTCACGATGACCGGCACGGCCCATCCGGCCCAACCGGGCAGCGTATAGAGCGGGATGGATATGAGCGAGGCGACGACCAGGCCCACGAGTAAGCCGGCCGTGGCTGAGATCAATGCCGAGCCGCGTATGGAGTCGATATATCTTGCGCTGATGCGCCAGGACGTGAGGAAAAGGTAGGGGATTAAAACTCCCCCGATCATTGCGCCGGCCAGGGTTAGTGCGAGGCCCCAGGGTAAGAATTCTTCGTTATCTGAATATGATTCCGAAAGATAGAGTCCGAGCCGCCAGCCAATTACCCCAAGACCCCCGGCGCTCAATATTCTGAGCATCCAAAGGGCCACCATTTGAGGTTACCTCCTTGCCAGCCGCGGCACGGGCATCGGGCCAACCGTGCCGACAACACTGGACGGATAATTTGTTAATTATGCGGGATTCCGAGCTTAGAGATGCGATAACGGCGGTGATCAGACTACGATCGATGTGCTGGTCACATCCTAGTCTCGCCGCCGCCGTGGGCCTTGTCTCTCAAGCCGTTTGGGATGTATCTGCTCCGGCCCGGCCGCCGGTTTGCCTGATGGATGGGTTTTCCGTGGATTATTCACGGGATTTCCCGTCGAATCTCCGCGGTCCCGCTCCGGCCGGTAGCCCCGTTTTTAGGGCGCTACGGGCTGCGAATCAGCCTTGATTACGAGAAACGTCTTTCAGGACCCGACATAATTGAGAATAGCACATGTACCCATACCGGGGAAGGTATTTTTTAGGAGTCGGCCCTGATGGACCGGCCGACTGGCCCCATCGCATCGTCTGGGCTGTCCGTCGGTGTCGATTCTGCTGAACCGTCGTATACTCCGGGTCTCGATCCGACAAAGACTGCGGTCTCAGGCACAACTTATACAGCATGTGGAGTTGATCCATGACTAGCGAAAGCAAGCCGAGGGTGTATCTGGTGGCCACCGGGGGTAGCATCTCGTTCGTGGGGCGCAACCGGACCGATTACACCAACTATAGCTACGACGGCAAACACCTGACCATCGAGGAAATGCTTGACCGGGTGCCGGAGGTCCACGGGTTTGCCGACGTTCGCGCCGAGCAGTTCTTGAACCTGGGGAGCACTGATGTCACGCCGGACCATTGGTTGGGCCTGGCCAAGCGGATCAACCAGATATTCCGAGACGACCCCCAGGCGGCGGGCGTGGCGGTGACCCACGGCACGGCGACGCTGGAAGAGACGGCCTACTTCCTAAACCTAACGGTTAAGAGCGCCAAGCCGGTGGTCATTACCGGGGCCATGCGCCCACCCACCGGCCTGGGGACCGACTCCGACGTTAATCTGATCGATTGCATCAGGGTGGCGGCGGCCCCTCAGTCGGCGGGCCGGGGAGTGCTGACGGTGTTGAACAACCAAGTCCAGGCGGCCAGAGATGTGACCAAGACCAACAGCTACCGGCTGGAGACCTTTCAAGCCCCAGATTTCGGGTTCTTGGGTTACGCCGACTCGGACGAGGAAGTGGTCTTCTACCGCCGCCCGGACCGGGCGCACACGGTTGATTCGGAGTTTGATGTTTCTGGCGTTGACCGGCTGCCCAGGGTGGACATTGCGCCCGCGTATGCCGGCGCCGACGGACTGGTGATCAAGGCCCTGGCCCAAGCGGGCGTGGACGGCCTGGTGGCCGCCGGGTTGGGCAGCGGCGGTTCGCCACCACCGTTCATGGCGGCCCTCAAGGAAGTATCGGAGGCCGGCCTCCCGGTGGTGATCGCCACCCATACAGGCAGCGGTCGGGTTATGCTCACCCGCCGCTTCACCGAGGACGGCTACATCGTGGCGGACAACCTGACCCCCAAGAAGGCCCGCATCCTGCTCATGCTAGCCCTAACGGCCACCGAGGACAAATCAGAGATCCAGCGCATGATGCTGCGGTATTGAGGCGTGGCTCACGCGTGACCTTTCCAGGGCCCCGCGCGTGGTGGGCCGGTCGAACCACGTTTACGGGACAAGCCAACCCTGTCCCCGCCATGAAATTGACTGACGCAGTCCTTCGACAGGCCCAGGATGAGCGGGTCGGGGTCAAGTACTTGTTACCACGAGCGTGATGCCAAAGACGCTTGCTTTTAATGGCCGAACGAGATTCGAATGGGTGAATAAACAAGAAGGGCCACGATAAGTGGCCCTTCTTGTAGTTCGCGGACTACCGGTTGTTCCCTTACTCGGGAGCCGCCCGTCTAGGCGCGGTCGGGGGCGCCTTCGATCTCGTGGTAAAGATCGTCTTCGGAGATGACGTTGTTCTTCTTCATGGCTGCGATCTCTTCGGGCGAGTATCCCAAGATGCCGGAGAGGACCTCGTCGTTGTGCTGGCCGACCTTGGGGGTGACGCCGATGTTCACCGGTGTGCGGGAGAAGTGCCAGTAGTCTCCCGATACGGCAATGGTCCCGGCCAGGAAGTCGTCCACCTCGACCATGGCGCGGCGCTCCCAGGGATGGGGGTCGGCCTCGGCCATTGGGATGTCGTTCACCGGGGCGGCGACAACGTCGTGCTCGGTGAAGTGGGCGATGGCCTGCTCCATGGTCATGGTCATCAGCAATTCGTGCAAGGCCTCGTTCACGATGGCGGCGTTCTTGGCCCGCTCGGGGCGGGTATTGAACCTCGGGTCCTCCAGCCACTCGGGCTTGCCCAGGGCGTTGCAGACCCGGTACCAGTGGTGCTGGTCGCCGGCGGAAAGCAGTACCCAGCCCTCTTTGCATTCGTAGATGCCCGATGGCGGAGCCGAGGAGTTGGAGTCGCCGCGCTTGGGTTTGATCCCGGAACCGTGGTAGGCCGTGATGGGAATCTCGGTCATGGAATAGCCGGTGTCGGCCAGGCAGACGTCCATGGACTGGCCTTCTCCGGAAATCTCCCTCTCGTGCAGTGCGGCCAAGCACCCGATGGCGGCGTGGAGGGAGGTGATGCGGTCGATGATGGGCACGCCGGTGCGGATGGGAGGCATGCCATCGTCGCCGGTGAGCATGGTGATTCCCGACATGGTCTGACCGATGGGGTCGTAGCCGATCTGGTCTTTGTAGGGACCGAACTGGCCGTAGGCGGACACGTTGACCATGATGATGCGGGGGTTGAGTTTCTTGAGTTCCTCATAGCCGAAGCCCATCTTCTCGATGGTGCCGGGCCGGAAGTTCTGGACCAGGACATCGGAGACTTTGATCAGCTTGCGAAGCGCCTCCTTGCCCTCTTCCTTGCGAAGGTCCATGGCCAGGGACTTCTTGCCCGAGTTGTACTGGACCCAGTAGGATGACTGCTTCTTGACCCAGGGGCCGTGGTAGCGGGTTTCCTCTCCGCCCAATCGCTCAACCTTGATGACCTCAGCGCCCATGCGGGCCAGCACTTGGGCACAACGGGGGCCGGCCTGATGGCGCCCCAAGTCGATGACGCGGACATTCTCCAGAGGATGGTTCATTGCAGCCATGTGGGAAAGACCCCCTTCAGGTTTTCAGAATTTCTGATCGTGCGCCCGGGCCCGCTGATGTATTAGAACGCGGGAATCCGGACGCCGAGATACGTCTAGTCCAAGTTTTCAGGATGGGGGCAATTGTAAGACCGGTTCTGAGAAAGAGCAAGATGTGGGAAGGGCTCGGTCTGAGGACGCAGGTAGGAAGGCGGGTCTGTGGCAGTGATGTGGAGCGGATGGGTGGGTGTTGGGTTGAACGAATACGAGCGGCCCGGACCGGTC
>MUCI01000056.1 GCA_002816575.1 SAR202 cluster bacterium Casp-Chloro-G2 | reverse complement strand
CGATTTCGATACAGCGATCCGACTAGACCCGGGAAACGCCACGTACTTTACGAACCGGGGAGTCCTGTACCACGTCCTTGGAAAACAAGAACAGTCATTGGCCGACTTTGAGACCGCCAAGTCAATCAGCGGGTTGCGGGCCCCTCCGCTGGACTACCGTAACGCGGGGTTTTTCACCCTGAACGCGGTCACGCATTTCGACTGATCGAGAGTCAGATGACCCCCCCGGCCTGTAAATAGACACGGCAACAGGTTTCATAAGGCCAGCGGTCAGACCGCTGGCCTTATCTTTTTGAATACCGGTGGCTATAAAATCGGCTCCGGCCTACCCCAGAACCAGCATCGCTGGAGAGTAAAGCCCTCCGCTAGAATGGGATGTCGAAGTGGGGACTCAGTGATGCCGGGCCGGAAAACCGCCGGAAGAGGTCGTTGCAGCGGTTGCCGGACAGGTCCGCTGGTCAACGTTACTAACTTCGGGGTAATGTCAGATGAGCCAATCGAAGTGGTCCGCCCAATGCGGTTGAAGCAAGGTGAAATTTGTTTGGTTTGATATTAGCGGGGGGGCGGGGCGAACGGCTTCGCCCACTTACGGACAATATTCCGAAACCGATGGCGCCTCTAAATGGCCGTCCGGTCCTGGAATACCAGGTGGAATGGCTCAGAGACGGCGGAGTTACAGAGGTGGTATTCCTGGTTGGATACCGCTGGCAATCGGTTCGAGACCACTTTCAAGATGGCCAGGCATTTGGGATTCGAGCCCATTACAGCGTTGAAGATTCGCCTCTGGGCAGAGGAGGAGCCGTCAAGAAAGGACTATCCGTCGTAACTGATGCGACCGCTCCCATCGTAGTCACCAATGGCGACACCATCACCGAAGAACCGTTGATGACGTTGCTACGGCGTCACGACGAGCGGACCAAAAAGAATCCTTCGCATCTGGTGACCATGATGGTGGTTCCATTTGTTAGCCCCTATAGCGTGATACAGATGGATCACCAAGACCAGATCCTGGACTTTGAAGACAGCCCTCATTTGCCCTATTGGGTTAACGCGGGTCTATACGTGATGGAAGGGAGGGTCGCCGATGATTTCCCTGAGATCGGTGACCATGAAACGCATACCTTCCCCGGTCTGGCCCGCAGATCGCGGATATTGGGAGTGAAATCCAACAAATTCTGGATCGGTATAGATTCCTTTGACGACCTACACCGAGCGGAGAACTACCTGAATTCTAGAGGCAGGTAGATACCGACAGGGAAAGCTTACAGACCCAGTCCGAAGGAAACCCGGCCATCAAACATGCCGCCTCAGGTGGACGACCGCACGAACCGGTCAAGCTGGTCGATAGCCCTGATTATGTTTTCCTGAGAGTTCGCGTAAGAAAGCCGAACGTAACCCTCGCCCAAGTCGCCGAAACCCGCACCCGAGAGCAGCGCGACTCCGGCCTCATTCAAAGCTCGGTTTTGGAATTCTGTGCTGGTCATCCCAGTATTCTTGACGCTTGGAAAGACGTAGAACGCCCCTTCAGGCTCCGGGCAGTCAACGCCAGGGATGCTTTTTAAGCCATCCACAATCAACCGCCGCCGGTTGGCGAATTCAGCGGTCATTTCGTGCAAGCAATCTTGAGGGCCCTCCAACGCAGCCACGCCTGCGTGTTGGGTGAATGTGGCCGTGCAAGAGATGTGGTTGTTAGCCAGTTTAACCACGGGGGCCACCAGTTCTTCCGGTAGTATCCCGTACCCCAAGCGCCACCCAGCCATGGCGTAATTCTTGGAGAAACCGTCTAGAACGATCGTCCGTTCCCGCATCCCTGGTATGGACGAGATGCTGTGATGCTCCCCGGCGTAGAGAGTGTCCTTGTAAGTCTCATCGGACAACACGTACAGCTCAGGATGCTTCAGCACCAGGCTTGCGATGGCTTCCGATTCTTGCTTGGTCAGGACTGAACCGCAGGGATCACCGGGGGAATTGAGAATCATGACCCGAGTTTTGTCGGTGATCGATCCGGCTAAGGCATCAAGATCTGGATGGTAGCCATTTTTCTCCAGGAGTTGGACCGGCACTGGAGAGGCCCCGGCAAATCTAATCAGCGACTCGTATACGGGGTTTCCCGGGTCTGGATAGATGATCTCAACCCCGGGTCCGGCCAGGGCAAGCAGCAGGTATAGCACCAAGGGTTTGGTCCCAGGCGTCACCACCACATTGCCCGGTTCAGTGTCTCCCCCCCGGATTTCGCGGCTGTTTAACGCGATCGCCTCCCGCAATTCCGGCATTCCGGCCGTCGCGCTGTAATGGGTCATGCCGTCGCGAAGCGCTTGCATGCCAGCCTCTACGATGTGCCTTGGAGTTGGGAAGTCGGGATCGCCAATCTCCAGATGGATGATCTCTTTACCCTGGGATTCTAGTGCCTGAGCCTGGGCTAACATCTCGAAAGCTCCGTCGGTGCCCAGATGCAACATACGGCTAGCGACTTCCATTCCGGCTCCTTGTTATCTTCGCTATTGGAGGAATCATAACCTCGATCCAGTCCCCGGGAGTTTGGTATCTCTGACTTGTCTCGTGATGCCAGAGCGCGAAATTAGTATCGATTCGTTTCCCCTGTGGGTAAGCAATCTCCGGTATCTACGTCGAAACCGTGATCGTTCAGCATCCGATCTCGGATCGAGGCCGCGACGTGTGCGGTTATGGAAGAATCTCCGGTGTGGACGGGGCGTCATCCTCAGTTGGACGGAGTCCACATAAGGATGACGCCTCTAGAGAGAACCTACGGTGGGAATATATTATAATCGTGCTCAGCCAGGTAATTCACTATAACCGAGGAATCACACGATGGTACAGGCTGCGGCAGAACGCGCTGAAGTCCTGAGGGGAGAGATTCGCTCTCACAACCACCGTTATTACGCGCTGGACGACCCGCTCATCACCGACGCGGAGTATGACCGCTTGCTTCAAGAATTGAGGCGCCTGGAATCCGAATACCCTGAATTGCTTACTCCCGACTCCCCGACGCAGCGGGTCGGCGCCGCCCCTGCCGAGGGCTTCAAGCAGGTCCAACATTCCGCCCCCATGCTGAGTCTGGCCAATGCGTTCGACCGCGACGACCTGGAAAATTGGCTGCGCCGCACCAAAGCTCTGGTCGGTGGCGCGGAGTTTGACCTGGTCTGCGAATTGAAGATTGACGGGTTGGCCGTCAATCTCACCTACGAAAATGGGGTATTCACCCAGGGCGCAACCCGCGGTGATGGCCGTGTGGGCGAAGATGTCACCCAGAACCTACGCACCATAAGATCCATCCCTCTGACCCTCTTGGCCGAAGCGCCGGAGAGGCTAGAGGTCCGGGGTGAGGTCTATCTCCCGGTTCCCGAATTCCGCCGCCTGAACGAAGAACGCCAAGAGAAGGGCGAACCCCTCTACGCCAACCCGCGAAATACCGGCGCCGGCAGTGTCCGACAACTGGACCCCCAGATAACCGCCTCCCGAAACATGGCGATCTGGGTTTATTCGCTGGTCGGAGTGGACCTGCCGGTCGACAACCATTGGGAAGCGCTTGAATGGCTCAAGCAGTTGGGGTTCCGCATCAACCCGCACAATCGTCTCTGCAGGTCGGTGCAAGAAGTTTTCGACTTCTATGATCACTGGGTTGAAGCCCGCCACGAACTGCCCTATGAGGCAGACGGCGTGGTGATCAAAGTCTCGCCGCTGGCTCTTCAAGACACCTTGGGGGTGGTTGGAAGGGAACCGCGTTGGGCCATAGCCTACAAGTTCCCAGCCGAGCGGGCCGTAACGCGGCTGCTTAACATCGGCATAAACGTTGGCCGCACCGGAAGCCTGAACCCCTACGCCGTGCTCGAGCCGGTGGTGGTCAGCGGCGCCACCGTCCGGAACGCGTCTCTCCACAACGAAGAAGACATCCACCGAAAGGACATCAGAGTGGGGGACCTGGTTACAATTGAGCGCGCCGGCGACGTCATCCCCCACGTCATCGGACCGATACTGGAACAGCGCCCCGAGAACGCCGAAGAATTTCACATGCCGTCTGAATGTCCCGTCTGCGGGACGCCGGTCGTTAAGCCCGCCGGCGAGGCCATGCACCGGTGTCCTAACGCCACATGTCCCGCCCAGTTCTTCGAGTTGCTCAAGCATTTCGTCAGCAAGGGAGCCACGGACATCGACGGCCTCGGTGAGAAATGGTGCCAGATATTGATCGACAAAGGCCTGGTCACAGACCTGGCGGGACTCTATAGCCTACGAAAAGAAGATCTGTTGCAGCTCGACCGCATGGGCGACAAGCTGGCAACCCGGATCATGGCCAACATCGAATCGAGCAAGCAGAAGCCACTGCCCCGCCTGCTGTTCGCGATTGGTATCGTCCACGTTGGCTCCGAGATCGCCGAGGTGTTGACCCAGGCCTACAACAGCATCGATGCGATCGCCGACGCGACTGAAGAAGAACTGGCGGAGATACCTGGCATCGGCCCCAAGATTGCGGCCAGCATCGCCGCCTACTTTCGGACCGAGGCCAACAAATCGATGATTCAAAAGCTCCGAGACGCCGGCGTGAATATGCGGCAAGAGGCAAGACCCGCGAACCAAGACGGCCTTCCCCTCTCCGGAAAGACTTTCGTAGTCACGGGAACGCTCTCGGGATTTTCCCGTAAGGAAGCCGAATCGCGGCTAAAATCCCTTGGCGGAAAGATCACCTCTTCGGTCACGCGAAACACGGATTATCTGGTGGTGGGCGAATCGCCCGGTTCAAAATTGGCTTCCGCGGAACGTCTGGGCACCCCGGTATTGGACGAAGAAGCGTTCACCAAGTTTTTGGATGACCTGATAGCCGAACCCGAGAGGACCGGCGTGTGATCAACTCCCTTGACCAGACACCCTGGACCGGGTTATTCCCCTTGGAAGTCGTCACTCCCATCACCGCCGTTCATCAGGGCATCGAATACCAAGGAGAAGTCTTTCGGGCCAAACGCTGGTCTCCTGACTTGGGTGGTCCTCCGGGTGACGGGTCTCGCTTCAAGATCGTTTTAGTTCACGAACCACCCCGGACCGGTCAGCCGGAGATTAAGCACCTGAAAACGGCTGTTTGTGTTCCCGTATCCGGTCCTGGGCGGCAAGCAAGGCGAATCATCGGCGAGATCACGGCCGCCAAGCAAGCGGCGTACCTAACCCGGCGGGATTCGGATGCCGCCGCCATCAATTCCGCCCTCAGAGAGCGGCGCCATGATTTGCAGACCCAGCTGGTCTTCGAGGAGTCGACACGCTTTGCCAATGGCGTAGTCTGCGTTCTTGACGGACCTAGTCCCGCGGCCGCGGAATTCATCAAGGTCCAAGACTCTCCACTGCAATGGACCCTGGGTTTGGCCGGTTGGTTGTTGACCCGCGCCTACGGTGAGGTGCCGTTGGCTACCCACGGCCTTACCCGACCCGTGCGCAAAGACGACGCCGCACCGCTATTCGCTTCCATATTCGGCCAAGAACAGGGAGACTCGGAGCTACTCGCCCGGTTGGCCCCCGCGCTTGGACTGCCGCCGCAAACAACCACCGGCACATTCGATCCATCCGGCTGCCGAGTTTTTTCCATCATCCGGGACAGGGTTCGTGCTGGAACGAATTCGGCCGCCGACCTGCACCGGTATCTTGCCCATGACGTTGGGATTACCGACTCGATCGCCTCGTTGTTCCTGTTGTTGTTCGTCCATCACGAGCGGCCCGAGTATCAGCTCCAAATATCAGATGAATCCGAAGTTCTGTTGTCGGTCGGCGGCGCTCTGAAAGGCGGACGTCTTACTTCCGATCTGATCCCCCTTCTGTTGTGGGACGACCAACTGCCCGCCAAATCCACTTACTTTGGCCCAGAGTTGCCACCTAGATTCCTTGATGCAAGGTTCCACCTGACGGCGCTCTGCCCCAGCATCCGGCATTGTGCGGCGGAGCAGGCGGATGGACTCTTGAAAGACGCACTAGACTCCATCAGGCGGGACATCGCCGCTTCGGTCCGCATATTGGAGTTGTTGGAGGCCACCGTTGACCCCGGCGCCGCACCGGTAAACACCGGCCTTAACCCAAGCTCGAACGACGACACCGTGAAGCTTCGGAAGGCGTTGGGGCGGCTCGGCGGAATCTCCGGAGAAGGATACGCAGAGGTCTATCGGTCCCTCCGCTTCTTCTACCCGGCGATCCAAGACCTGAAACCCGACCTGGACGCATTGCAACAAGTGGCCGGGTTGGACGAGCACTCAGAGGCGGTCTTCCAGGCCCAATGGTATATCGCCCAGGCGCAAGTTCCCGCTCCCAAATTTCCCAGCCTGGCCGTGGACCGAGAGACCTCGCTGACTGGACTCTCGCCCTCCCGGTTGACCCGCGCCAAGAGCCGGGGCTGGAGCGCCATCGCGAGGGACGCGGCGGCATTCAAGATACGTTACATCCAGGCATACCGCGAACACCACACCAGGTTCCACGATGCTCTACCAGTGTTTAGGTCCGGACTGCTGGAAGCCAAGAAAAAGGCCGGCGCGTTGGAACTGTTGAACACCATCGGTGAACTTGGGCCTACCACGGGGACCGGACTTGCTGAGGGCCTGGCGGGATTGCCCGCCGGTCCAGCCGTCTGCCGGGTCCAGAGCGCCGAACTAGATCTTTCCACCCAGCCCTATTGTCAGGAATGCCGTATCAGTCTGGCCCAAACGGTCCCATCAGACAGGTTGGCCAGGCTGGCTCCCCAGGTTGATCTGGCTTTGGGAGAGAAAACGCGGGAGCTTAGCCGGCTCTTGGTCGAAAAGGCCTTGGCCGACGGGGGCGACGACCATTGGCTTGGCTTCCTGCAGATCGTCCAGGCCAGCGAGCTAACTCCCCTGGCGAATACTCTCACCCCGGATCTAGTCGAATTCATCAAGCGGGTTTTGGATTAAACATGCTCCTCATCGTCGGCCTGGGCAATCCCGGCACACGTTACGCTTCGACTCGGCACAACGTGGGGTTCCGGTTCATTGACCTGGTCGCCAAACAGTCGGATATACGCTTGAACGACCGGCGCGAAAAGGCCATCCTGGGCCAGGGGCGGATCGCCGGGCACGATGTGGTGCTGGCGAAACCACGCACCTTCATGAACAACAGCGGTGAAGGGATCGAATATCTGTTGGCCCGGTTCGGCGGACGCCCTTCAGACCTACTGGTGGTCTACGACGAAATGGCCTTGCCAGTTGGCCGGATCAGGCTCCGCACGGGCGGCAGTCACGCGGGGCACAACGGCATCCGATCCATCATCGCATCCGTACAATCAGAAGAATTTCCACGTCTGCGAATCGGGGTTGGCCAGCCGGGCCAGGCCGGCGAAAACATACCCCATGTGCTGGGCCGGTTCACCAAAGAAGAAGAGCCGCTCATCGCCCAGGCGATCCAGGATGCGGCCGCCGCAGTACAATGCATGTTGGAAGAGAACATAGACGTCGCCATGAACCGCTTTAACGTGATAGGAAATTAATCCCCAACGCCCGCTAACTCACCCATTTTCGTTGCACCTGCCGAGCATGCCGAAAACCAGATACCTGATCTGCATCGCCATCCTTCTCGCCGCCGCGGGCCTTGCCGCTTGTACCGGTCAGTCCCGTGAAGCTGCGACCGTCATGACCCCAAGCGCCGGATTCACCGAGACCGCCTCTCCTCCTGCCACCGACACACCGGACCAAAATCTCCCAACTATTGCCGTTTCGCCCACATCAGGGCCGCAGCCGGCGGTCCCGTCAACCCCGGCCGAGGCAGGCCCCGCTCTTCAATTCAGCGATGCCCCCGACCGGGACCTGTTCCGGCTGACCGAAGAACTCGTGCCCGGCAGCGGCAGCATCTCCAGGACACCATCTGGGTCCGGCGTCCCATTAGAGGCGGGGCGGACCGATACATTTTGGCTGGTGGACCTGGCCAATCCCAGGGCCTATCAGAGCGATTTCGAGCTGGTCCTAGTCACTCCTCGCGCCTATTGGTACGTTGAATATGGTCTGGACATCGACCGCGAGCGGTTGGAACGGTCCGCGGCGCTGTTTGAAGAAAACACCTACCCGGCGGTCACCCAGGTATTTGGCTCCGAATGGAGCCCAGGCATCGACAATGACCCTCACCTAAACATTCTGAACGCGAGCATCAGGGGCGTGGCCGGATATTTCAGTTCCACCGACGAATATCCCGCCGCAGTCAGGCCCAGAAGCAACGAGCGCGAGATGATCTACGTCAACGCGGTTAGCGTTCCGCCGGGCGCCGCGAACTACGACCAGGTCCTAGCCCATGAACTTCAGCATGCGATCCACTGGAATGCCGACAACTCAGAGGACACCTGGGTCAATGAGGGACTGGCTGAGCTATCCAGCAGCATCGCCTTCGATTCCCGCTTCTCGGTCGGTCAATACCTAAGTGACCCAACCACGTCTTTGGTCCACTGGCCGCTCTCGTCCGTCGGAAGCATCGGCAACTACGGCGCGGCGTCTCTGTTCATGCACTTCTTGACCGAGCACTACGGCGGCCGCGACAGCCTCAAGCGCCTGTTGGCCCAGCCGGAAGACGGGATCGCGGGCATCAACGGCTACCTGGCCGCTCTCGGCTATGATGCGCGGTTCGATGATGTGTTCCGGGAGTGGGCGGCCGCCAACATTATCGACGGAGCTGGCATCTTGGGCTACGCCGACATGAGCGCCGGGGCAGATATATCCAGAAAAATCGACGGGTCTGGTCAGTTTGAGTCACGGTTGTCGCAGTACGGGGTGGAATATACCGAATTAAAGTTGGTCCCCGAGGGCTCATCCCTGTCCTTTCAGGGTCCGGCCACAACGCCATTGCTGCCCATCGACGTGGGCGCAGGCTGTTGGTGGAGCAACTCGGGCGATTCCATCGATTCCACTTTGGCCCGCCGGGTCAGCCTGCCGGCCGGAGAAGAGGCCGCATTGCGGTACGAGGTCTGGTTCGAGATCGAAAAGGACTGGGATTACGCTTACGTCGAAGTGTCGGTGGACGGCGGACATACCTGGCGGATATTTGAAACCAGCGCGACCTCACAAGAGAACCCCATCGGCAGCGGGTTCGGCCCCGGCTACACCGGCCACAGCGGTGGTTGGGTCGAGGAATCGATCGACCTGACCGCATACGCGGGCCGAGACATCTTGGTGCGGCTGCAATATATAACCGACGATGCCATCAACGGAAGCGGGGCCTGCTTCCGCGGCCTAACCATCGAGGCAGCGGGAATCACGGGTGAAGACACAGGTTGGAATGCCTCGGGGTTTGAGTTCACCGACAACGTGGTGCGTCAGAATTTCCAGGTCCAGGTGATTACCATTGGGGATGCGCCCGTGGTGCGGCAGATGCCGCTGAATGCGGACAACTTCGGGGTGTTGGCACTCCCCACGCTAAAAGACGGTGAGCGGCTGGTGGTAGCCGTGGGTTTGCTGGCCGAAAAGACCCGGGAACAAGCCGGATACACCCTCGAGGTCTCGCCGGCCAAGTAAGCAAAGACCAACCACGTTCCGCCTGGTCATCCGAGTGACAACCGCTAGAGGATCGGCAGATACCTCGATGTCTCGTAGTCGGTCACGGTGGCCCGGTATTCGTTCCACTCCATGGTCTTGTTCTGGATGACGCTGCGGACGATATGTTCGCCCAACGCCTCCTTGAGCAACTCACTGCCTTCAGCCAACGCGATCGCCTCGCCCAGACTGCCGGGCAGGGATCTGATTCCCTTGGCCGCGCGCTCTTCCGCCGACATTGCGAACACGTTGCCTTCCACCGCGGGCGGCACCGGGTATTCCTGCTCGATGCCCTTGAAGCCGGCCGCCAACATTACGCTGAATGCCAGATATGGATTGCAGGCCGGGTCCGGAGCGCGGTATTCAACGCGCATGGAGCTCTCGTAGCCGGGCTTGTGGGCGGGGACGCGGACCAGGTCGGAACGGCTCACGTGGGCCCAAGATATGAACGCCGGGGCCTCGAACCCGGGAACCAAGCGTTTGTAAGAGTTGACCCATTGGTTGGTTACGAGGGTGATCTCCGGGGCGTGGTGCAACAGACCGGCGATGAACCGTTTGCCCGTCAGCGACAGGTGGTGTTCATCATCGGGGTCAAAGAAAGTGTTCTTGTCACCCTGGAACAGCGACTGGTGTATGTGCATGCCAGACCCGTTCATCCCCGAGATCGGCTTGGGCATGAACGTGGCGTAGGCCGACTGCAATTGGGCCAGTTCTTTGATGACCAGCTTGGCGGTCATCACGTTGTCGGCCATGGTCAGTGCATCGGTGTATTGCAGGTCGATCTCGTGCTGGCTGGGGGCGCCCTCGTGGTGGGAGTACTTAACCGGTATCCCCATGTCGGCCAGATTCAAGACCGTGTCCCGGCGCAGGTTCGCCGCCGGATGGCTGGAAACCTGGTCGTAATAGCCCTGCTGGTCCAGCGGCTCGGCCGATACAGAATCCTTTAGATAGAAAAATTCCAATTCGGGACCCACGTAGTAGGTGTACCCGCTTCGGGCCAGGCGTTCCAGGTTACGTTTCAGAGCGTAGCGAGGGTCGCCGATGAACGATTCGCCGGCCGGGGTGCGTATGTCGCAAAACATCCGGGCCACGGCATTCTGCCGAGGACGCCAGGGGAGGATGGTGAACGTTGTCGGGTCGGGAAAGGCGCGCATGTCGCTTTCATCGATGCGGGCGAAGCCTTCGATAGCGGCCCCGTCGAAGCCCACACCATGCATGATGGCGTCTTCCAGGTCCTCCACGGTGATCGCGAATCCCTTCAGATGGCCCAGAATGTCGGTGAACCACAATCGAATGAACTTAACGTCATTCTCCCGGGCGGTGCGCACCACGAAGTCTCGCTCCGCAGCCCGCTCTGAGTCCATGCTCATCCTATAGACCAGTCCTTCGATAGTCGGGCCGACGGCTACCGCCGGCGTCCCCGCAATCTGATCGCCTTCTGGGATTAAGTATACCGGCTTTACCACAGCCACGTCGTCGTGATCGGCCGCTCGCCTCAAAAAATAATGGGCAGTGTTGACCGGTCTTGCCAACACTGCCCATTCGACGTCCCCCTTGGAAACCAGCGGGCGGCTAAGGCTCGTAGGCCGCCTCACCGTGTTCGGAGATATCCAGGCCTGCGCCCTCACTCTCCTCGTCGGCGCTGATCCCGATGGTGTATTTCAAGGCCAACATGATGGCCCCAGTCACCACGAACGACCAACCGGCGGCCGCTCCGATGCCGATCAACTGGTCAACGACCTGCTCCCCACGGCTGACGCCGTCACCCAGCGCCGAGTAGCCCACCCCAACGAAGAGACCGGTGGCCAGCGCACCCCAAACGCCACCGATGCCGTGGACGCCAAACACCGCCAGCGCGTCGTCTACCCTGAGGCGAAGCAGCAACTTGACCATGCTGTAGCAGAATACGCCCGCGCCAAAGCCGATGACCAATGCCGGCATGGGACCGACGAAGCCGGCTGCAGGCGTGATGGCCACCAGGCCCGCCACCGCTCCGGAAGCCGCGCCCACCGCGCTGGGTTTCTTGTCGATCAGCCACGACATCATCAACCAAGCCATCATGGCTGCGGCCGCGGCGGTGTTGGTCACCACGAATGCGTTGGTTGCCACACCGTCGGCTGATAGGCTGCTACCGGCGTTGAAGCCGAACCAGCCGAACCACAGCAGGCCGGCGCCCAGAACCACCATCGGCACGTTGGCCGGTCCCATGGGCTGTTCCAGGAACCCGATCCTGCGGCCTATGATCAGGGCCGCGGCCAGAGCGCCAACACCAGCGCTGATGTGGACCACCGTGCCGCCGGCGAAGTCCAGCGCGCCAACGTCGCCCAGCCACCCGCCGCCCCAGACCCAGTGGGCCAGCGGAGCATAGACGAGGGTCACCCATAGAACGATGAAGATGCAGAGAGCGCCAAATTTCATGCGCTCGGCGAATGCGCCAGTAACCAAGGCCGGGGTGATGATGGCGAACATGGCCTGGAAGATCATGAACGCCTGATGCGGAATCGTGTCTGAGTAGGGGCCGGGGGCATCGGCCGAAACACCTTTCAGGCCGAACCACTCCAGGTTTCCGATGAACCCGCCCACATCCGGGCCGAATGCCAAACTGTAGCCCCAGAGGACCCATACTACCCCAACCAGCCCCATGCTCACGAAGCTGTACATGATGGTTGAGACGATGTTCTTCTTACGGACCAGACCACCGTAGAAAAATGCTACTCCGGGCGTCATCAGCAGCACTAGCGCTGAGGCCGCCAGGATCCAAGCTGTATCTCCCGTATCCATTCCTATTTCACCGCCGTCGTTTTTCTTTAGACAATAAACAATCCAGGCCATCGCCGGAGCGGCTAGCATGGATTGTCTGGCCTGACGTATTGTTTGGTGCGCCGGCGCCAGGGCGGACCCGTGCCTGCGCCGATGACTCAGGAATCACCTGTGCCGGAATTACTTGCGGAGGAACATCCGAGGAAGAACCACCCACATCCCGAACAGCCCCACAAATGCCCCTGCTGCAACGATTGCAATCATTGGTCTTTCCTCCGATTTAGTGTTAGGTCTAGTTTGCGTCCGAGTTGTTACAGAAAATTTGCCAAGTTGTTAAATGTTTGTTACATCCGGCCAAACATCCGGCCAACCGCGATGTTAGATTTCACGCTGCTTAAGACGCCGGAAAGCCGCTAGGGGAACGACGGACCCCCCTAGCGGCATCTCCGGTCAAGGCTGTTGGACTAACCTGAGTGTTAGTCGTCGCCGTAGGCGGGCAGAGAATGCTCTGCAATGTCCAGCCCTTCCATCTCTTCTTCCGGAGTGGCGCGGACGCCCATGGTGAATTTGAGCAGCAGGAAGAGGGCGAAGCCGGTAACCAGGCCCCAGGCCAACACCACCCCCATGCTGATCAACTGGGAGAGGAGCTGCTTGACCTCTCCTTCCACGAGGCCGACAACACCGTTGTTGCCGTTGGCGAATATTCCCACCGCCAACAGGCCCCATAGTCCGGTCACCCCATGGACGGAGATAGCGCCGACCGGGTCGTCAATCTTGAGAACCCGTTCGATCAATATCAATGAGCCCATCATGATCGGCGCGGCTATGGCGCCGATGACCACCGCGGACCACGGCTCCACGAACGCCACCGGGGCGGTGATGCCTACCAGACCGGCCAATGCGCCGTTACAGGCCATCAGGATGTCGGTCTTGCCGGTCCGGATCAATTGGATGTACAGGGCGACCACCGCGCCGGTTGCGCCGGCCAACAGGGTGTTGATGGCGTTCAGACCGATGGAGTCGCCGGTGTTGATGTTGAACCCGAACCAACCGAAGAACAGGATGAACGTTCCGATCACCACGTAGGGCACGTTATGCCCTGAAATCACATTGGAGGTGCCGTCAGCGTTGAACTTGCCGGTCCGTGGGCCCACGACAACCGCGCCCGCCAGAGCGACGAAGCCACCCACGGCGTGCACAACACCGGAACCGGCGTAGTCGGCCGCCGCAGGAAGGTCGATCTCGCTCAGGGAACCCAACCAGCCACCGCCCCAGACCCAGTGGCCGTACAGCGGGTAGATGATCGCGCCGATGATGAAGCTATAAGCCAGGTAGGCTTGGGTTTTTGTCCGCTCGGCCACCGCACCAGCCACGATGGTGGCGGCGGTCCCGGCAAAGACCATCTGGAAAACAAAGTCGACATATGTCTGTCCGTCAGCCGCGTCGGTCAGGAAATAGTTGGTGTTGCCGGCAATTCCGGCGGCCGATGTTCCCCACATCAACGCGAAACCAAAGGCCCAGAAAGACAACGACGCGATGGCGAAGTCCATGAAGCTCTTGGTCATGTAGTTGGTGGTGTTCTTGGCCCGGATCAGACCGGCGCCAAGGAAAGCGAACCCCGCCTGCATGAAGAAGACCAAGAACGCGCCCAACATCCAGATGATGTTGGCCTCCTGGTCCAATTTATCCGCGTCGGAAGTGATGTCCTGGGCAAATGCTACGTTGTACGCCGCGATGAGCGACACGGCCACCAACCCGGCGATGACGAAGGGCAGAGACCGTCGCAGCAACCGTGCCCCATTCGATTGTCCGGCCCCGGACAGAGGCGCTGTCTCGACTAACATTGGTTCCTCCTAATCCCAAATGGCTAATCCCAAATGGCTAATCCCAAATGGCTAATCCCACTAGGTTTCGGAAGGTAGTCTAAGCGCCGTATATTTCCAGACGGTTTCGTAACTGTTACACGAATGTTTCCAGATTGTTAATCCTTTGTTACGGAAGCCGGAACCGCGCTTTGAGATCGGGGACCACCAGGAATTCACCTGATTCGGTGGTTCACAGCGCTGAACCAACACGGACGGTCATGGGCCAAGCCGATTGATCAGAGGAGCCGAACACTGAAAGCTGACGGGAATATCGGCGGGCGTCTGAGGTTTGTTGGACGCGCCATGAGCCCGGTCGGATAGCGGAGAATAGCTGAGAAAAATCACCCTCATGCTACCCATGAGAGTTTATCCGGGGCGGTTAGAAAGGGGGAGCGGAAGCGAGTGACAGCAGGCTGCTTTTGGACCTTATATGATTGAACGATCCTCGTTAAGGTATGTGGCAATAAACATGAGTCATCCCGGAGTTTGGTGGGTGGATTCCGCCGCCTGTGTCATTCCGAGCGAAGAGAGGAATCTCGTCGCTGATGGGAGACCAACTGCCGGCCCTGCGGAACGGTAGCAACCTCGAAGTCAAGCAAAGAGATTCTTCTCCTTCTGCGGAAGGATCAGAATGACAGATAGCGAGTGTGGTTGCTCGGCACGACTGTTATTTCGACCTTCGCCGGAATGACGGCATCTGCCCGGTAGCGTGCTGCCCACGATGAAACTCCGGGATGACTAATGGCGAATCATTTTGCCCGGTTCGGCAGATGATTAACGCCAAGCCTCGGAAAACCCCGGCCTTGTTCGGCGATGGTCAGCACGGCCCTTTTGGTCTTTTGGACCACGGTGAGCGCCGCAAGAATCGGAAAGGTGAACCCCAGCAGCATCACCACGGCTAGGCCGGATATGACGACTCCGATAAATACTCCGATGTATGCGGGAAACCGCTCCCAAAACCCAGCTTGGACTACCGAAGGGACCGCCACCGAAGGGACCGAGTTATGTGGAAAGAAAATCGTCGATGTACTCATATGTTGAGTTTAAGCGGGTCCCATGATACGCAAGAGTCACCATGGGGCCGAAGTGATGGCCCAACGGGACCGGACGTATAAGCCCTCGGGGGCCATTCCTTCAACATAACGACCGGGCAATGGCGCGAACCGAATATCGGCGCTACGGCGTCTCCGTAGGCTGGTTCTCAGTCCTGGTCCTCGCGTATCATGTGGCGCATGGGACCTTTGGGCCATACGGCCATCTCCACGGTCATTGGCGCGTCCGTTTGGGCCGGGACCGGTTCACCACTGGCAGGGGCGGTTGCCGTCGGAGTGGGCGTGGCGGTGGATATCGACCATCTTGTAGATTATTACCAGTGGTGGATACGGCGGAAGCCAAACCAGATCCTAGTTCTATTCCACGGCTGGGAATACTCGATTATCGGTCTTTTATTACTGGTCTTCTCCTATTACCATCCCATATTCTTGGCTGCCGTCGCGGCTCATCTGGGTCACGTGGCGACTGACCACTTCCACAACCGGCTGTCTCCCCTCGGTTACTTCATCACATACCGGGCATGGGTCAGATTCGATGCCAAGAAGATCGCTCCAGGTATCTCTCCGGAGCGTTCCTACAAGAACCTGCCAAGCTCATTTCCCCTCAGGCCATTGTGGGAGCCTTGGTACCGGCGAAAGATTGAGCCTTGGATCGCTGCCCGGGTCGAGTCCGGCCCCCTAGAGGACGGGTCGTATCCTCAAATATGACGCGGCCAGGCGTCTCAATGGGGCAACATAAGGCAATCCTTTCCATAGTCGACAGGATTTTCCAAACCCGCTTGCTTGAGCCGCAGGTGGCCGCATCATGATTAGTGGCGTGAAAAGTTCCGGAGGCGCCGGACGGGCCCAGCGGGGTCGGTCATGCCCGTCGGCCGGTCCATGCAGCGTCGACATTCCATTGGGACGCACTCTGATTTTCCCCGGTCGATGCCGGCGAGGTAGCGATGACAAACGACAACGATTGTTCCATGTGCCAGGACGCGATATTCACCGAAAGGGAGGGCCAGTACCCAAACAAGATTGCCGAACTGGACGTTTGCACAGCTGTCCTAAACCGCGATTGGCAGTTCTTCCGTGGTTCGACCATCTTGGTTTTTCGGGACCACGTGAAGGAGCTGCACCACTTGACCAGCGAGCTGCAGCGCCGGTTCATGGACGATGCCGCCCGCGTCGCCACCGCGTTGGAGAAGACCTTTCCCGGCCTGAAATTGAATCATGCACTCCTCGGCAACGCCACCCCTCACCTCCATTGGCACCTGATCGTTCGCCATTCGACCGACCCTCATCCCAGGCTAAGCATCTGGGAGTTCGAGTTCCCAAAGACCGGTCAATCTGATGAAGAGTTGATCGGAACCGCCGATCAGATACGCCGAAATCTCTAGCCGCATACTTTCCCCTGGCCATCCGATTCCAATGCCAAGCAAAAAGGGCTGCGTTGATGCAGCCCTTTTTAGCTCGAATACGCTATCGCGAGAACCTTTTTCGCCTTTACTTCTCGATGGGCGCTCCTACGATACTGCCCCATTCGGTCCAGGAGCCATCGTAGTTGCGGACATTGCTATGGCCCAAGAGCTGGGTCAGCACGAACCAAGTGTGGGAGGAACGCTCGCCGATTCGGCAGTAAGCGATGGTCTCCTTGCTGCCGTCGATGCCCTTGCCGCCATACAGCGCCTGAAGGTCATCGGCTGACTTGAACGTGCCATCCTCGGCCACCGCCTGGCCCCAAGGCACGTTCGCCGCGCTGGGGATGTGGCCGCCCCGCTGGGCGCCCTCCTGGGGCAGGTTCTCGGGGGCCAGAAGCTCGCCACTGTACTCGGCCGGAGCGCGCACGTCGACCAGCGAGATATTGCCCGCGGCGACCTTGCTCAGGATCTGGTCGCGATAGGCCCGGATGTCTTCGTTGGGGGACTTTGCCTGGTAAGACTTGGCGGTGGGATTCACAGCGTCGGTGGTGAGCGGTTTGCCCTCAGCCTCCCATTTGGCCCGGCCGCCGTTCATCAGTTTGACGTCGTCGTGACCGTAATATTTCAGTTGCCAAAAGGCCCAGGCGGCAAACCAGTTGTTGTTATCGCCGTAGAGGACGACAGTGGTGCCGTTGTCGATACCGGCCGCGCCGAGCAGACTCTCCAATTCTTCTTTACTAATCAGGTCTCGGCGGACCGTCTGCTGCAACTGCGACTGCCAGTTCCAACCCACCGCTCCCGCGATATGGCCGCTGGCGTAGGAAGATGTATCTACATCTACCTCCACCAAAGAGACGTTGGCGTCATTGCCATGTTCGGCTACCCAATCGGTGCTGACCAGAGATTCGGGATGTGCGTAATCTGCCATTACTCCCTCCATTTGCTATTAATTCTTGATTTTGGCTAATTTAGCCGTCCCCATCAACATCCGGACCGGGTCCTTAGATGCGGACCAGCCGCCCTCACCCCGATCCATATCCCAATCAGATGCGTATGACAGATAGGTGGATTCCTGACGCTAGGCTATGGATGTCCCATCCGCAGACAGATTCTATAATAAGTTGCACGCATCTGCACATCTAATCTTAAACAACCTCAAGCACGGGCCTACCCTGATGGAACGACCTGGATACCACGACCTGTCCCGGGCCTCGGGGGTGAATCGTTAATCAGTGGCCGCCGGGGTATCTAGGCATGGGATTCACTCGTATGAATAGGATTAGGTTTTTGCATTATCAGTGCTACTCCGATAAGATTAGGTTGGTGGGTCTGCGGGCTGCGTCGTAGGCTGGAATTAAGGTCTAAAACAAAGGAAAAAGGGGTGAACATGGGTAATAACCGGTGGCTTCGCAACAGCTTCGTGTACCTGATGATTATCATCGGGGTGATTGTGATTTTCTACACGTTGTTGCCCAGCTTCGGTGCCCGCAGCGAAGAGCCTCTGACCACGGTTGTGGCCATGGCCAAGAACAACGACATTCGCGAGATTGTCATCGATGGCCGGAAGCTTACAGTATTCCCCAGAAGCACCAACACCGCTGGCGCCGACCGGTTCACCAGCCGGATCGGCCCCGACACCGACGTTCTAGGACTGCTGGTCCAGAGCGGAGTGCAGATCGGCCCGCCGTCTGGCGTGCAGGTGGTCTTCAAAGGCTCGAGCGGCCTCAGCAGTTTCTTCGGCCTCATGCTTAATTTCCTGCCTCTAATCTTCTTCGGCGGGCTGATTCTGTTCATGATGCGTCAGGCACAGGGCGGCAACAATCAGACCATGAGCTTTGGCCGCAGCCGCGCCAAGATGATGCCCTTCAACCGTCCCACGGTTTCGTTCGCCGACGTGGCAGGGGTTGAAGAGGCCAAAGAGGAACTCTCCGAAGTTGTCGAATTCCTCAAGTTCCCGGAGCGGTTCCTTGCCCTGGGTGCACGCATACCCAAAGGCGTGCTGCTGGTCGGCTCGCCCGGCACCGGTAAGACATTGATGGCCAGGGCCGTGGCCGGCGAAGCCGGCGTGCCCTTCTTCCACATCAGCGGATCCGAATTCGTTGAGATGTTTGTCGGCGTCGGCGCGGCCCGGGTGCGCGACCTGTTCGAGCAGGCCAAACGCAACGCCCCTTGTATCGTGTTCGTTGATGAGATTGACGCCGTCGGCCGTCACCGTGGCGCTGGTCTTGGCGGCGGGCATGACGAGCGGGAGCAGACCCTGAACCAGATATTGGTCGAGATGGACGGCTTCGAGACCAATACCAACATCATCGTCATCGCCGCCACCAACCGGCCCGACATCCTGGACCCGGCCCTGTTGCGTCCAGGACGTTTCGACCGGCGCGTGACCATGGACCTGCCCGACATCGAAGGACGCAAGGCTATCTTGAAGGTCCACGCCGCAGGCAAGCCCTTGGCCCCTGAAGTTACGTTCGACTCCCTGGCCAAGGAAACGCCTGGGTTCAGCGGAGCAGAGCTTTCCAACCTGATCAATGAAGCGGCCATCATGGCAGCCCGCGGCAACAAGAAACAGATATTCATGGCAGACTTTGAAGAGGCGGTCGACCGTGTGATCGCCGGGCCACAGCGCAAGAACCGAGTCATCAACCCTAGAGAAAAAGAGATGACTGCTTACCACGAAGCTGGGCACGCTCTCGTGGCCTGGGGCATGGAACACGCCGATCCGGTGCACAAGATATCCATCGTCGCCCGTGGGCAGATGGGCGGACATACCTCTTTGGTTCCCGAGGAAGACCGGTACCTGTGGACCAAGAACCAGTTCGCCGACCGGATGGCGGTCACCATGGGCGGACGGGTCGCAGAGCAGATCATCTTCGACGAAGTTACAACCGGCGCCAGCAACGACCTAGAGCAAGCCACCAAGCTGGCCCTGGGCATGGTCAAGCGCTATGGCATGTTCAGCGCCAAATCCTACGAAGAGATGCCCATCAGCGATGTCTTCCGAAAGGCGCGGGTTGGGGAGATCGCCCAGATCGAAGTCTACGGCAACGACCTTTTGGTCACCATGACTGACGGGGCCCAATTCAGATCCCGCAAGGAAGATGATTTCCAACTGGCTGAGTTTAGCGACGGACTGATCGAAAAGGGATTGCCGCCGGTCACTATCACCGTCAAGGTTTCCCATAGCCTGGATGGACTGGGAGCGCCCCGGACTTTCGGCAAGGTCCAGGAAATGGTGTTCCTAGGCCGGGATATGGGTGAGGAGAAGGACTACGGCGAATCTATCACCCGGGAGATCGACCACGCGGTAAGTGAACTGATTAACGAGGCCTATGACCAGGCTGTGCGTGTAATCACTACCCACAAGCCGAAATTGATCAGATTGGCTGAATACCTCATCGAGTACGAAACGGTATCGGGCGAGGCTATGAACCGGCTGTTCAACGCCGATGACGACCTTGGCGGAGAGCCGGCAACACCGCCTACGCCGCCGGAGACGCCGCCCACCCATAACGCCAACCCAGACCCGGCTAACGCGGGACCGGCGCTAACACCGGCGCTGTCACAATCTTCCGCGCCCACTCCGGCGCCAACGCTGACATCCGCCGCCGGCGAAGCCGAGCCAAGTTAGCACGCGGCGGCGATTGCCAGACAAGGCAGAAAAATAAAAGGGGCGGGATTAAGATTCCGCCCCTTTTTATTTTCAAGATCGAGTATTACCAAACGTGGCGCGGCAAAAACCAATGAGCAGGGTGTCTAAGTTTTCGCGAGGCCATTAGGTCCAGACCCAACCCCGCCTTCCACAGGTCATTGGTCCAGGCTCAGCCTGCCTGGTCAGGCTGCTCTTGGGGCAGTTGCCGGTAGTAGATGCCCCATTGCTGCATCAGACCCTCCACCGCTGGGTTTTCCAGGGCGCCCAACTCTCGAAAGAAACCAGCCAGAGCGTGAGCGGGGATGCTCTCGCTGTCGCAGACCCAACTTCGCTCTGCCGGTACCACATAGATCAGGCCTCGCTGGTGCTCGCACACAGCCTTGATCCGAGTCATGTCGTTGCCGGGGATTACTTCCAGACCGGTTGTCGTCATCTGCCTGGTCCTTTGATGAGATAGATTTGGCGGGTTTCGTTTGGCCTCGCCCGGCGCCAGCCTGCCGGGTCTCCGTGCCGCAACATTATACCCCGGCAGAGAGGTCGGCGCAGGCTGGGCCACGCCTGATTACAGCGCAAATTTCTCTCGGTCTGACGGGCGCAGTCCATACCGAACCGAAAAACGTAATGACGACGTAGTGCATCATACTGAGGGACTGTCCTGTAGTTTGGCGGCCAGCTAAATGTTAGAATCTACAAGGCCAACCAGATAATAAGTCACATACGTTTAAGAATCACCTGGCGCCAGCCAAATTGGACTCCCCGGCGCCGTGCAAAACAGCGTAGGCAAAAGGAATAAAGGAATAGAAGAACATGTATCAACCCGGCGGCGGACCAAATAGGCCCGAATTAGATCTCGAACAAATCATGACAAATGTGCGCGATTCCATCGGGCGAATCTCCCAACGATTGGGAGGCGGTGGAGTCGGGCTGGCTGCGGTTTTGGTTGTCGGCCTGATCGCAGTGATCTGGCTGGCGACTGGGATCTACACCACCAGCCCCGGCGAGAAAGCGGTGCTCCGCCTGTTCGGTAGCGCCCAGGAAACACCGGTGACCCAAAACGGACTGCACTGGTGGTGGCCCGGGCCGATCGGCAAGAAAGATATCGTGAAGACCGACTTGGTCCGCCGCCTGGAAATTGGATTCCGCAGCGGCGACGGCGTGGCCGACACTCCCGTGCCGGGCGAGGCCCAGATGATCAGCGGGGACCTGAACATCATCGACGTACAGATGGTGATCCAGTACGACATCAAGGACCTGGCCAAATACCTGTTCCGGGTGTCCGATCCCGGTGAGGATGCCGGGTCACAGCGGAACATTCCCGCTGGCCGACCCGACGGCCGGACATTGAAAGATGCCACTGAAGCGGCCCTGCGGTTGGTGGTCGGCCAGAGATCTCTCGCCGAAGTTCTGGCAGAGCAGCGCGTCAACCTGGAAGTGGACGCCCGGTCGAAATTGCAGGAGATCCTCGACAGCTACGACACCGGCTTGAATATCGTCAGCGTGGAACTGCAGAAAGTGGAAGCTCCCGCTGAGGTGCAGGCCGCCTTCAACGATGTGCTTCAGGCCCGCCAAGACAAGGTTACAGCCACCAACCAAGCCCAGGCTTACGAGAACCAGGTGATCCCCGAAGCCAGGGGCCGCGCCGAACAGATCATTCAGCCGGCAGAGGCTTTCAAAAGGGCCCGTATCGAGAGGGCCCAAGGTGAAGCCGACCGGTTCCTGGCCATCTTGGGCCAATTCAACGACCGCTCCGTAACCCTGGAGAACGTGCTTCAAGACTCGGATAACGCCGACGGCGACAACGACCCGACCACGGGAATCGGGCTCTCCGACGTGTCGATAATCTCGGCCCCTGACATAGACGGTGACGGGTTCGACATCCTGGTTGCCGGCGTAACCGTGATTGGAGCGCCCCAATGCGCCTTCACCGCCCGGGATGTGGCGGCGACAGACGCCACCCAAATCTGCGGCTTCTCAACGGCTTTCGCCGCGCAATCCGGCAACCTGACCATCGGAGAGAGATTCTCCATCGCCTATCTGGGCAATGAGGATCTGGCGATACCCCAGTTCGCCGGCGCCGGACCGTTCAACGTTAGGTTGACCAACAAGGCCTTGGACGCGGACAACGCAGACGGTGACAACGACCTGGCCACCGGAATCTCCTTCTCAGACATTAAAGTTATTGACGGACCGGACGGTGGAAAGACCAGTGGCGTCGACATCTCGGTGTCTGGGTTCGACCCGTCAACGAACATCCTGACCTTGAGCGTTCAAACCGGCGAGACGCTGGCCGCGGGAGACCTGTTCACCGTGCAATACATGAACCGAGAAGACTTGGCTGTCCCGGCCACCAGCCTCGTGACCCAAGAGAGGCTCTACCTTGAGGCGATGGAAGACATCCTGCCCAGCATCAATAAGATAATCGTTTCCCCAGACGCGGAGACTGTGTTGATACTTGGCAGCGACGGCGCGATCGTTCCGGTCCCGGTCGGACCAACCGCACCGTAACCTGACTGGCAACCCGCCATTACTTGACCGTTAACTAAGGAATAAAAGGGGTCTCCATGAGGAACCTGATAATATCCGGGGTAATTGTAATCCTGGCTCTAATAACCTTAACCACCAGCGCCTATGTGGTGGATGAAACCGAACAGGTGGTGGTCACCCGCTTCGGCGATGTGCGGGCGGTCCGCACAACCCCAGGCCTCTCTTGGAAGGCGCCGTTCGGTGTGGACAAAGTCACCAACTACGACAAGCGGCTGCTGCGGCTCGACGCTCCGACCGAGCGGTTCTTGGACCGCGACATCAACATCTTGGAAATCGATGTTTACGGCCGGTTCCGGATCAGCGACCCACGCGCGTTCCTCCAGACCCTGAACACCGAAGAAAACGCGCGACGGGTGCTGGCCCAAAGGATCAACTCATCCCTGCGCGCCAAGGTTGCCGAACGCAGCCGTGAACAGATCATCGGCGGCATCGTCGAATTGGACAAGTCGGGTGATCCTGTGACGGACGCCGAGGGCAACACCCGAGTCCGTGCCACCAACTCCCGGACCGAACTGCTACAGGAAGTGATCGCGGCGGTCCAAGCTAACCTGGCCAAGGAAAACCCTCCATTCGGCGTCGAGATGGTCGACATCCGAATCAAACGGGCTGATTTCCCACAGGAAGTGGCCGGAAGAATATTTGAGCGCATGCGGTCAGACCGGGAGAAGATATCCCGCCGGTTGCGTGCCGAGGGTGAGAGAGAAGCCCGGACCCGGCGGGCGGCGGCTGACCGAGAGGTTGAGGTTATCCTAGCGGCGGCCGACAGGGACGCCAGCCGCCTACGAGGTGACGGTGAAGCCCAGGCCATCGCTATCCTGGCCGAGTCTCTGAACAAGGACCCAGACTTCTTCTCGTTCCAGAGGAGCCTAGAAGCCTACAAGAAGTTCTTGAACCAGCGGACGACGGTCGTTCTGTCCTCGGAGGCTGATATCTTCAAGTTCTTGCAGAGTCCCGGCCAGGGCTCCAGTGACACCGCCGGAACTGGCGCGTCTGGCACTAAATAGCCCAGGGTTCCAGCGACCCTAACGACCGGAGATACGACGTCCCTCGTCCAGACCCCTAGTGGTCTTTTCGGGGGACGTTATTATTATCCGGAAGCCCTGTTCCAGGCGCATCGGCACCTCTTCGGCAGTGCAGCCGGTGGCGCAGGGCACCCCAAATTCCTTGCAGGCGTCCAGTATCGTTAGCAGGTTGGCCTGCACGTCGGGGTGATTCGCGTTTCCCTTGTGCCCCATGGCCACCGACATATCGCCGGGGCCGGCCCAGATGGCGCCGATACCCTTGACCTCACGCAGGATGTCCCGCACATTCTTCACTCCGTCCGGCTCCTCAATGATGCCGACCAAGAGCATGTTGCCCTCCGGGTCCAACGGCCAAAGATCGGCGGCGTCGTAGTACTCAGCGGGAGTCAGGCCCCAATAGCGGGGAGCGATGCGGTACCACCAGCCGCGCTCGCCCTGCGGCTCGAAATCGGCCACGCCGGGCACCTGCGGGTAGCGGGCGGCGACCACCGCTGCCTGGGCGTCATCCACATTGTTCAGGTGGGGCAGGACCAACCCGTAAACGCCGGCGTCCAGAGCCTGCTTCAGCACCCACTGGTTCCGCTCCCTGAAATTTGGCGGCACCCTAACGAAGGGCGCCGGGTCAGCTTGCAGCGAGCCGCTCCCTACCACTTTCTTGCGGTTCATCAGGAACTGGAGCATGGTCCGCAGATCGTTGAAGCTGAAACCTTGGTGTTCCATCTCAACGATGACCATGTCGTAGTCGGCGTCGCCCACAAAAGTCATGTCATCCAGGTTGCCGTTCCAGACCAGGCCGGAACAGAATACCGGCTTGTCCTGCTCCAATAACTCAATAACCTTGTTGTAGCGGACCATGGCTCCTCCTAAATATCTTGGATCCTTTGGTTGGTACTCTCTTGCCGGTAAACTCCGGCCACCGTTCGCCAGAGTTACCCACGCTGAGATTTGCGCGGGATTATGGTACGGCGCGCCCGGTTTGTCCACCGGACACGGGCGCAAGCGCGTTGACGGGCGCAGCAAAATCGCCTACATTTTACGAACGCCTGGCGCACGGCCCGTTACCGTTTGGTTTACCAGCTTGGTTTACCCGCCTGTTTTCCCGGCCTGGATCCCAAAACCTAAAGGTCTGCGCCACCAAGGACGACGATGAACATTCACGAATTTCAAGCTAAAGAAGTATTCGCCCGCTACGGCATTCCGGTGCCTCGGGGCATAGTCGCCACCACCCCGGCCGAGGCCAAGGCGGCGACGCAAGAACTGGGCGGCCGATCAGTGGTTAAAGCCCAGATCCACGCCGGCGGCCGGGGCAAATCGGGAGGGGTGAAGCTGGTCCGCAGCCCGGAGGAGGCCGAAGAGGCCGCCCGGAGCATGCTAGCTTCAACCCTGGTCACGCCGCAGACGGGACCCGAGGGAGCGCCGGTGGAAAAGCTCCTCATCGAAGAACTGGCCGACATCAAGAATGAACTCTACGTTGCATTGACCATCGACCGCGGCCACCGGGGCCCCGTCCTTCTGGTCAGCACTCAAGGCGGCATGGACATTGAAGAGGTCGCCGCCAATAACCCCGAAGACATCCACACCGAGCCGGTGGACCCATTGCTTGGGCTGATGCCCTTTCAGACCAGGCGGTTGGTGCGCCGGTTGGGCCTGGGACCCACCGTGGCCGGCAGCGCCGCCAAGGTGTTGACCGCCCTGCACCAGGTCTTCGTCGAGAACGACTGCTCCCTAGTTGAGGTCAACCCGCTGATCGTCACCGGCGACGACCGGGTCGTGGCGCTGGACGCCAAGATCAACCTGGACGACGACGCCATGTTCCGCCACCCCGGCCTGATGGTGTACCGGGACGTGAATCAGGAAGACCCGTTGGAAGCGCAGGCGGCCGACCTGGACATCGCTTATGTAAACCTGGACGGCGACGTGGGGTGCTTAGTCAATGGGGCGGGCCTGGCAATGGCCACCCTGGACGTGACCACCGCGGCCGGCGCGGCCCCCGCCAACTTCCTGGACGTGGGCGGTGGGGCCACCCCAGAGAAAGTCTCCAGCGCGGTGAAGATCATTCTCTCCGACGCGAAAGTCCGGCGGGTCCTGGTCAACATCTTCGGCGGAATATTGCGCTGCGACATCGCCGGCGAAGGCATCGTGCTGGCCTACAAGGAGACCGGGTCGACCATCCCGTTGGTGGTTAGGATGCTGGGCACCAACGTGGCCGAGGGCAAAGAGATCTTGGGCGCCTCGGGGCTGCCGGTGGTATTCGCCGACACGCTGACCGAAGCCGCCGACGCCATTAAGCAACTGAATATTTAATCCTGAATCGAGCCGGGTTGGGGCTGGAGATAGAGCCTGATGGGCGTATTGGTCGACGAAAACACACGGGTATTGGTGCAGGGCATAACCGGACGGGAGGGCAGCTTTCACGCTCGGGCCTGCATGGCCTACGGGACCAACGTGGTTGCCGGAGTGACCCCTGGGCGGGGCGGGACCATGTTTGAGGACACTGTTCCAGTGTTCGACTCGGTCGAGGAAGCCGTGGCCCAGACCCAAGCCAATATGTCGCTGATCTTCGTGCCGCCGCCATTCGCGCCCGACGCGATCACCGAGTCCGCCGACGCGGGCATACCCTTGATCGCCTGCATCACCGAGGGCATCCCGGTGCAAGACATGGTCAAGGTCTACCGTTATGTACGGGACCGGCCAACGCGGCTCATCGGTCCCAACTGCCCCGGTCTGATCAACCCTGGCGCCAAGTGCAAGATAGGCATCATGCCCGGCGCCATCCACCTGCCGGGCCGAGTGGGTGTGCTCTCCCGCAGCGGCACCCTAACCTACGAAGCCGTGGGGCAGCTCACGACGTTGGGGCTGGGCCAGTCAAGCTGCGTGGGCATCGGCGGCGACCCGATCATCGGGACCAATTTCGCCGACGTTCTGGCGCTCTTCGATGCCGACCCCGGCACCGACGCCGTGGTCATGATCGGCGAGATCGGCGGGACCATGGAACAAGACGCCGCGGCCTTCATCAAATCTGACTTCAGCAAGCCTATTGCCGCTCTGGTGGTGGGTGCTTCCGCCCCGTCCGGCAAGCGTATGGGGCACGCCGGAGCCATCATCACCGGGGTGAGCGCCACCGCCGAGTACAAGATCGCCGCGCTCAAGGACGCCGGCGCCTGGATCATCCCCACCCCCGCCGACATCGGCACCACCGCGCAAGAGATGCTCCGGAGCAACGGCCTAGGCTCCTAGCCGCCGGGCGTCGTTGTTACCAAAATATGCGCCTGATATACTGGATCGCAGACGCACATCGCGCCTGATTTCGACACGCCAACGAACCCCCGATAATCCCGATAAGCCATGGAATACGAAACAGTAATAGGACTTGAGGTCCACGTTCAACTGCTGACCCAGAGCAAGATGTTCTGCTCTTGCCGGGCCGACTATCAGAACGCGCCGGTCAACAGCAGGGTCTGTCCGGTATGCCTCGGGCTGCCCGGCGCACTACCCGTGATCAACAAGAAGGCCGTCGAATTCACCATCATGACCGGACTGGCCTTGGGCTGTGATATTCCGAACCTGACCAAGTTCGACCGCAAGAACTACCCTTACCCCGACCTGATGAAGGGGTATCAGATATCCCAGTACGACATGCCCCTGGCCATGAACGGCCACCTGGATATCACAGCCGACGGCCAGGACCGGAGAGTGCGGGTGGAGCGAGTGCACCTGGAGGAGGATGTCTCCAAACTCCAGCACGTGAACGGTGGAGCCGACGCCCACAGCCTGGTGGACGTGAACCGCTCTGGTGTGCCCCTCATGGAGGTTGTCAGCCATCCCGACATGCGGACTCCAGAGGAGGCCCGCGCCTACCTGACGAGTCTGCACTCAATCATCCAGTACCTGGGCGTCTCCACTGCCAACGCCCAGGACGGCAGCTTCCGTTGCGACGCCAACATCAGCCTCCGGCCCGTGGGCCAGGAAGCGTACGGCACCAAGGCCGAGATCAAGAACATGAACAGCCTGCGCTCGGTGTTCATGGCCCTGAACCACGAACAAGAGCGGCAGCGCAGGATCCTGGACTCCGGCGAGCGGGTGGTCCAGGAGACCCGCGGGTGGTCCGAGGAACGCAGCGTCACTTACTCCCAGCGCAGCAAGGAAGAGGCCCACGACTACCGCTACTTTCCCGAGCCCGACCTGCCGCCCCTCGTCGTGGCAGGCGATTGGATCGAGGAGATCCGTTCCCGGATCCCCGAATTAGCCGCCCAGCGGCTGACCCGGTTCACCCAGCAATACGGGCTGCCAGAGTACGATGCCCGGCTGCTGACCGGCTCCAAGGCCATGGCCGATTTCTATGAGAAGACCAACAGCCTTAAGTCATCTGGCGGGCCGGAGAGCGGCAGGTTCGCCAAGAACGTGAGCAACTGGATACTGGGCGACCTGACCAGGTTGCTGAATCTAAAGAATCTTGAGATCAACGAGTCCCCGGTATCCCCGGAGCACCTGGCCGAGCTGATCAGCCTGGTGGACCAGGACGCTGTCAGCGTGTCCATGGCCAAGACGGTACTGGAAGAATCCTTCGATTCCGGAGATTCTCCCTCACACATAATCCAGGAGAAGGGCTATACTCAGATAAGCGATTCGTCGGCGGTCAAGTCGGCGGTTGGCCAAGCCATCCAAGCCAACCCCCAGGCCGTGGCCGATTACAACAGCGGCAAGGAAAGCGCCGCCAAGTTTCTGGTGGGCCAGGTGATGAAGCTCACCAAAGGCCAGGCCAAGCCCGACTTGGTTAACGAACTGGTGGTCGAGGCCTTAGACGCGGGGAAATAAAAGTCCCGGACCGGTGGGGACTATTAAGCAGGCGGATGCGGTCCGCCGAGGTTAGCCCATGAGCGATTTCATGAACGTGATCCAACTACTGGTGTCCGTATTGCTGGTGGTTGTGATTCTGGCCCAGGTCAAAGAGGGAGGCGGCGGGCTCTTCGGCTCGGCATCTTCAACCATCCGCACGCGCCGCGGCCTGGAGAAGACTCTCTTCCAGTTCACCGTCGGCTTGGCGGTGACCTTCGTAGTAATCTCAATCATCAGCGTCCGCGTCGGTTAGACCGAAGCGGCCCCTCGCCGAATCCCGGCATGACATCGCCACTGCTGGTCTTCACCACAGACTTCGGTTTATCCGACGCCTACGCCGGAGTTATGAAGGGCGTGGCGCTCGCCATCAACCCGGACCTTCGCATGATCGACCTGACCCACCAGATCATGCCTCAGAACATCCTCCATGGCTCCTTCGTTCTGGGTGTCAATAACCGGTTTTTCCCCCAAGACGCCATCCACGTCGCGGTCGTCGACCCCGGGGTCGGCACCCCACGCCGTCCAGTGATGCTGTCCACGCCGTGGGGCCGTTACGTGGCTCCCGACAATGGCCTGCTCAGCGGGGTGATGGCCGCCTACCTGCCTTCCACACCAGTGGTTTCCAACTTCGTGAAACTGCCACCCGAGCTGACCGCGGTGCATCTCACCGACACCAGGTACTGGCGTCATCCGGTTAGCCAGACCTTCCACGGCCGGGACGTGTTCACTCCGGTAGCGTCCCACCTCTCCCTGGGCGTTGCGCCTGAAGACCTGGGCGACGTTATCGACAGTCTCTTCTTCCTGCCCATGCCATATCCGGCGAAGGAGGGCGGCCGGATCATAGGCGAGATCATCTTCAGGGACACCTACGGGAACCTGATCACCAACATCCCAGCAGAACACTTCTCCAGAGGCGCACAAGTGGAGGTGCGGATCAGAAGCCGGACGATTAACGGGCTCAGCGGCACCTTTAACGAAGTTTCCCGGGGCGATAAGGGACACGGATCTGAACGCCTGATAGCGCTGGTGGGCAGTCACGGATACCTGGAGATTGCCCTGCCCAACGGCAACGCGGCGCTGCTGCTGGAAGCTGGCGAGGGCGACGCAGTTTCGGTGACTGGGGCCGCCGGATAACCCCTTCCATCGCCTCCATCTGCTCCATGCCTGGTTCGTATTGACAACCATCGGCGGCATGCTAGTATTGTGCCTAATCCACTTGGCGCTCACGGATTGCCAGGCATCTCCAGGCACGGCATAGGAGGAACCATGGATCTTGACCGCGCTGGTCTGCTCAATCTCTATAAAACCATGACGACCATCCGCCATTTTGAGGAACGGGGCATCCCGGAAACGGGACAGCGGGGCATGTCGGCCTCGGTCCATTCCTCCGCGGGGCAAGAGGCGGTGGCCACCGGAGTCTGCGCCAACCTCACCAACGAAGACTATATCGGCAGCACCCACCGTGGCCATGGCCACTGCATCGCCAAGGGCGTCGACCCCAAGCTGATGATGGCCGAGCTCTTCGGCCGCTCCACCGGCCCCAACAAGGGCAAGGGCGGGTCCATGCACATCTCAGACATGAGCAAGGGCATGTTGGGCACCAACGGCGTCGTGGGAGCCAGCATACCTTTGGCCCTGGGCGCGGCCTTGACCTCCAAGGTAAAGAAGCTTAACCGGGTGGCAGTGGCCTTTTTCGGCGACGGGGCATCCAGCCAGGGCGTGCTTCACGAGTCCATGAACTTGGCCTCGATCTGGAAGCTGCCGGTAATCTTTCTCTGCGAGAACAACGGCTACGCCATGTCGACTCCCAGCGAGTACGGTGTGTCCACCACCCACGTGGCCGACCGGGCAGCGGGATACGACATGCCCGGGATACACGTGGACGGCATGGACGTCTTCGCCGTGTACGACGCGACGGCCCAAGCGGTGGCCAGGAGCAGGGCAGGCGACGGCCCGAGCTTGATCGAGTGCGCCACCTACCGGTACTACGGCCACACGGTGTTCGACAATCCTCTAACCTACCGCTCCAAGGAAGAGGAGGACCACTGGCGCGCTCGTGACCCCTTGATGCACTTCCGAAACACGATCATCCCCCAAGGCGACATCACGGCCGAAGAACTGGACCAGATGGACGCGGACGCCGAAGCCCTCATGGAAGAGGCGGTGAAGTTCGCCGACGCAAGCCCTCTGCCTCAGCCGGTGGAACTGTATGACGACGTGTATGTTGATTACCCCAAGGAAATGATGAAACGCGGCGTAAACATGGCGGTCTAGCCCTCAGCGCCACCAGCATCTCAACCAACCAACGCCCAGCTTCGGAGATACCCGGACCCGGGCGGCCAAGGAGACAAAGATGACCACGACGATGCAGACAACCGGGACTAGGGAGATCCAGTTCCGTGAGGCCATCAACGAATGCCTTCGCCAGGAGATGGAACGCGACGAGAACGTGATCATCATGGGCGAGGAAATCGCCGGTGGCGCGGGCCGTCAGGACCAAGGCGTAGAAGACGCTTGGGGCGGACCATTCCGGACAACCGTGGGCCTGATACAGCAATTCGGCAAAGAACGGGTGTTGGACACGCCTTTGTCAGAAGCCGCGTTCATTGGAGCGGCGATCGGCGCATCGTCCACGGGACTGCGGGCCGTGGCCGAGTTGATGTTCATCGACTTTATCGGTGTGTGCATGGACCAGTTGGTCAACAACGCCGCCAAGATGCGCTACATGTTCGGCGGCCAGGTCAAGGTGCCGTTCACCATGATGACCCGCATCGGCGCCGGGTTCGGGGCTGCGGCCCAGCACTCCGAGTCCTACTACTCCATCTTCAGCCACATCCCCGGCCTAAAGGGCGTGGCGCCGTCCGACGCCTACACCGCCAAGGGCCTGCTGGCCGCAAGCATCCGCGATGACGACCCCGTGGTCTTCTTTGAGCACAAGGGCCTGTACGGGATCTCCGGCCCAGTGCCTGAGGAACCATACGTGCTGCCTCTCGGCAAAGCCCGGACCGTGAGGGAAGGAAGCGATGTCACCCTGGTTGGCATCTCCAAGATGACCTGGGTCGCCACCGCCGCCGCCGAGGAATTGGCCAAAGAGGGGATCAGCTGCGAAGTGATTGACCTGCTAAGCGTCTCCCCCATCGATTACGATCACATCAACTCGTCGGTCCAACGGACCCACCGGTTGGTCGTCGTGGACGAGGACACCCCGGTTTGCAGCATGGCCTCCGAGATCTGCTCGCGGGTGGCGGAAGAAGTGTTCGATTACCTGGACGCACCCCCTTCCCGGGTGACCGCGCCCCACACTCCGGTGCCCTACAGCCGGGCCATGGAGAACGAGTACATGCCCAACGAGACGCGAGTCATCACAACGGTCAAGAAACTGTTGAACCGGTAGTCTCGGCGCCAAATATGATCGGCATCAGAACCACCGGCCCGGTAACAACCAGGGCCGGTGGTTTCGTTTCAACCGGCCGTTCTAGCCGTCGGCGGCGCCGGACCTGGTCCCCGGGCATCTGGGCCGATGCTGGCGCCGTCCGTGGGAGCGATGGTTCCCACTTTAATGGTGCGGAAGGTGACTCTGGCTTCGTCGGTTACTTCTTCGCCACCTGTATGATGAAGTCGGGTTCGTACAAGCCGTAATCAGCCTGAAAATCTCCGTACCGGACCACGTCGCGGAAACCGGTCTCGCGGAGCAGACCGCTGAAGTATTCCTGCCGGATGGGGCACAACGTGAGGTGGTGCACCGACCCGTCGGAGTAGGAGTATTGGATTCGGACCAATTCCTCGCTGACCGACTCGGGCTTAACGTCCACCGTCTCGCCCAGGTAGTAGGACTGGTGCTTGCTGGAGAAGCCCTTGTCCAGCATGGTGTCGTAGTTGCGGTGGTCGATCACCGCCACGCCACCTTCGTTCAGCAGGCCATGAATCTCGCTCAGAGCTAGCCGCCGTTGGTCGTCGTCGAACAGGTGCGTGAAGGCGTTGCCCAGGCAGACGACGGCGTCGAACTTCTCGCCGGGGAACGTGGCCGAAAGGGAGGTCCATTCAGCTTCGAGCAGGCGTAGGCCCGGCAATCCGGAGATTTCGGCGTTCTCCTTGGCCTTGGCGACCATGTTGGCGGAGCCGTCAGAGCCGGTGACATCGAAGCCGTTCAGTTGCAGCGTAATCGTGTGATAGCCCGTGCCGCAGGCGATGTCCAGTACCGACGTCGCGCCGTTCTCCTTGAGTATCCGCTCGAAGAACCCACCCTCAGCCTGGCGGCGCCGGTCCCAATCGATCAGCTCGTCCCAGCGGCCGACGAACTCGGCGGTGTATTCCTCGATGAAAAGATCGTTATTGTTTTCTGGTGTCATAGTCTCCTAAGTGTATTCTTGGGTCCCGCGGCCGTTACGGTCCGGTATCCCATTAGTTTAATTTTGGTCGCGTTTCAGCAACCGCTTGTATCGAATCAGGCTGACGGTTTACCCGCGCCGATGCAGGCCGAGCCTCTCTTGCGGGCATCGGCGGCCTCGACCCAGCAGGCCTTGGCGCTGGAAACGATCGATTCGGAGTCGCGGTTAGTAATAATGACCCGGCCTAATGGAAGAGTTGGCCGCCGTTCACGTTGTAGGCCTGGCCGGTGATGAACGAGGCGTCCTCGCCCGCCAGGAAGGCCACCATGTTGGCCACGTCTTGAGCTTCGGCGATGCGGCCAAGCGGGGTGTTTTGGCCGGAATTCTCCACGATCTGACTGCGGAATTCCTCCTGTGTGATGCCCCTTTCAGCAGCCTGGTCCCGCTCCCAGTAACTCATGCGGTCGGTGTTGATCGGGCCGGGGCAGACCGAGTTGGCGGTGATGTTATAGGGCGCCAGGTCCATGGCCGTGGCTTGGGTCAACCCGATGACGGCGAACTTTGATGCCGAGTAGGCGGCCCCATTGGCGCTGGCCTGCTTGCCGGCATTGGAAGCGATGTTGATGATGCGGCCGCCGTTGCCCGCGTCGATCATGTGCCGGGCCACGAACTTGGTGGCCAGAAACACGGCGGTGGTGTTGATGGACAGAAAGTGGTCCCAGACCTCTTTGTCCAGCTCGGTTACCGGCACCTTGTCCTTGCCGATGATGGCCCGGGCGTTGTTGACCAGGATGTCGATCCGGCCGAACTTGGCGATGGTCTGTTCCACCATCCGCTCGATCTGGTCGGGGTCGGAAAGGTCGCAGTAGATCGGCAGAGCGCTCCGGCCCAGGGCTTGGACCTCTTGGGACACGGTGTCGATGCCGCCCCATTCGTTCCTGACCTCAGCGGGCGGCAGGTCAGATACCTCCCGATGCACGTCGGAAAGGGCGATATCCGCCCCCTGCCCGGCCAGTTTCATAACCGTGGCCCGGCCCACGCCGCGCATGCCGCCGGCGCCGGTGATCAAAGCTATTTTTCCTTCTAGTCCGGGCATGGAAACCTCCAACAACTGGCCAAGTCCTCCGGCCAGTTTAGATTATGTGGCCGGACAGCACAAATTCAAGCGCCCGGTATTGGGGCCAGCCCTGCCTGTGGTAGTATTGTGACGGTTGCCAGGCGTGCGCCCATGCCCGCCCGGAGCCGCGGTACAGAAATTTCATTTTCGTTGGCAGGAGGGAACCCACCATGGCCAAGGTAGGAAGCGGCAAATACACCTATGAATACATCCCCAACTGGGCAAAGATGCCCGCGGGCCAGGCGATGGGCACCGCAAGCGCAGTGGCCACCGACTCCCAGGACCGGGTCTACGTCTTCCAGCGCACCAACCCACCGGTGTTGGTCTTTGACCGGGAGGGCAACTTCCTGAGTTCTTGGGGTGACGGGATGTTCGACGACCCCCATGGCATCTTCATCCAGGACGATATCGCCTACCTCACCGACCGCGAAGGCTCCATCGCCATGAAGACCACCCTGGACGGCAAACCCATGCTGTCCATCGGCACCAAGGGCGAGTACTCGGACACCGGCTGCGAGAAGGCCGGCGATGTTTGCCCCAGGTCGGCAGGCCCGTTCAACTACGTGACCGAGATGGTCCCCGCCCCCAACGGCGACCTTTATATATCCGACGGCTACCGCAACGCCCGAGTCCACCGGTTCTCGGCGGCCGGCGACCTGATCTCATCCTGGGGCGAGCCGGGCAAGGGCGGCCCCAACCAGTTCCACCTGCCCCACAGCCTGATCGTGGGCCAGGACGGGCAGATATATCTCTGCGACCGTGAGAACAGCCGGGTGCAGGTGTTCTCTCCCGACGGTGAGTATGTGACCATGTGGACCGACATGCAGCGTCCCCTGGACATCTCTCAAGACAGCGAGGGCATCTTCTACACCAGCGAGCGGCCCGACGACACCCACCCGGCCCAGATGAGCGTGCTGGACGGCGACGGCAAGGTGCTGGAGCGGTTCGAGTGCATCTCGGCCCACGGTTCTTGGGTCGATGCCCACGGCGACCTGTACCTGTCCCTGGGCGCCGGGAAGAGCGTGGACAAGTACGTCCGCATCGGGTAAAGCCAGCAATCGAGCAACACTGCAGGGGTCTCCGTCAACCGGGACCCCTGCGCAATGGATAGATACGATGGCCGACCAATCAGAGGTACAACCGAACCGCAGTCTGTCGGGGCTGGAGGTGAAGCCCGTGTACACGCCGGCCGACATCGCCGGAAACGACTTCGCCCGCGACCTGGGCCAGCCCGGCGAATTCCCATTCACCCGCGGGCCCTATCCCAACATGTACCAAGGGCGGCTGTGGACCCGGCGTCAGATCGCCGGCTTCGGGACGGCGCAGGCCACCAACGAACGCTACCGGTTCCTGCTGGAACACGGCCAGAACGGCATCAGCACCGACTTCGACCACCCCACTCTGACCGGCTACGACTCGGACCACGAACTTGCCGAGGGAGAAGTTGGGCGGCTGGGCGTGGCAATCGACTCGGTCCGCGACATTGACGACCTGTTCTTGGACATACCATTGGACAAAGTCAGCGTGTCCCTGACCATCAACCACCCCGCCATCGTGCTGATGGGCATGTTCCTGTCAGTGGCCCAGAAACGGGGGGTGGACTGGGGCGCGCTTCGGGGCACCGTCCAGAACGACTCGTTGAAAGAGTTCCACGGCCAAAAGACCTTTGCTCTGGGGCCGGGTCCTTCCCTGAAGCTGACCACCGACATCGTGGAATTCTGCACCAACCACGTGCCCAACTGGTACACCATCTCCATCTCCGGCTACCACATCCGCGAGAGCGGATCCGACGCCGTGCAGGAGTTGGCCTTCACCATCGCCCAGGGCATGGCCTATGTGGAATCGGCCTTGGAACGGGGACTGCCGGTGGACAGCTTCGCCCCCCGGCTGTCGTTCTTCTTCGGCTGCCACAACGACGTATTCGAAGAGGTGGCCAAATACCGGGCGGCGCGGCGCATGTGGGCGCGCATCATGAAGCACCGGTACCAGGCCCAACAGCCCGAGTCCATGCGGCTGCGGTTCCACACCCAGACCCTTGGCTCCACCCTGATGCGGCAGGACCCGCAGAACAACATCGCCCGCGGCACTTTGCAGGCGTTGGCCGCGGTCTTGGGCGGCACCCAATCGCTCCACGTCAGCGGTTTCGATGAAGCCTTCGACATCCCATCAGAGGAAGCCATGCGCATGTCCCTGGCCACTCAGTTGATCCTGGCCCACGAGTCGGGAGTGGCCGGGACGGTGGACCCCCTGGGCGGGTCGTATTTCGTGGAAAGCCTGACCGACAACATGGAGGAGGGGGCCTGGGTCTACATCAACAAGATAAAAGAGATGGGCAACGGCTCGCTCAAGGACGGCATGCTCCAGGCCATCGACACCGGGTACATCGAGATGGAGATCGCCCGATCGGCCTACGAATACCAACTCAGAATCGAGAGCGGCGCTCAGGTAGTCGTGGGCCTGAACCAGTACCGATCGGAGAACCAACAGAAACTGGAACTGTTCCAGTTCGACCCAGAAGAAGAGGAATGGCAGAAGGGCCGGCTGGCCGAGACCAAGGGGGGTCGCAGCGCCGCCGACGTTAAGTCTGCCCTCGCTTCGTTGAAGCAGTCCGCCCACGACGACAAGAACCTGATGCCGCCGGTGCTGGAGGCGGTTACCGCCCTGGCCACCGAGGGCGAGATCCTCGATACTTTGCGCGAAGTCTACGGCGAGTACGTGGACCCAGGGGTGTTTTAGACTTGGTATCAGAAGATCTTAAAACCTGCCTATTGTGCGGTGGACGGCTGAAAGACGGCGTTTCCGCAGTGCCCTTCGTTTTCGAAGGCACGGTGGTCGTGGTTAAAGATGTTCCGGCCGAGAGTTGCCGTAGCTGCCATGAACCATTTGTGTCCGGCAAGGTCACCGATCAACTCACAACTCTGCTGACCCGGCTGAAAGCCCTTCAGACCGAGGTCTCTATCGTCTCCTACTCTGACCGGGAAGCTGCCTGAGCCTTGGTCTCTCAGACCGCCAACATAAAAGTCCTCTTGGCCAAGTTGGGCTTGGACGGACATGACCGGGGCATCAAGGTCATCGCCAGGGCCATGCGGGACGCCGGGATGGAGGTGGTCTACATGGGCATGCGGGTCACGCCGGACCAGGTAGCCCAGACCGCCCTGCAAGAAGACGTGGACGTCGTGGGCATCAGCATCCTCTCCGGGGCGCACATGCGTCTGATACCCCGGCTGATCAACGCCCTCAAAGAAAGAGGCATCGCCGGCGACGTTCTGCTGATGGTCGGCGGCACCATCCCGGAAGACGACGTGGAACCGTTGGAAAAGATGGGCGTTCAAGGAGTCTTCCCGGTTGGCAGCTATACCACCAGCATGACCGATTTCATCATCCAACAGGTGAGCCGGGGCCGGTCCGCGCCACAGGCATAACCCCGTACCCCAACAAGACTAGAAAACCAGGCTTGGCTACCCATCCCTGGGCAAGAGACTGCACCTATGGAATGGCCCCCCAAATACCCTGACAGCTACCACCCCAGCCCGGACCAGGAATACTGGTCGCCCGACCTGGAGACCATGCCGCCCGGCGAGCGGGACCGGCACATATTGGCCAAGCTGCAAGCCCAGGTGCGTTACGCCTTCCAAAATTCGGGCTTCTACCAGGAGTTCTACCGGGACGCGCCCGTGGACCCGGCCAACCTGGCCAGCCTGGAAGAGTTCGCCCAACTGCCCATCCTGACCAAAGAGAACATCCGCCAGGAACAGGTGGACCACCCGCCCTACGGCCGGTTCCTCTGCATCCCGCCGGAAGATATCTTCCGGGTGCACGGCACATCGGGCACCACCGGCCGCCCCACCGTGTTTGGCGTGGGCAAGGACGACTGGGACCGCATCGCGGAGGCCCATGCCCGCATCCTCTGGGGCGCGGGTTTGCGTGCCAACGACACGGTCATGGTGGCCGCTGTCTTCAGCCTTTACGTTGGCAGTTGGGGCGCGTTGGTCGGCGCGGAACGGCTGGGAGCAGCCTGTTTCCCCTTCGGCAGCGGCGCTCCGGGACAGACCGAGCGCGCGGTCGAGTGGTCGGCGATGGTGAAGCCATCCGTGCTCTACGCCACGCCCTCCTACGCCCTCTACCTGGCCGAGACCGCCCGCCAGATGGGGCTGGACCCCAAAGAGGACTTCGCCTTTAGGTTCATGTTCTTCTCCGGGGAGCCGGGGGCCAGCGTCCCAGCCACCCGCCGTCTGATCGAGGAGACCTTCGGCTGCTACGTCGTGGACCAGGGCAGCATGGCCGAGATGACGCCCTGGATGAGCAATTCGGGCTGCCGCCACCTGGCAGGCGGTATGCATCTGTGGCAAGACATCGTCTACACCGAGTTGGTCGACCCTCAGTCCAAGCTGGTGCTGCCGATGGGAGAGGAAGGCGTGCCCATCTACTCGCACACCGAACGCACCTCCCAGCCCATGATCCGCTACTGGTCGGGGGACATCGCCCGCTGGGACATGGTGGACTGCCCCTGCGGCCGCACCTATCCCACCCTGGTGTCGGGCATCTACGGGCGGGTGGACGACATGATCATCGTCCGGGGGCAGAACGTTTTTCCCTCGCGCATCGAAGACATACTCCGGGGTATGGACGAGTTCGGCGGCGAGTTCCGGCTGGTATTGGAGCGGGAACCGGGCCAGATGGACCGCCTCACCGTCCAAGCCGAGGTCCTGGGCAACGCGTTCGCCGGCCAAGAATTCGATCCTGCGGCGTTGGCGCCGCTCCGGGAACGGTTCACCGGAGAGCTGCGCCGGGCCATCGGTGTCAGCGTGGCGGTTGAGTTGAAACCGGCCGGCGAGTTCGAACGCACCCAGTTCAAGGCCCGCCGTATAATCGACCGGCGCACGCCGTAAAACCCCGCCCTCAGGGAGACGAGCCCATGACATCCCGACGGCCGCTGTACAGCGCTTTGGACCACTCGCTGGGTGAGACCATCGACATCATCCGGGATACGGTGCGAAGTTTCTCCTTTCAGGAGATCGCACCCAGAGCCGCGGAGATCGACCAGACCGACCAATTTCCCCGGGACCTGTGGCCCAAGCTGGGCGAGTTGGGGCTTTTGGGCATCACCGTCTCCGAGGAGTACGGCGGCGCGGGCCTTGGCTATCTGGCCCACACCATCGCCATGGAGGAGATTTCCCGCGGGTCGGCCAGCGTGGGCCTGAGCTACGGCGCCCACTCCAACCTGTGCGTCAACCAGATCTTCCGCAACGGCAACGACGGCCAGAAACGGCGTTATCTGCCCAAGTTGATATCCGGGGAGCATGTCGGCGCGCTGGCGATGAGCGAGGCTGAGGCCGGCTCCGACGTGATCAGCATGGCCCTCCGCGCCGAGAAGAAGGGCGGCCGCTACGTTCTGAACGGCAGCAAGATGTGGATCACCAACGGACCCGAAGCCGACACTCTGGTGGTCTACGGCAAGACCAACCCCCAGGCCGGCTCCCACGGCATAACCGCCTTTCTCGTCGAGAAGGCGTTTGCCGGGTTCCGGGCGTCGCCCAAGCTGAACAAGCTCGGGATGCGCGGCTCAAGCACGTCCGAGTTGGTCTTTCAGGACTGCGAGGTGCCCGAGGAGAACGTGCTGGGCGAGGTTGACCACGGTGTCCGGGTGCTGATGAGCGGCCTGGACTTCGAGCGGCTGGTGCTGGCCGGCGGCCCACTGGGCATCATGCAATCATGTTTGGACGCGGTTTTGCCCTACGTCCACCAACGCGAACAATTCGGCCAGCCCATCGGAGAGTTCCAGTTGGTCCAGGCCAAGTTGGCCGATATGTACACCGCCATCTCCGCGTGCCAGTCCTACGTCTACGCCGTGGCCCGGGCTGCCGACCGGGGCGAGAGCAGCCGCAAAGACGCCGCCGGTTGCCTGCTCTTCAGTGCCGAACAGGCCACGCAGACCGCCCTGCAAGCCGTGCAAACCCTGGGCGGCATCGGCTACGTCAACGAGTCGCCCACCGGCCGCCTGTTGCGGGACGCCAAACTGTACGAGATCGGCGCCGGCACCAGCGAGATACGCCGCATGCTCATCGGCCGCGAGTTATTCCGCGAGTCCCAGTAGTACCGCCCCCGACCAGGCGCATCCTTTCACCGCCCCATGCATCGAACAAACGTATCGGGCGCCCGGCGTCACGACTCGTATCCTCCCGGTGCAGTCCCAAAGCTGAACGCTTAGAGAGGTCCGGCCCATTGCGGTTGTCTCATAAGCCAAAACATCGGCGGCCAGTCTGGCTGGCGGCGACGGCTGCGGCGCTTTTGGTGGCGGCCTGTTCGCCGGGCGGAGGCGGCACGCCCGTCCCGGCCACATCCGGGCCCGGGGCCGTGATACCCATCGAGCCGATGCCCGGAGAGGTGGACCTGACCGGACTGCCCGACGACCCTACCGGGTTGATGCTGGCCTCCCTGGAGCTGCCCCTGGCCAAGGTCGCCCGCAAGATGGCTTATTCCGGGAACCAGACCTACATCCCGGTGCTGCTGGAGTTCCTCCGCTTTCAGAACGACGATGAAGCCATCATCAACATGACCTCCTTCCTGTCCCGGCTCAAAGACAACGTGCCGCCGGAAGACGTGATGGTCTTCCCGCCAGAGCAGAATGAGTGGCAGTGGTGGGTCGAGTGGCTGGGCAACAACCCTCAGGTACGGCCGCCGCCGGGGTTCGCCGGATGGAAGGGCCGGTTATACGCCATCGTGGACCCCGGTCTGGGCGGCTTCATCTATGACGGCGTGAGATCGGATATCCGGCTGGAAGAGATCGTTTGGGGAGGTGTGGCCAAGGACGGCATCCCCGACCTGAGCGACCCACCCGTGGTCTCTGCGGAAGACGCCGATTACCTGCTCCCGGGCGACCGGGTCTTCGGAGTGTCCATCAACGGCGAGCACCGGGCCTATCCACTACGCATCTTGAACCGTCACGAGATGGCCAACGACATCCTGGGAGGCGTGCCCTTCGCCCTGGCTTATTGAACCCTCTGCGGCTCTGGAATCGTGTATTCCACGGAGATCAACGGCGAAAGGGTGGAGTTCGGCACCTCCGGCTTCCTCTACCGCAGCAACAAACTGATGTACGACCGCAAGACGGAGACGCTGTGGCAGCAATTTCGGGGCGTGCCCGCGGTTGGCCCGCTGGTCGGCAGCGGCTTGGAACTGGAGGTGCTGCCCATGACCCTCACGTTTTGGGCCGACTGGGTGGCGGAACACCCGGACACCACCGTCTTGAACGCGGAAACCGGCAGGTATCCGGCAGAAAGTTATTCCCCCGAGTCCCAGAACGACTCCGCTTACTTCGCCTACCGCAACCAGACAACGACCATGTTCCCGGTCCCGCTGCGCAGCGCCGAGTTGGAAACCAAAGAACCGGTTTTTGGCCTCGTTGTCGGCGATGAAGCCAGGGCGTACCCACTGTCGGTATTCGCCTCGCCAACCGCGCTCAACGACGAATTGGGCGGCCAGAACGTGGTCGTCCTATCGCCTGGGTCCGGCGGCGGGGTTAGGGCCTACGGCCGGGGTAACCATGTGTTCACTCCGGCCCGGACCGGGCCGGGCCGGATGATGGTTGTGACCGACGAGGATGGCGTGGAATGGCGGGCTGAGGACGACGCTCTGGTCAGCCTGGACGGCGCCGCCCGGTCCTTGGACCGGCTGCCCAGCCGGGAGGCATACTGGTTCGGCTGGTACGCTTTTTACCCCCAAACGGACATCTACGCGCCCTGACCGGTTCACCCCCGCCGCCAGACGCCAATACCTTCCAATCATCCTTCGCCATTCTTGTGGTGGCGCGTGATTATCGTGTTATCTGGTGTCGTATTCAATTGACTATAATTTAATATTAATCTTAAAATGCAACCAAATTTCAATGCTAACAGCGGAACGTCTGCTCTCCTGACCGCGTCTGCGGGAGTGTGCGGACGCCCGCTCATTCGGTCCCGCGTGTCCAAAGATGACCGTGGAGCAGCCCCCGTGGTGAGCGCGAGGTGGCGGAGGAAGGGAGTAGGGGTATGCGTAAATCAACACATCTGCTGACGATGACGCTGGTGCTGCTAACGATCATTGTGGCGGCTTTCTTCTCCAGCCAATACCCTGCCTACGCCGACGACGACCACGGCGATTACCGGTTCACTTCAACCAGCATCAAGATCGGCGCTGGCGCCGTCGCCGGGGTAATCGACCCATCTGACATCCTCTTCGACGTTGACTATTTCTCCTTCCAGGCCCAGCGCGGTGTCCAATATACCTTTGTTTTGGACGAGACCACGGTGGTGGCCGCCAATATCGCCATCATTAATTCTCTAGCCCGAGGCAACGGCGGGTCTCCGGGTCAGGACTTGAGCATCGAAGGCGGCCGGAAGACCGTAAATTGGACCGCCCGCACCACCGACACCTATTACGTAGAAGTGTCGGGCACCATCAACAACTTCGACGACTCCTTCTACCTCGGTGATTACACACTAAGCGGATTTGAGGACACGCGTTTCATTGACCGCCATTCCGAAGGCCGGAACGGGGCCACCCAGATATCGCCGGGCAACATCTACCAAGGAGCCATCAGCCCTTGGAGCAACCAGCCCAAGCTGGCCAACACCGTGGACGGCGGCGACGACTACGATTACTTCTCGTTTCAGGCACGGCGCGGCGTGAGGTACAACGTGGAGGTTGATCTGGGCACCTCAGAGGGCGTCGAGATTGCCATCCGGTCTCCCTTCGACGGCTTGGAAAAGACCAGCGACGGCATCGGCAACACCCTGGATTGGATCGCTCCCAGCGACAATACCTATTACATCTCGGTTACCGGCACCAGCCGGGTGCGGGACTCCAACGGCACCTACGCGATCAAGCTGAACGCCGAAACTAACCTCATGGACCAGCATTCCCAGACCATCGCCGGAGCAACGGTGATCAGCTTCGGCAATGCCCACCAGGGGTCCATCAGCCCCGCCGACGACCGGGACTACTTCTCGTTCCCGGCCCTGCGCGGCGTGAAGTATATGCTCGACGTGTCGCTGGGCAGCGCAGACGGCGTCGAATTGACCATCCTTAACACCGACGAGATCAGCCTGGCCTCCAACGGTGGCGTGGGGACCAGCCTGGAGTGGCTTGCGCCGGCCAGCGGCAGCTATCTGGCAGTAGTTTCGGCCTCGCCTCAGGTCCCGAATGTTATTGGCACCTACTCGCTGAACCTGAGCAGCGACACCACGCTGCAGGACCATCACGGCGAGATTCCGGCCCTGGCTTCGGCCATCAGCTTTGGCAGCGCCAATCAGGGCGCCATCAGCCCGGAGACCGACCGCGACTATTTCTCCTTCCCAACGGAACGGGGAGTCAACTATTCGGTGAGCATGGACCTGATCACCGCCAACGGCGCTGTCATCTCGATCGAGAACGCCGCCGGTGACACATTGAGCAGCACCAACGGGTTGGGCACCGCCTTGGGTTGGACCGCGGCTAGCACGGGAACATTCTATGTGGTGGTGTCTTATTCCCCGCAGGCATCCCAGGGCATCGGCACCTATTCGTTGACGGTTACGGCGAACACCAGCCTGGAAGACCGGCATCTGGACACAGCCGCAAGCGGCACCCCGGTCAGCTTCGGCACCATCTACCAAGGGGCTATCAGTCCTAAATCCGACCTGGATTACTTCTCCTTCCCCGCCGAGCGGGGCGTGGAATACGAATTTGACCTGACCTACGGATCAGCAACTTCGGTCTCACTGGAAGTAACCAACCTGGACGGCATCCCGGAAGCCGGCGCCAGAAATTTTGGGGAGAGTAATATCGTCCGCTGGACCGCCTCAAACTCGGCGACCTACTTCGTAAAGGTTTCAGCCTCGCCGAAGGCGGCGGAACCCACCGGCACCTACTCGCTCAAGATCACGCCCGACACCACGCTGCAAGACCGGCACAGTGATCTGCCCGAGGAGGGCACGCGCATCGGCTTTGGCAACGCCATCGCCGGGGCCATCAGCCCGGCCAACGACTATGACTACTTCCGTTTCCCTGCCGATGCGGGAACTAAGTACACCGTAGACGTAACCTTGGGCACCGCTGAAGGCGTGCGGTTCTCGGTGGAGAACCAGGCCGCCGGGTTCAGCACCTCCAACTTCGGGCTGGACCAATCCCTGGAATGGAAGGCCCCGGCGACCGGTTGGTACACCCTGGCCGTCTCAGCCTCCGGCAGGGTGGCCAAAGCCGTGGGGACCTATCACATAACTGTGAACCGTGAGAGCGATGCCAGGCCGGTTGCTCCCAAGGTCACGAAACCGACTCCCGAGCCGCCCGCCACGGAACCTCAGCCCAAGGTCGTCACCCCAAGCGGCACAGCCTTGGTCCTCAAATCTCGGGTGTCGCCCACCGGCAGCATCGTGCGGGTGCCGGTGGAGTTGAACCAGGCCGAAGGAATCACCAGCATGGGATTCACCATGAATTACGACCCCGATTCTCTGAGGGTGGTCGCGGTGGAACGTGGGTCCAGGATGAATCCAAACTCATTCAGCTACGACACAGATACCCGGGGACAGGTCAGGTTCGGCTTTGCCCTAACCCAGGGCGACGGACCTGGAGGGACGGCCGCCGTGGTGCAATTCCAGGTCATTGGCTCCGAGGGGGCTGTCAGCCCGATAACACTGTCCGATGCCTTGGTGAACCACTCTGCCAGCGGCCCGTTGGCGGTGGAGTTGGTTGGCGCCGACTTCAAGGTGGGCACCAAGATACAGGGCGACGGCGGAGGGGACAGCCTGATCACCGCGATGGACGCTCTGATGGCCCTGAAGATGGCGTCCAACCTATTGACGCCAGACCTATCGCTAGACGTCAACGATGACGGCAAAGTTACTGTTGAAGATGCGCGGATAATCTTAAACATGGCGCGCCCATTATGATAAAAGATGCCCGGATAATCTCAAACATGGCTCGGCCGAGTTAGGGGAGCAGCAGATGCGCTGGTTGTTGGAAGTTGCGTTCATTGGATTAGCCTCCAGTTGGAAATGGGTGGTTGGGTCGATCGCCGGAGTAGGGCTGTTGATCGGCCTCCTGTTCGCCGTGGGAGTTCTCGGCGGAGGTGGCGGCAGCGACGGCGGCCCGGACCGGGTGGGCGGGTCTTCGACCCCCACACCGGCGGCGGTCGGCAAGCCAACGGCAACCCCAAGGGCAGCTCCCACGGCCACGGCGGCGCCTGATCCAGTGGTGGTCGCGACCCCCAAGATGATCTCCGTGCCCATCCTGGCCACCCGGGCCAGCAATGTGGGTAGTTTGGAGTTCATACTGACATTTGACCCGGCCAAGTTGGAATTCGCCCAATTGGAGCGGGGAACGCTGGCCGGAAAGGCCCTCATCGACTCCAGTTCGCCGGGACCGGGCCGCCTCTGGGCCGGGATAATCGACGTGGACGGCATGACCGGAAGCGGTCCCGTGGCCGTGGTCAGGTTCAAACTGCGGGAGGGCGCTGCCGGCACCATGCCCCTGGGTTTAGAAAGCATCTCCGCCTTCAACGCAAGCACTCTGGTGGATATCCTCACCAAGACCACTCCAGGGCAATTCAACGGTGGTGACCTGGCCCCGCTGTCGCCAATCGTGACATTCCAGTAGGCAGCTGGCCGATTCATTAAACCTGATCTGACCCATGGCGCAACGGGGAGGCTTCGAATGACAAAACCTCCCCGTTTTTAGTTACCCCTCTTTCCCCAAACCTACCTGTCACCTACAATGTTGCCCGGTGGTCGCGCCTATACGCGTGACTCCCGGAACACGCGATTCCAAGAGAGCCCAATTTATGGAGGTGGCATTTTGGCTACATTGACACTTGCGGAAGCCGAAGCTATTTTGGCCGGGGCCAAGGCCAAGGTCATAGAGTTAGGGGTTAAGATGAGCATCTCGGTGGTCGACCCGCGGGGTGACCTGATCACCATGTTCAAGATGGACGGGGCCCCCTGGCGCACCCCAGCCGTGTCCCGTGGCAAGGCGGTGGCGGCGGCCAGTTTTGGGACCGCCAGCGGCAAGCTGACCGAAAACTCCCAGGCCCCCATCTTCCGGGCGTTCATGGCCATGGAGGGCGGCCACATGATTCCCGGCCAGGGCGCGCTGCCGGTCTTTAAGAACGGCGAGCTCGTCGGCGCTGTCGGTGGCAGCGGCGGCACCGCTCAAGAAGACGAGGATTGCAGCCGGGCAGGCATCGTCGCCGGCGGTTTCTCCGAAAGCGCTTAGATTCCAGGCACACGGACGATAGGTCAAACGTAGAAGCGGCAGGGCAGTACCCTGCCGTTTTTTTATCGGTGGACGGACCAAGACCCGGAACTGTAGACTGAGTCGCAACTCACGATGGCAATTCGCCCCCATTCCGTAATGGCCGCTGGAGTCACCTGATGCACGTCGGATCGTCGATCTTCTTCCAGAACCGCCTCCGGTCCCGCACCGACCTGGAGGTCTACCAGAACGAGCTGCGCCTGGCCGACCTGGCGGAGCCCCTGGGGTTCCAGTCCATCTGGGGAGTGGAGCACCACTTCACCGACTACACCATGTGCCCCGACGTTCTGCAGTTCCTTTCTTACATGGCCGGGCGCACGGAAAAGGTCCAGCTTGGCAGCATGGTGGTCGTGCTGCCGTGGCACAACCCGGTGAGGATCGCCGAGCAATTCTCGGTTTTGGACCATCTCAGCGGAGGCCGGGCGGTGGTCGGCGTGGGCCGCGGCTTGGGCCGCGTGGAGTTCGAAGGCTTCAACGTAAACATGGCCGAATCACGCACCAGGTTCGCGGAAGGCGCCAAGATGTTGGTCCAGGCCTTGGATGAAGGCGTGGCGGAACTGGACGGGGAGTTCATCAAGCAGTCCAGGGTGGACATCCGCCCCAAGCCGTTCAAGAGTTTCCGGGGCCGGACCTACGCCGCCGCCGTGTCTCCCGAGTCCTCTTTGGCCTTGGCCCAGTTGGGGCTGGGCATGCTGATCATCCCCCAGAAGCCCTGGAGCGAAGTAGAGTCAGAGTTGAAGTCGTACCGGGAGATATTCCAAGAGGTCAACGGCTCACCGGCCCCGCCGCCTATCGTTGTCGGCTTCACCTTCTGTCACGAGGACGAAGACGTGGCGCGGGCGATGGCCACGGAGTACGTCGGGGAATACTGGGAATCGATAATGGACCATTACGAATTCCACAGCGACCATCTGAAGACGACCAAGGGCTACGAATACTACGGGAAGTTCACCGAGAAGATCGACCAGTACGGCGACCAGGACGTGAAGGACTTCTTCCTTGACCTACAGGTATGGGGCACGCCGGAGCAGTGTTACCAGAAGATCATGGACACGCGGGCAAGGACCGGCGCCGACTCATTCCTGGCGGCTTTCAGCTTCGGCGGGATGCCCTACGATGAGGTTGAGAAGAGCATGCGGCTCTTTGCCAAAGAGGTTAATCCCCGGCTCCAGGAACTTCCAGCCGCCGCTCTAAAATAGAAAAGTCCGCCCAATCCGGGGCCGAAGACCTATCCGCCGTCGTAGCGGATAGCCTCGCTCTTGATCTGGCCGAGGGGACGCCAAGCGAACCGCTGGCTGTAATCGTTCTCCACCCCTTCCAGCGCATCGGCGGCCAGCCCGCCCAGCACCGGGGCGAACTTGAAGGCGTGCCCACTGCCCCCGGTCGCCACCACCAGGCCCTGCCGCTCCGGATCACGGCCGATCCAGAAGTCGCCGTCCCAGGTGTCGCAGTAGAGGCACAGCTTGCTGCCGTGCATGGGAAGAGAAGCCAGCAGTGGCAGTGACTCGGCCAGGAAAGCCCGGCAGTAGGCTTCTTCCGAGGCGATTATCACCCTCTGTGCATCAGCCTTGACCCGCCTGCCCGGCCCGTGATTGGCCATCTTGATCACGCCGTCTGCGTTGGCTGGAAAGCCGTACCAGCCGCTGCGGGGGATGTCCGCGCCCCAGGGTGGACAATGACGGCGCCCGGTAGCTGTTGGCGTTTGGCGGCTTGAAGTAGAAGACCGGTTGTCCCACCGGCCACATGCGGTCTGCCAGTTCGGGCAGCAATGCGGTGGTCCACACCCCGGCCGCAACCACCACCTGGTCGGACCGGAGTTCGGCATTGTCCGAAGATACTGCCCCTGTAACCCGGCCGCCCTCTTGCAGCAGCCTTACGGCTTGGAATCCGGTGACGATAGACACCCCAGCGCTGGCGGCGTCCTTGGCCAGGCTGGCGACGACCTCACCGGCTTCGGCCCAACCGGCCCTGGGGTTGAAATAACCGTCGATGTAGCGCTCGGAGTTCCAGTGGGGATGCCTTTGCGCCAAACCGCCGGCAGGCAGGCGCTCCAAGGGGAAGCCCCGGCCGGTAAGCAGGCTGAAAGAGTCCTGCTCGAACTCACCGGGGACCATGGGCACGCTGGTCATCAGCAGGAAGCCGTCTTCGTGGTAAAGCTCCCGGCCCCATTGGGCATTCCAGCGGCGCCAGCCCTCGATGGCCTCCGCGCCCAGCGAAGAATAGAGGCCGTCGGCGCCGTAGTCCATGCGAACCATGCGGCTAATATCATTGGACGCCGCCAAAGGGTGGGGCACCGGTCCAGGGTCGGCCACTGTCACCTGATGGCCCCGCTGCCGCAGCTCCAACGCCGCGGTCAGCCCGAAGATACCCGCCCCAATGACGAGCACCGTGGAATCAAGAGTCACGAGCAATATCGTCCAAGCCCGGCCCTGGCTGGGTTAATCAGAGGAGGCTGCGCTTATCGCGCCGCGCAATTCGTCGATGCTAACGTCGCCCCGGTGGAGTTCGCCGCCGATCAAGTAGGTGGGGGTGCCGCTCACTCCCAACTCCTTGGCCGCTTCGTAATCGCGAATGACCGCATCACGGTACTGGCCGGATTCGATGCGTGGGGCCAGGTCCGGCCAGTCCATGCCAGCGGCCTCGACGACGCCCTTCAGTACGTTCAAGTCATTGATATCGGCCCCATTTTCCCAGTAGGCCGCGGCGGCAAGATGGTGGAAGCGGTCGTCCTTCCCCTGTTCCTTGGCGTACGCCGTGGCCTCGTGGGCGCGCAGGGTGTTGGGCGACCACCGCGGGCGGCGCATGGTCAAACTCACGCCTCTAGCTCTCTCCTGCATCTCGGGGTTCAGGTCGGTTTCCGTTTCTCCGTCAAACAGGCGGCGAGGTTCGCCCTCCGGGGGGGCGTTCGGACCGCAACAGGTACGGCTTCCGCTCAACCTGGAATGACAACTCCTTGGCCAACATGTCGAGCCTACCCAGGCCGACGTAACAGTAGGGTCAAGTGTAGTCGTACCAAACGGTGACGCTGACAGCCGATGTTGTGGTCATGGGGCACCTCTACGGAGCCAAATGATGTTGCCCAGCTTAATGCGGGTTAGTGTAGCACGCATCTCTGCGGATTTGACCAGCCCGGCACCGGACCGTATTCACATAAACTTTCTTGCTATCGCCGGATACACCTGCGTTTACGATTCAATCGGTTGCTATAATGGGCAGGATTCTGGCATTAACCCAGACCAAAAGCTGGGACCATCCTTCCGAATCATGTCGGTCATAACAACTTTTGGGTGTTTCAATATCAAGGACCCGCCCGGTCAACGGGCGAGGCGGGAGCATTCCTTATCAAATCACCCGTAATAAATCACCCGAAAATCACCTGGCAGGGGAGCAAAGTTATGGACCGGCTAACGGGCAAGGTCATCATCGTGACCGGCGGCGCCAATGGGATCGGGCGTACCTATGTCGAATCCCTGGCTGAAGAAGGGGCCCAGGTGATTATCGCGGACGTGGACGAACCCGCCGGGCAAGCATTGGCCGCGTCAATGGTGGCTGGCGGTAAGCAAGTGGTCTCGATCCGGACCGACGTCTCAGAGGTGTCGGACGTCGAGAGGTTGGTCCGGGGTACGGTGGACCGTTTTGGCCGGGTCGACGGCTTGGTAAACAACGCGGCCTTCTATCAACGGCCCCAGGTTATGGCCCGGGTGGCCTTTGAGCAGATCCCTTTGGACGAATGGGACCGGATGATGTCGGTGAACCTGCGCGGGGCCTTTCTCTGCTGCCGGTCGGTAGTGCCTTTCATGAAGTTGGAACGGGCCGGCAAGATCGTCAATATCTCTTCCAGCACCATCTACTACGGCGGCAACTTTGCAGCCCATTACGTCACCTCCAAAGCGGGCCTGATCGGACTCACCAGGTCGCTGGCCCGGGAATTGGGCAGTCACAACATCAACGTCAACGCCATCGCGCCCGGGTTCACTATGAGCACGGATGAGCCGACCCGGGAATTCTTAGCGAATAACCCTCGGCGGCTGGGCGCCCGGTCGATCAAGCGGGACCAGACGCCCGCCGACCTGGTCGGGTCGGTGGTTTTCCTGCTCTCGCCGGACAGCGATTTCATGACTGGACAGACTCTAGTGGTCGACGGCGGCTCCCGGATGATCTAGGTCACCCGCGCCGGCTTGATAAAAAGAAGGCCGCCGTAAGATCGCGGCGGCCTTCTTTCTCGCTGACCGGTAGGTCCCGG